>JAXMFM010000006.1:0-5228 GCA_046347755.1 Burkholderiales bacterium | reverse complement strand
GAGTGCGTGACGCTCCGAAAGCAGCGGCTCGACCCGTCGGAACTCGTCGACGTCGAATGGGCGCCGGACGTGCAGGGCGTGTTCGGCACCGGCATCCGCCTGCTCGTCGCCGACCGGCGCGGGCTGCTCGCGGACGTCGCCCTCGCGATCGCGGATGCCGGCGCGAACATCGACACGGTGTCGATGGAGCGGCCCGACGGCGGCGACGTGCTCGCGATGTTCTTCGGCGTGCAGGTGCGCGACCGTCGCCACCTGGCGCAGGTGCTGCGCGGGCTGCGCCGCGTGCCCGACGTCCGGAAGGCGCAGCGGACGCGGACGTAGCGCCGCGCCTGCGCCTGTCCTCAGTTGTACTCGACCGTCAGCAGCAGGCTGTCGGTGTAGATACCCGCATTGACGTACTGGCCGATCGGGATCTGCCCGAACAGCGTCTGCGTCGTCGCGCGCGTCCCGTTGCCCGCGCCGGGGCCGACCGTCAGGCGTCCGGCCGGAAACGTCGCGCAGCCGGCGTTGCCCCAGACGCCGCCGGCGATGTTGTTCTGGTAGACGTTGTAGTTGAGCGTGCCGGACGGGCCGGCGAGCGCGCGCGCGTTGCAGTTGCCCGAACCGCCGTTGGTCAGCACCATCGTCCAGTCGATGCGCTCGGTGCCGCCGCTGACGTGCGTGCACGTCAGCGTGACGTCGGTGCTGCCGAGCGCCGGGGTGCCCGACGCCGGGTTGTAGACGAGGAAGTTGATCGAACCCGGCGCGGTCACCGAGCACGTGAATGCGGCGGCCGCCGGCGTCGACCACGCGAATGCAACCGCGACGGCCGCGAGCAACGCACACAGGTGTCGGTTCATGCTCACTCCTTCGCACGCACGCACGAGATCGGTCCGAGCCGCGGGATCGGCTCGTTCGTCGCGGCGCCGGCTTCCACGACGAATTCGCAGCGGCTGCCGTTCCAGCGCGCGTCGTAGGGCGTACCCTGCGCGAGATCCGAGATGAACACTTCGCCGCCTTCGCCGACCGGATAGAAGACGCCGCCGTCGCGACGGCGCACCTCCGCCCCGGTGGGCAGCGGGCTTCCGTCCGGCAGCCGCACCTCGACCAGCGCATTGAGCACCCGGCGCGCGCCGAAGTCGACGACGACGCCGGACCGGTAGTACGGCGCGATCAGTCGCTCGCGCGAGTCCAGCGTGATCGAGATCGGCACGTCGCGGTCGTTGATCGTGATCCGGTTCGCCGCGTACGGGTACAGCTGGGTGATCACGACGTTGCCGGCCTGGTCCGTGCGGCCGGCGAGGTTGCCGTTCTGGTAGACGTGCACGCCCGGAACTTCGTCGACGCGGATCAGCGCGAAGCTGTCGACGATCGGTCGCGACGCGAACGCGACGCCACCCAGCACGCCGATGCCGCCGGCGACCGAGCCACGCGCCGCCGTGGCGCCGTCCATGCTCGCGACGTCGACGCTGTAGCGCCCGTACGGGCCTGCGTAGACGCCGCCGGCAAAGTACTGCTGGTCGGTCGTCGCCCGCAGCCGGTAGCCGTATCCTTCGCCGATCGGCAGCGACCGCTGTACGGCGGCGCCGCCGACCGTCTGCGTGCTCCCGCCCGAACGCGTCGTCGAGACGTCCGCGCCGAGCGAGACCTTGTCGTCGAGCGCATAGACGAGCGACAGGAACGCGCCGGTCTGCGCCGTGCCGCCCAGCGATCTCGAAACCGAGAAATTGAGGAACGTGCGCGGCGCGACCGTCGTCGCGTACGACACAGTCCCGTTGCTCGCATTGGGCAGACCCCGGTACTGCTGGTCGGCCCACGCGACGCCGATCGTGCCGGCAACACCGAAGTTGTAGCCAACGCCCGCGAACGTGATCCGCTGCAACGGGTTCGTCGAGTCGTCGCCGGGCGTGCGGAACCCGGGGCTCGCCCACGTCGACCGCACGTTGAAGTTGAGGCGCGGGCCTTGGTACTGGTAGCCGGCGACGCCGAGCGCGCCCCCGCCCGCCTTGCCGGTGCTGCCGGCCGCGCCCAGCGTGACGATGCCTACGCTGTTCGGGACGAAGTCGACGGTGGCGCCCGCCGCCTGCGCGTCGTTGTCACCGTTCGCGAGGAACTCGACCGTGACGGTGTCGGTGAGGCCGCGCCGCCAGTAGGCGGCGGCGAACCCGCTCCCGTAGTCGAAGCTGTCGATGCCGTAATTGCGCCGCTCGGCGCCGACCGCGATCGTGAAATCGTCGAGCCCGGGCCGCAGCAGCTGCCGGCTCGCGTAGAACGGCTGCGTGACGACCTGCTGCTGGCCGAACGCGTCGCGGACCACGAGCTGCACGTCGCCGGAACCGGTGACGACCGGGACGTTCTCGATGTTGAACGGGCCGGGCGGGACCTGCTGCGACGCGACGCGCGACCCGTTGACGAACACGTCGACGGTCGACGGCACCACGGCGGTGCCGGAGAACGCCTGCACCGGATACGTGATGAGGTTGGGCTGCAGCGAGAAGTTCGTGCCGTAGCTGACGCCGCCGAAGCGAAGCGACCGGCCCCACGCGCCTGCGCGGCTGATGCCGGTGCCCGCGATCCACGTGCGCGGGCCGGCGGGGTCGTCGTAACGCCAATAAGCGTCGAGCAGCGTGTTCTTGCCGGTCGTCCCCCCGGACAATTCGGAGCTGTTGGTCACGGCGGTCGCGATGCCGACGCCATAAGGCCCCGCGACCCCGACCTCGAACAGCGCCGACCCGAAGGTCGAGTCCTTCGACGTATAGCCGAAGAGCTCGTAGTTGCCGTAGGCCGACCACGACGGGGGTGCCAGCGGAACGTCGACCGATGTCGTCAGCAGGATGGCGTTCGGATCGAAGAGCTGCGGCGGCACCGTCAGCAGCAGGCGCTGCGTGCGCGCTTCGACCTTGGCCGTCGCGCCGGGCAGCGCCGACAACGGAACGAACCGCCGGCCCTCGACTTCCACGGTGGCGCTCTCGGTATACCTGATCCGCCAGCGCCGCAGCGCGGCCTCTTCCAGCGCGATCCCGCCGACGGTGCGAACGAAGATGGTTCCGCCGCGTTGCTGGTTGACGACCGCTTCGAGGGCCAGCAGGTCGGGCTCCGCCACGGCCGCCTGCGCGAGCAGCGCGTCGGCGTCGCGCATCGCGGCCGCCAGCGCGGAATCGTCCGGCGCCGCGACCCCGACGCACGGGATCGTCATGGCCAGCGCGGCCAGCGCGACCGCACTACGGCGCGGCGGGCAACGGGATGTCGACGGTGACTTTCTTCTCGTCACTGCCATCCGCCGATAGTTGGATCGACGTGACGCCCCGCGCCGGTGCCGGCAGTTCGTAGGCCAGCCACGACTTCGGCAGGACGACGATGAATCCGAGCTTGTGGAGCGGCTTGCCGTCTGCGGTGAACTGCACTTCGGTGATCCGGAAATGGGCGTTGCCCGGGTTGTCCACGCGGAGGCGGACCCCGTCGGCCGTCCGCTCCACCTGCCAGCGGACCGGCGGTGGCGTCGCGGACACGACCGGCTCGACGAACACCGGGATGTCCATGGCGACCGCGAAGCGCAGCCCGGGCTGCGCCTGCGGCGCGTCGCGCGGAGGAACTTCGGTGAACACCGCGCGGTACGCGCGCTCGTCGCTGGCGGGCGGACCCAGCCGCGACGCGATGCGCACCAGCTGCTGCTCGCCGGGCGCCAGCTTGAAGATCGGCGGATTGACGACGAGGTCGCGCGTCTCGGCGCGCACGTCCTTGCCGTCGCTTTGCGTCCACTGGAGCGGCCGGACCTGGATGACGATTGGCGCGTCGCCGGTGTTCTCGGCGACGACGGAGCCCGATGCCTCGCGCGGCGGGATCGACAGCCGCAGCGGCGACAGGCTGAAGCCGCCGCCCCAGGCCGCGTTCGCCGCTGCGAGCAGCACGAAGGCTGCAACATGCACTGCACGCATGCTGCAGCCTCGCGCAGGGCCGGCGCCGCTTACGGGTACGTCGCCGTGACCGTGACGACGTCGAGGTAGGACGCGCCGACCGCGTAGCCGGCCGCCGGGGCCGCGTCGACCACGCCGCAGAGGCTGATCGTATTCGGCCCGCCGTTCGCCGACCACAACGAGCTGATCGAAATGGCCGACGTCCACTCGGTGCTGGCGCCCGAGCAGCTGGTGAACGTCGCATTGGTCGGCTGGTAGACGTGGTATGAGATGTAGTCCGACGTGCCGGACTTCATTGCGCGCAGCGAGCCCGACTGGCCCAGGCCGAAGTTGTTCCCATTGCTGACGCCGAGTGTGACCGTCGCGCCCTTGTTGCAGGTGAGCGTCACGTTGCCCGCCACGGGCGCGGTCGGGGCCCCGAGGAACGCAGGAATCGTGGTGAACGCGATGTCGGTCGACGCCGCCTGCATGTTGCAGACCGAATTGACGGTCGCGGTCACGTTCACGGTGGTGGAGGTCGTCGCCGCGGCCGCGGATCCGGCGGCGGCGACCAAGGCAGCGCCGGCCAGGGCCGGCAGCAACTTCGTGGCGATGCGCTTGTTCATTTCTTCGTCCATTCGGTGAGTTGGGAAAGTCCGGCGCAGGCGGCAGGGAGATTCCCTTCCGGCGCGTCCTGCACCAATCACCGCAAAGGTTGTGCCAGTTGCCGAAAACTCCACACGCACCGGGCAGGAAATCGCCAAACATTTGTTTTATAACATAAAATTGTCGTGGTTCCCACCGACTGAACCGGAACCGGAGCAAGGGCGAGGACTTTGACGCCAATGGCCGGCATGTAGCGGACAATTGCGTCACCACGCCGTCTCCCGCTCCGCCGTCGCGCTGATCTTGTGGATCGTGAGGTCCGCGCCGTTGAACTCCTCCTCGTGGTCGAGGCGCAGGCCCACCGTCGCCTTGAGGGTGCCGTAGACGATCGCCCCGCCGGTCACGGCGATCAGGATGCCGAGCGCTGTCCCCGCGAGCTGCGATCCGAACGCGACGCCGCCCAGGCCACCGAGCGCCTTCGCGCCGAAGATCCCCGCGGCGAGCCCACCCCACGCGCCGCAGATCCCGTGCAGCGGCCACACGCCCAGCACGTCGTCGATCTTCCAGCGGTTCTGCGTCTGCGTGAACAGGAACACGAACAGGCCGCCGGCGACGAGGCCCGTCACCAGCGCGCCCAGCGGATGCATGACGTCCGAGCCCGCGCAGACGGCGACCAGTCCCGCGAGCGGCCCGTTGTGGACGAAGCCCGGGTCGTTGCGGCCGACGACGAACGCGGCGATCGTGCCGCCG
>JAXMFM010000005.1:0-8579 GCA_046347755.1 Burkholderiales bacterium | reverse complement strand
TGCCCGGTCGACGAGGCGAAGCTCGCCGCGGCCGGCCTGACGCTCGCCGAGGTCTCGATCGTCGCCGACGCGCTGACCACGCCGTATCAGGCGGTGCGCCGCGCCGGCGTCACGCCGGGCAGCCTCGCCGTCGTGATCGGCGTCGGCGGGGTCGGCGGCTACTGCGTGCAGATGGCCCACGCGTTCGGCGCGAAGGTCGTCGCCGTCGACGTGGACGCCGACAAGCTCGCGGCCATCGCGCAGTCGGGGGCCGCGCTGACGCTCGACGCCCGCGCGCACGACGCCAAGGCGTTGAAGGCGGCGGTCGCCGGCTTCGCGAAGGCCGAGGGACTGCGCCCGACCGAGTGGTTCGTGTTCGAGTGCTCGGGCACCGCGGCCGGGCAGCAGACGGCGTGGGGCCTCCTCGTCCACGGCGCCACGCTGTCGGTCGTCGGGTTCACGATGGACAAGGTCGAGGTGCGCCTGTCGAACCTGATGGCCTTCGACGCGCGCGCGCTCGGCAACTGGGGCTGCCCGCCCGATCAGTACCCGGCCGCGCTCGACCTCGTGCTCGCCGGCAAGATCAAGCTCAAGCCCTTCGTCGAGACGCACCCGCTCGACGACATCAACCGCGTGTTCGCCGCCGTCCACCACCGCGAGATCAAGAAGCGCGCGGTGCTCGTTCCCGCCTGATCCGGAGCCACCCGATGAACGCCCCCGACGCCCTCCCCGCCACGCGCGACTTCAAGAACCACGACCTCGTCGACGACTTCGGCAAGCCGGGCATCCGTTACGAGAAGAAACCCGCGCGCCGCCCCGACGGCACCGTCGTCGCCGGCCTCTACAACGCGTGGATCACGCTCGACAACCCGGCGCAGTTCAACTCGTACACGACCGACATGGTGAAGGGCGTGATCCTCGCGTTCCGCGCCGCGTCGAACGCGCGCGACGTCAACTGCGTCGTGTTCACCGGCGCCGGCGACCGCGCGTTCTGCACCGGCGGCAACACGAAGGAATACGCCGAGTACTACGCGGGCCACCCGCAGGAGTACCGGCAGTACATGCGCCTGTTCAACGACATGGTGTCGACGATCCTCGCCTGCGACAAGCCGGTGATCTGCCGCGTCAACGGCATGCGCATCGGCGGCGGGCAGGAGATCGGCATGGCGTGCGACTTCTCGGTCGCGCAGGACATGGCGCGCTTCGGGCAGGCCGGCCCCAAGCACGGCTCGGCGCCGATCGGCGGCGCGACCGATTTCCTGCCGGTCATCGCCGGCGCGGAGCGGTCGATGGCCGCGTGCGTGCTGTGCGAGCCTTTCTCCGCGCACAAGGCGTACTGGATGGGCGTGCTGACCGACATCGTGCCGGCACTCAAGGTCGACGGGCAGTTCGTCGCGAACCCGCTGGTCGAGACGGCGCGGATGACCGACGAATACGGCCGCTTCGTGTTCGGCGAGGCGAAGACCGGCGACGCGCTCAAGGAGGGCAAGGCGCTGCTCGCGAAGGGCGCCGTCGACCTGTCGCTGCTGGACGCCAAGGTCGAGGAGCTCTGCGCGAAGATGCTGCTGACCTTCCCGGACTGCACGACCAAGACACTGGAGGAGCTGCGCAAGCCGAAGCTCGACGCGTGGAACCGCAACAAGGAGAACTCGCGCGCGTGGTTGGCACTCAACATGATGACCGAGGCGCGCTCGGGCTTCACCGCGTTCAACGAAGGTCCGAAGGACGACCGCGAGGTCGACTTCGTGCTGCTGCGCCAGAAACTCGCCGCCGGCGAGTCGTGGGTCGGGCCGCTGCACGACTCGATCCAGCCGGGCCGCAAGGCCAAGGGCTGACCGGTGGCGGACCCGGCGCCCCTCGCCGCGCGCCTCGAGCGCGAAGGCGCGCTGCTGCGCCTCACGCTTTCGCGGCCGAAGGCGAACCTGATCGACGCGGCGATGATCGCCGCGCTCGCCGGCGCGCTGGCGGCGCACCGGGGAAGCGCCGGTCTGCGCGGCGTGCTGCTCGACGCCGAAGGCCCGCACTTCTCGTTCGGCGCGAGCGTCGAGGAGCACCTGCCCGACCGCTGCGCGGCGATGCTGTCGTCGCTGCACGCGCTGATCCTCGCGATGCTCGAGTTCCCGGCGCCGATCGTCGTCGCCGTGCGCGGCCAGTGCCTGGGCGGCGGCCTCGAGGTCGCGCTGGCCGGCGGCATGATCTTCGCCGCGGCGGACGCGCAGCTCGGGCAGCCCGAGATGAAGCTCGGCGTCTTCGCGCCGGCGGCCTCCTGCCTGCTGCCGCACCGCGTGTCGCAGTCGACGGCCGAAGACCTGCTGTTCTCGGGCCGCTCGGTGCGCGCGGACGAGGCGCTGCGCGTGGGCCTGGTCGACGCGATCGCCGACGATCCCGCCGCCGCAGCGCTCGCCTACTTCGACGCCCATCTCGCCGGCAAGAGCGCTGCGGCGCTCGCGTGCGCGCTCGTTGCCGCGCGCGGCGACTACGTGCGCGACGTGCGGCGCCGCCTTGCCGAGGTCGAGCGCCTGTACCTCGACACGCTGATGAAGACCCGTGACGCCAACGAAGGGCTCGCCGCGTTCCTCGCGAGACGGCCCGCGCAATGGGAGCACCGCTGATGGCCAACGTTCCGCCCGTCATTTCGCTCGTCGAGCGCTGCCAGTCGCTGTTCGACGACCTCGACTTCAACGCGGTCAAGCAGTGGAAGGCCGCGGCGCCCGGCCGCAAGGCGATCGGCTACATGCCGGTGTACGTTCCGCGCGAGCTCGTCCACGCGGCCGGCATGCTGCCGGTCGGCATCCTCGGCGGCGGCGACCAGCTCGAGGTGATCCAGGGCGATGCGTACTACCAGAGCTACATCTGCCGCATCCCGCGCTCGACGATCGAGCTGGGGCTCACCGGCCGCCTCGACTGCCTCGACGGCATGCTGTTCCCGTCGATCTGCGACGTCATCCGCAACCTGTCGGGCATGTGGCAGATCCTGTTCCCGAGCAAGTTCGTCCGCTACTTCGACGTCCCGCAGAACTACGAGGACGCCGTCGGCGGCACCTTCTACGTGAGCGAGCTCGAGGCGCTGCGCGCCGAGTTGGGCAAGCTGCGCGGCAGCCCGATCACCGACGCCGAGGTCGATGCCTCGATCCGCGTCTACAACGAGAATCGCGCCGCGATCCGCGACCTGTACGCCTACCGGGCGCAGAAGCCGTGGCAGGCGCCGACGTCCGAGGTCTACCTGGTGCTGCGCGCCGGCATGGTGCTGCCGCCGGAGGAGCACACGCAGCTCGTCCGCGAGTACATCGCGGGGGCCGACGCGCTGCCGCGGCCGAAGCGCGACAACGCGCGCGTCGTGCTGACCGGCGGCTTCTGCGAGCAGCCGCCGCTGGCGCTGATCAAGTCGATCGAGATGTCGGGCTGCTACATCGTCGACGACGACTTCATGCTGGTGACCCGCTGGCTGCTCGACGACGTGCCGGCGCACGGGCAGCCGCTCCTGGAGCTGTCGAAGGCGTTCCTGCACCGGTCGGCGTCGACGGCCGCCAAATACGACGCGAAGCGCGAGGACAAGGGCGTCTTCCTGCTGAACCAGGTGAAGACGCGCGGCGCCGAGGGCGTGGTGTTCGCCGCGCCCTCGTTCTGCGACCCGGCGCTGCTCGAGCGCCCGATGCTGCAGGACGTGCTCGCGAAGCACACGGTGCCCTACACGGCGTTCAAGTACGCCGAGAACACCGGGCAGATGGCGCCGATCCGCGAGCAGGCCGGCACCTTCGCCGATTCGATCAAGCTGTGGAGCGCGGCATGAGCGGCGCCCGCACGAGTCGGCGTGTCACTCCCGCCTTGTCATCCCGAGCGCAGCGAGGGATCCGCTTTTCGTCCCCGTGGCACCGCGTTCACCAGCAGGTTCCTCGTCGCTCTCGCTCCTCGGAATGACACCGGGGAGAGGGTCGACGATCACGACATCGGAGAACCACGCATGACCACCACCGCCGCCATGCCCGCCAGCGCCAAGAAGCCGCAGAACGTCCAGAAGGAGGACGCGATGTGGCTGCAGAAGGAGCTCATCAACAGCAACTACAACGAGCTCGCCACCGCGCGCGAGACCGGCCGCAAGGTGTCGGCGACGTTCGTGCCGGGCAACCTGAACGAGCTGCTGATGTGCTTCGACTTCGCGCGCAGCCTGCCCGAGACCAACGCGCTGCAGAACGGCATGCGCAAGAAGTCCGGCAAGTTCATCATGGACGCCGAGCGCGACGGGCAGTCGGAGGACGTCTGCACGTACGTGAAGGCGGACCTCGGCATGATGCTGGGCGGCGAGGTCGGGCCGACCGGGCAGAAGCTGCCGACCCCCGACATCCTGCTCCTCTCCTACACCGGCTGCTTCACGTTCATGAAGTGGTTCGAGCTGATCCGCCACAAGTACGGCTGCGAGACGGTGATGCTGCACGTGCCGTACCAGGGCGAGGGGAAGGTCGCGCCGAACATGCGCGACTACGTGGTGAAGCAGCTGAAGGAGACGGTGATCCCGACGCTGGAGCGCGTGTCGGGCGTCAAGTTCGACATCGACCGGCTGCGCCAGTACATGCGGGAGTCGGCAAAGGCCGAGGAGGACCTGGTCGCCGTGCTGCAGTCGGCGAAGAACCGGCCCTCGCCGATCGACGGCTACTTCGGCGCCGTCTACTACATCGGCCCGATCTTCACGGCGTTCCGCGGCATGCCGGAGGCGACCGAGTACTACCGCGTGCTGCGCGGCGAGATCGACGAGCGCGTGCGCGAGGGGAAGGGCCCGATCACGCCGGACGGCGAGATGACCGACGAGAAGTATCGACTCGTCGTCGAGGGGCCGCCCAACTGGACGAGCTTCCGCGACTTCTGGAAGATGTTCTACGACGAGGGCGCCGTCGTCGTCGCGTCGACGTACGCGAAGGTCGGCGGCGTCTACGACTTCGGCTTCCGCCACGATCCGGACCATCCGCTCGAGTCGCTCGCCGAGTACTGCCTCGGCTGCTACACGAACCTGAACCTGCCGTCGCGGATCGACATGATCTGCCGCTACATCGACGAGTACCAGGCCGACGGCCTCCTCATCAACTCGATCAAGAGCTGCAACAGCTTCTCGGCCGGGCAGCTCCTCGTGCTGCGCGAAGTGGAGAAGCGCACTGGCAAGCCGGCGGCGTTCATCGAGACCGACCTGGTCGACCCGCGCTACTTCTCCGCCGCCAACGTGAAGAACCGGCTGGAGAGCTACTTCCAGATGGTCAAGCAGAAGCGCACCGCGGCCGCCGCGGCGCACTGATGAACATCCCCCCCAAGCTCGCTTCGCTCGCTACCCTCCCAAGGGGGCACTCGCTGCCCTTCGGGCGGCCGTGCGGGCACTGAGAGGAGGCCACCGTGCGCTGCTTCATCGGCATCGACCTGGGCTCGACGACCACCAAGGCCGTCGTCATCGACGAGAACCAGACCGTCCTCGGGCGCGGCATCACGAACTCGCGCTCGAACTACGACACGGCGGCGGCGATCGCCAAGCAGGAGGCGCTCGTCAACGGCCGCTTCTACCTGTTCCGGCAGGCGCTGGGCGCGACGGGCGCGCTGAACGGCGCGCTCGACGGCTTCCTCGCGCAGCTCGAGCGCGACTTCCGCTCCGAGCAGTATCTCGAGCAGCTCGCCGACCTCGAGGCGACCTGCCAGCGCAACCTCGCGACGGCCAAGTTCGGCGACAGCACGCAGGCGGTCGGAGAGGCGCTGACCGAAGTGTTCAGGCGGCTCGCCGCCGAGGCCCACACGCTGTTCGCGCCCGGCGCGAAGCGCAAGTCCGACTTCTTCCGCGACATCGCCGGCAGCCAGTACCTCGCCACCGGCGAGGCCGTCGCCAAGGACGCGGGCATCCGCTACGACTTCCTGCTCAACGTGTTCGACCGCTCGATCATCGAGGTCGAGAACCGCGTGTACGGCGACTCGATCCGGCGGCACCTCGTCGCCGCGCTCGCGCGCACGTTCGACGCGCTGCCGGAGACCCAGGCGCGCCGCAGCCAGGTCGAGGCGCCGATCAAGGGCATCCTCGACACCGAGATGGAGGAGACCTACGTGGTCGGCACGGGGTACGGCCGCGCGCGGCTGCCCTTCTCGAAGGAGCACGTGCGCTCCGAGATCCTGTGCCACGGCCTCGGCGCGCACGTGATGTATCCGAGGACGGCGACGGTGCTCGACATCGGCGGCCAGGACACGAAGGCGATCCAGGTCGACCCCAACGGCATCGTCGAGAGCTTCCAGATGAACGACCGCTGTGCCGCCGGCTGCGGCCGCTACCTCGGCTACATCGCCGACGAGATGAACATGGGCCTGCACGAGCTCGGTCCCCTCGCGATGAAGTCGACCAAGACCATCCGCATCAACTCGACGTGCACGGTGTTCGCCGGCGCCGAGCTGCGCGACCGGCTGGCGTTGGGCGACAAGCGCGAGGACATCATGGCCGGGCTGCACCGCGCGATCATCCTGCGCGCGATGTCGATCCTCGCGCGCTCGGGCGGCATCCGCGACGAATTCACGTTCACCGGCGGTGTGGCCAAGAACGAGGCGGCGGTGAAGGCGCTGAAGCAGCTGGTCGAGGAGAACTACGGCAAGCTGACGCTCAACATCAACCCGGACTCGATCTACACCGGCGCGCTGGGCGGCGCGACGTTCGCGTGGCGGGCGGTGGTCGAGGAAGGCAAGGTCGCGCAGGCGCGGGCGGCGTGAGGCGCACCCAGGCAACGACGAGGACGGAAAACCCATGACCATCACGATCGGCATCGACATCGGCTCCGGCGCCGTCAAGTCCGTGCTGTTCCGCACCGACGGCGAGCGCCACGAGTGGCTCGCCAAGCGCTGCGAGCGCATCCGCCGGCGCGACCCGATGCAGCTCGCGCAGGAAGGCCGCGACGCCGTGCTGGCCGACGCGGGCGTCGACCCGGCGGCCGTCGAGTACACGGCGACGACCGGCGAGGGCGAGAACGTCAAGTTCGCGACCGGCCACTTCTACTCGATGACGACCCACGCGCGCGGCGGCGTGTTCCTGCACCCGGGCGCCAGCGCCGTGGTCGACATCGGCGCGCTCAACGGCCGCGCGATCTACGTCGACGAGCGCGGCAAGGTGCTGTCGTACAAGATGACGAGCCAGTGCGCGTCCGGTTCCGGCCAGTTCCTCGAGAACATCGCGCGCTACCTCGGCGTGGCGGTCGAGGAGATCGGCCCGCTGTCGCAGACGTCGCAGAACCCGGAGAAGGTCAGCTCGATCTGCGCGGTGCTCGCCGAGACCGACGTCATCAACATGGTGTCGCGCGGCATCGCGACCCCTGATATCCTCAAGGGCATCCACCTGTCGATGGCCTCGCGCATCGTCAAGCTGCTGAAGGTCACCGGCATCAAGGAAGGGACGGCGCTGCTGACGGGCGGGCTGGCGCTCGACACCGGGCTGCTGGCGGCGATCGGCGAGGAGATGGTCAACGAGAAGGTCAACGTGACTGCCGTCAACCATCCCGACTCGATCTACGCCGGCGCGATCGGCGCGGCGCTGTGGGGCGCGTTCCGCCACGCCCGCCTGCGCGAGCTCACCGCGCGCGCGGCCGCCTGAACACGAAAGAGGAGACCATGGCACTGCTCATCAACGACAACTGCACGGCCTGCGACGCGTGCAAGCCGGTGTGCCCGAACGAGGCGATCAGCGCCGGCGACACGATCTACGTCATCGACCCCGCGCGCTGCACCGAGTGCGTCGGCGCCGAGGACGAGCCGCAGTGCAAGCTCGTGTGCCCGGCCGACTGCATCGTGGTCAACCCGGACTTCCAGGAAAGCCCGGACGAGCTGATGGCGAAGTACGAGTCGCTCCACGGCTGACCGGCGTCCGGTCAGCCGGGCGTGCGCCCCGCACGGCGTCCCCGCCACACCGCGGCCAGCGCGGTCGCGATGAACAGCGCGATCGCCGCCGCGTTGCCGAGCGCACCGGCGCGCGCCCAGTCGGGCCGCGCGGCGAAGTCGCCGGCGATCCGCACGACGAGCGACCCGTGCAGCAGCGCGAGCGGCGCGTAGAAGGCCGGCGAATACCGCATCGTCACGCGCAGCACCGCCGGGAAGATCACCGGCGCATGCCCGAAGATCATCGAGAAAACGAAGCCCAGCGCCAGCGCGTGCACGGCGGCGTCGTACGCGCGCGTTCCGGGCGCGAGCGTTCCCGTCGCGACGACGACGGCGCCGCCGACGGCGAGCCACGCGTAGCCGGCGAGCAGGCACACGGCGATGTAGCGCGTGAGTCCGGCGCCGCGGACGGTGCGGCGCGCGATGTCCTGCCGGCCGAGCCACAGCGCGAGCGCCACGAGCGCCGCGCCGAACGCCGGCGCGCTCCACGCCGCGCCGCCGCCGGCCAGCGCGCCCGCGAGCACGAGCAGGATCGCGACGAACACGCGTTTTGCGGCCGGTGACGGCGGCAGGAAGCGCGACAGTTCGAGCCGCTCGCCGGCGATGGTCAGGACCGGGAAGGCGAGCCACCACCCGACGACCCCATAGGGCGCCGCGCCCTGCGCCCACGTCAGGTTGCCGGCGCACCAGCACGCGGCCCCCGCGGCCAGCGTCGCCGTGAAGAG
>JAXMFM010000004.1:0-491236 GCA_046347755.1 Burkholderiales bacterium | reverse complement strand
GGACAGTGTATCCGGATCAAGGTCCTGCAGCTCGAGGATCGCGCGCACGTTCTCGGCGACCGTCAGCTTGCGGAAGATCGACGCCTCCTGCGGCAGGTACGACAGCCCGCGCCTCGCGCGCTGGTGGATCGGCAGGTGCGACAGCTTCTCGCCGTCGAGGTGGATCGTGCCGCCGTCGGCCGCCACCAGGCCCACGATCATGTAGAAGCACGTCGTCTTGCCGGCCCCGTTGGGGCCGAGCAGGCCGACGACCTCGCCGCTGGCGACGTCGAGCGACACGTCGTGCACGACCGTGCGCGCCTTGTAGCGCTTCTGCAGCCGGACCGCCGACAGCTCGCTCACGTCTGGTGATCCCCCCGAGCGGTGCTGCGCGCCGCTCCCCCCGAGGGGGCAGCTCCTTGGGACGGTTCGGCGAAGCTCATTTCGCGGCCGGCGCGATTTCCCCGGACGGCGTAAGCGTCAGCGGCGCGGACTTGCCGTCGGAACCCTTGCCGGGGGCGCCCTTGCCGGGCAGCACGTCGCTCTTCGGCTGGAACACGCCGCGCACCTTGTCGCTGCGGCCGGGTTCGCCCGCGACGGGCGCGGTCGACGCGCGGCCCTCGGCGCGGAACTGCTCGGTGGCCGAGTTGTACGAGATGTAGTTGCTGCGGATCTCGTCGGCGCCGCGCTTCAATATCGCGTTGTCGAACAGCTCGAGCTGGTCCTTGGTGCCGTCGTACTCGGCACGCTGCGCCCAGCCTTCGTAATAGCCTTCGGCGTCGTCGCGCTTCTGGCGGAACGACAGCGGGCTCCCGAACGCGGTCGCCGACAGCGAGTTGTCGGCGTTCTGCCTGAAGTCGATCCGGTTGGCCTTGATCGTCAGCGTGCCCTGCGTGATCACCACGTTGCCTTTGAGCACGCCGGTCTTCTTCTCGTAGTTGACCTCGCCCTCGTCCGACGTGAAGGCGATCGGCTTCTCCTTGTCGGCCTTCTCCGCGTGCGCGCCGCAGGCGAGCGCGAGTGCGCAGACGGCGATCAGCGGTCGAAGGCTGCGGAGGAGGCGGATCACTTCGGGAGCGCCTGCGGTTGCAACGTGCCCTGCACGCTCGAGCGGAGCTTCAAAGTCTTGGCCTTGTTGTCGAGCTCGAGCCCGACGGACCTGATTATTCCACGCGGCTCCGCGATCGTCACCGCCTTGTCGGTGCGCGCGAACTCCCGGTCGGGGAACACCTGCAGGAATTCCGTCGTGACCGTCACCGGACCCGCCGGGGCGGCGCCCGGCGTCGTCGGTCCCGCGTCGCGCACCGCGCGCACGTTGCCGGTGAACGTCACTTCCTTGCGGTCGCCGGTCATCCGGCCGTGCGCGGCCGTGACGTGGAACGCCGGCTTGCCGGCCTCGGTCTGCGCGAGCACCGGGTCGGTGAACTCGGTCGTCTGGTCGTCGCCGAAGTGCCGCGCGTACTTGCCCGCGATCAGCTGCAGCGGCTGCCCCTTCGCGTCGAGCGTGATGGAACGGAACCCTTCGACGAAGATGTCCGGGTCGTGGCGCTCCGATCCGTCGCGGCGCGGCGCCGACGGCTGCACTTGCGAGTCGAGCCAGTACGTGAGCGCCGCCAGCGCGCCGAGCAGCAGCACGGGCGACCAGGCAGTGGCGCGGTCGAGCAGCACGCGTGTGGTGATCACGGCCGTCCCGTCCCGTCACGCCGCGCGCGGCGGCGCGCCGGCGATCTGGATCGTGTGTCCCTGCGCGGCCAGGATCATTTCCGCGAGCTCGCGCACCGCGCCGCTGCCGCCGTCGCGCGTCGTCACGTGGTGCGCGTGCTCGCGCACGGCGGCCGGCGCGTGCGGGACGGTGACCGCGAACCCGCACGCCCGCATCACCTGCACGTCGGGCAGGTCGTCGCCGATGTGCGCGCACGCCTCCGCCGCCACGCCGAGCTTCGCGCGCAGCGATTCCCACGCGGCGAGCTTGTCGGGGACGTCGAGCATCACGTGCGTGACGTTGAGGCGCCGCGCGCGGTGCGTGACCGCCGGCGCGGCGCTGCCGGTGATCCACGCGACGACGATGCCGGCCCGCACCAGCAGGTTGATGCCCACGCCGTCGAGCGCAGAGAACGCCTTCGTCTCGTGGCCGTGGTCGTCGACGTAGATCCTGCCGTCGGTCAGCACGCCGTCGACGTCGCACGTCAGCAGGCGCACGCGGCGAGCGCGGTCCATGTTGGCCAGCGGCATCTAGACGATCCTCGCGCGGAACAGGTCGTGCAGGTGCAGCGCGCCGACCAGGCGCCCGTCGTCGTCGACCACCAGCAGCTGCGACACCTTCGGCGGCGCCTCCATCGTCTCGACGCAGTCGACGGCGAGCTGCGCTGCGCGCACCGTGCGCGGCGCGCGCGTCATCAGGTCCGACACGCGGGTCGCCGCGACGTCGCGCACGTGCGTAAGGCAGCGCCGGAGGTCGCCGTCGGTGAAGATGCCGGCCACGCGGCGGTCGTCGTCGACGACCACCGTCATCCCCATGCCCTTGCGGCTCATCTCGACGATCGCCGCCGAAAGCGGCGCCGACAGGGGCGACACCGGAAGCGCGTCGCCGGTGCGCATCACGTCGGACACGCGCGTCAGGAGCCGCCGGCCCAGCGCGCCGCCGGGATGCGACCGCGCGAAATCCTCGGCGGAAAATCCGCGGGCGTCGAGCAGCGCCAGCGCCAGCGCGTCGCCCAGCGCCTGCGCCGCGGTGGTGCTCGCGGTCGGCGCGAGCCCGAGCGGGCACGCTTCGCTGTCGACGGCGGCGTCGAGGTGCAGGTCCGCCGCCTGCGCGAGCGAGCTCAGCCCGCTGCCGGTCAGCGCGATCAGCGCGGCGCCTTCGCGCTTCAGGTGCGGCGTGAGCGTGACCAGCTCGTCGGTCTCGCCGGAATTGGAGATCATGATGACGATGTCGTCGGGCGTGATCATGCCGAGGTCGCCGTGCGAGGCTTCGGTCGCGTGCACGAAGAACGCCGGCGTGCCGGTCGACGCCAGCGTCGCCGCCAGCTTGCGACCGACGTGCCCCGACTTGCCGATGCCGCAGACGACGACGCGGCCGCGGCAATTGAGCATCATTTCGACCGCGGCGACGAACGGCGCGCCGATGCGCTTGCCGAGCGCCGCGATCGCGCCGGCCTCGGTGTCGAGCACCTGACGCGCCAGCGCCAGCGCACGCGCGGGGTCCACGCGCGTCGTCGCCGCCGCACGCGCCACTTCGTCGGGCGCCCGGGTATTCATGGATCGATTATAAGCGTGGCGTCGCCGGCCCGCCCCCGAGGCCGGTGACTTATGATGCGGACGGGACCCGTCCCCGAAGGATCCGGCCGCGACGGCCGCCAGGGCGACGGCCCCGTGGAGACCTTGCCCAGTGCCGCACGCGCTGTTGCTCATCATCACGCTGCTCGCGGCGGCCGTCGTCGTCGTGGTCGTCTGCCGCATCCTGCGGCTGCCGCCGATCGTCGGCTACCTGCTGGTCGGCGTGGCCGTGGGTCCGCACGCGCTCGGCTGGGTGCCGATGGACGACACCACGCGCCAGGTCGGCGAGTTCGGCGTCGTGTTCCTGATGTTCTCGATCGGGCTCGAATTCAGCCTGCCGCAGCTGAACGCGATGCGCCGCGCGGTGTTCGGTCTCGGCGCAGCACAGGTCGGCATCACGACGGTCGGCGCGATGGTCGCATTGCATTTCGTGGGCTACGGCTGGCAGGCGGGGCTCGTGCTCGGCGGCTCGCTCGCGATGAGCTCGACGGCGATCGTGTCGAAGATGCTCGCCGAGCGGATGGAGCTCGCTTCGGCGCACGGGCGCGACGTCCTCGGCGTGCTGCTGTTCCAGGACCTGGCGGTCGTCGCGTTCCTGATCGTGATCCCGTCGCTCGGCAAGTCCGGCACCGAGCTCGCGATGGCGCTGGCCGTGGCGGCGGCGAAGGCCGCGGTGGCGCTGACGGTGATCCTGTATCTCGGCCAGAAGCCGATGCGCGCGTGGTTCCACGTCGTCGCCGGCCAGCGCTCGTCGGAGCTGTTCGTGCTCAACGTCCTGCTGGTGACGCTGGGGCTCGGTGCGATCACCGAGTCGCTCGGCCTCTCGCTGGCGCTCGGCGCGTTCCTGGCCGGCATGCTGATCGCCGAGACCGAGTATCGCTACCAGGTCGAGGAGGACATCAAGCCGTTCCGCGACGTGCTGCTCGGCCTCTTCTTCATCACGGTCGGCATGGCCCTCGACCTCTCGGTCGTCGCGCGCAATTTCTACTGGGTGCTGCTGCTGCTCGTCGTGCCGGTGTTCGTGAAGCTCGTGCTGATCGTCGCGCTGGCGCGCGCGTTCAAGGCGCCGCTCGCCACCTCGCTGCGCATCGGCTTCTACCTCGCGCAGGCCGGCGAGCTTGCGCTCGTCATGCTGGCGCTCGCGTTCCAGAACGGCATCGTGCCGAGGGAGCTCTTGCAGCCGGTGCTGGCCGCGATGATCATCTCGATGCTGGGCGCGCCGCTGCTGATCCAGTTCGGCGAGCCGCTGGTGCGCAAGCTCACGGCCAACGACTGGCTCGCGCGCGCCGCGCAGGTGACGCAGATCGCCGCGCGCACGATGGCGCGGCAGGACCACATCATCGTCTGCGGTTATGGCCGCAGCGGGCAGAACCTGGTCCGCCTGCTCGAGGCCGAGGAGATCCCGTACGTCGCAATGGACTCGGACCCCGGGCGCGTGCGCGAGGCGGCGGCCGACGGCAGCGGCGTCGTCTACGGCGACGCGAGCCGGCGGGAGGCGCTGACCAGCGCCGGGCTGGCGAAATCGCGCGCGGTCGTGATCACCTTCGCGAACACGCCGGTGGCGCTCAAGATCCTCCACCAGGTCCACCAGCAGCGGCCCGGCCTGCCGGTGATCGTGCGCACGATCGACGACAGCGAGATAGGCAAGCTCCTCGACGCCGGCGCGACCGAGGTCGTCCCGGAAGTGCTGGAGGGCAGTCTGATGCTCGCGTCGCACTCGCTGCTCGTGCTCGGCGTTCCGCTCAATCGCGTGCTGAAGCGCATTCGCACGATCCGCGAGGAACGCTACGGGCTCTTCCGCGGGTTCTTCCACGGCGCGACCGACACCGCGGACGCCGCCGACAACGTGCAGGCCCGGCTGCACACGGTCGTGCTTCCCGACCGCGCGACGGCGGTCGGGCGCACGCTCGCCGAGATCAAGCTCGACGGCCTGGTTGAAGTGACCGGCGTCCGCCGCCGCGGCAGCCGATCGCTGCGGCCGGGGGCGGACTGGCGGTTCGAAGGCGGCGACCTGGTCGTGCTGCTGGGGCGGCCCGAGCAGCTTTCGCTCGCCGAGCACCGGCTGCTGCGCGCCAAGCACGGCGCCTGAAGGCCGCAACGGTCCCGGGTTGAACGAAGCGCCGGCGCGTCTTGTCCATGCGCTGTCCATGCCACGGGCCCGCGCCGGCATCCCTAACTGACCGCGGGTCATTGCGGCGGCGCTGGCGCAGCGGCTACAATCTGCATCCTTTTGCCTGCACGGAACTCCCGTTTGGACCCCCTATCGCCGCAGCCCGCTGCCGTGCCTGTTGCTGCCTCCCCCAATGCGGTCGAAATGGCCGGCGTCACGTTCGGCTACGACGCCGGGCGGCCGGTGCTGTCCGGCATCGACATGCAGATACCGCGCGGGCAGGTGGTCGCGATCATGGGCGGATCCGGTTGCGGCAAGACGACGATCCTGCGGCTGATCGGAGGCCAGTTGCGCCAGCAGTCGGGCGACGTGCGCGTCGACGGCCGGTCCGTCAAGGACCTGGACCGCGACGCGCTGTACGCGATGCGCCGGCGGATCGGCATGCTGTTCCAGTTCGGCGCGCTGTTCACTGACATGACCGTGTACGAGAACGTCGCGTTCCCGATGCGCGAGCACACGGCGCTCGCCGAGCCGCTGATCCGCGACCTCGTGCTGATGAAGCTGCACGCGGTGGGCCTGCGCGGCGCCGCGCAGCTCAATCCGTCGGAGCTGTCCGGCGGCATGGCGCGGCGCGTGGCGCTCGCGCGCGCCGTCGCGCTCGACCCGATGATCGTGCTCTACGACGAGCCGTTCGCCGGCCTCGACCCGATCTCGCTCGGCGTCGTCGGCCAGCTGATCCGCAAGCTCAACGATGCGCTCGGCATCACGTCGGTGGTCGTCACGCACGACGTCTACGAGTCGCTCAAGATCGTCGACTACCTGTACTTCGTGTCCGAGGGGCGGATCATCGCGCGCGGCACGCCGGACGAAGTGCACAGGTCGACCGACCCGTTCGTCCGCCAGTTCGTCGACGGCGAACCGGACGGCCCGGTGCCGTTCCACTATCCGGCGCGCCCGTACGCCGAGGATCTGGCCGCCCATGCCGGATAACGCGATCGTCAACGGCGTGCGGCGCGTCGGCGCCGGCACCCTCAGCGCGATCTCGCGGCTGGGCTTCGCCGCGCGCTTCTTCGTCGCTGTGATAGTCCATTCGCCGGCGGCGTTCCGGCGGCTGCAGCTCACCGCGCGCGAAGTGTATTTCGCCGGCGTGCTGTCGCTGGTGGTCATCATGGTGTCCGGACTGTTCGTCGGCATGGTGCTGGGCCTGCAGGGCTACGACGCGCTCAACAAGTACGGCGCAGGCGATTCGCTGGGCATCTTCGTCGGGCTGTCGCTGGTGCGGGAGCTGGGACCGGTGGTCGCCGGGCTGCTGTTCGCGAGCCGCGCGGGCAGCGCGGTCACCGCCGAGATCGGCCTGATGAAGACGACGGAGCAGCTGTCGGCGATGGAGATGATGGCCGTCGATCCGCTCGCGCGCATCGTCGCGCCGCGCTTCTGGGGGGGCGTCATCTCGATGCCGCTGCTGGCCGCGCTGTTCTCGGTGATGGGCGTGTTCGGCGCGTACCTGGTCGGCGTCCGGCTGATCGGCGTGGACAACGGCGTGTTCTGGGGCAACATGCAGGCCGGCATCGATTTCTGGCCGGACGTCACCAACGGGATCATCAAGAGCGTGGTGTTCGGCATCGCGGTCAGCCTGATCGCCGTGTTCGAAGGCTACGACGCGAAGCCGACCGCCGAAGGCGTGTCGGCCGCGACCACGCGGACCGTCGTCGGCGGATCGCTCGCGATCCTCGCGCTCGACTTCGTCCTCACCGTGTTCATGTTCCGCGGCCTGGGCAACGGTTAACGGGAATCAGACCGAATGAATCGCTCCGCCATCGACCTGTGGGTCGGCATCTTCGTGACGATCGGCCTGGGCGCGATCGTGTTCCTCGCGCTCAAGGTCGGCAACCTGACGTCGCTCGAGACGAAGCCGAGCTACAGGCTCGTCGCCAACTTCGACAACATCGGCGGGCTGAAGCTGCGCGCGCCGGTGAAGGCGGCCGGCGTGATCGTCGGCCGCGTCGAGTCGGTGCGCCTCGACGCCAAGACCTACGAGGCCGTGGTGACGCTGCGCATCGACAACGGCTACCAGTTCTCGAAGGACACGATCGCGGCGATCCTGACGTCCGGCCTGCTGGGCGAGGTCTACATCGGCCTGGAAGCGGGCGGCGACCCGGCCATGCTCGCCGACGGCAGCCGGATCACGAAGACGCAGTCGGCCGTCGTGCTGGAGAAGCTGATCGGCCAGTTCCTGTTCGACAAGGCCACCACGGGACCCGCCAAATGAACAAGCTGCGCCTGTCTTTCGCGCTCGCGGCCGCGCTGCTGCTGTCGGCGTGCGCGAGCACGCCCGGGCGGCCCTACGACCCGTTCGAGGCGTCCAACCGCGTGATGTACGAGATCAACGAGCCGCTCGACAAGTACATCGCCAGGCCGATCGCGCAGGCGTGGGTCGACTACGTGCCGACGGTGGTCCAGCGGGCGGTTTCCAACTACGTCAACAACATCGACGACCTGTTCTCTGGCGTCAACGGCCTGCTGCAGGGCAAGCTCGACAAGGCGGGCAACGACTTCGGCCGCGTGCTGATCAACACGGGCTTCGGACTCGCCGGGCTGATCGACATCGCGTCGGACATGGACATCCCGCGCGGCAACGAGGACTTCGGGCAGACGTTCGGCTACTGGGGCATTCCGCAGGGCCCGTACCTGTTCATCCCGCTGTTCGGACCGACCACCGTGCGCGACGGCTCGGGCTGGATCCTGCGCATCCTGTGGTCGCCGACGACCGAGATCCCGGACGTCGCCGTGCGCAACGTCATCTACGGCCTGGGCGCGATCGACTACCGCGCAAGCGCGCTGGGCGCGACGTCGCTGATCGACCAGGCGTCGATCGACAAGTACACGTTCGTGCGGCGCGCCTACCTGCAGCGCCGCGAGTACCTGGTTCACGACGGCAATCCGCCGAAAGAGAAGGACGACGAGTGATGCGTTTACCCGTTTCATTGGCAACACTGGTGGTGGCGTTCGCCGGCCTCGCCGGCGCGGGCGCCACGCTTGCGCAGGAAGCGCCCGACGCGATGGTCAAGCGCGTGTCGCAGGAAGTGCTGCAGATCATCAAGTCCGATCCAAAGGTGCAGGCCGGCGACCAGCAGCGCATCCGCGAGGTCGTCGAGACCAAGCTGCTGCCGAATTTCGACTTCGAGAAGATCACGTCGCTCGCGATGGGCCGGAACTGGCGGCAGGCGACCCCCGAGCAGCAGAAGCAGCTGATCGACCAGTTCCGGACGCTGCTGGTGCGCACGTACTCGGGCGCGCTCACGCAGTACCGCGACCAGACGATGGACTACAAGCCGTTGCGCGCCGACGCCGCCGCGACCGACGTGACGGTCAAGACCGAGGTCATCCGGCCGAGCCAGGCGCCGGTGCAGATCGACTACGGGATGATCAAGACCGCGGCCGGGTGGAAGGTGTACGACATCGTCGTCGGCGGCATCTCGCTCGTCACCAACTACCGCGACGAGTTCAACGAGCAGATCAAGAACGGCGGCGTGGAGGGCCTGATCAAGTCGCTGACCACGAAGAACCAGGGGACGCCGGCCAGATGACGAACGGGCAGGGCGCCTTCACCGCGAAAGGCGACCGCTGGACGTTCGCCGGCACGCTGACTTTCGACGACGCGATGGACGTGCTCGACGCGACGTCGCGGCTGCCGCTGCCGGCGTCGGGGGCGGTCGACATGTCCGGCCTCGCGCACGCGGATTCGGCGGCGCTGGCCGTGCTGCTGGCGTTGCGGCGCCGCGGCGTCGCCGAGGGCAAGCCGCTCAACTTCGTCGCGGTGCCGGCGTCGCTCGCGGCGCTTGCCCGCGTCTACGGCATCGACGACCAGATCGCCCCTTAAGGCCCGGGGTGCGCGGCGGCGTATCCTCGCCGCAACGACCCTCCCGCTGTCCAGCATGACTGCCGCCGTCGAAGTGATCGATGTCGCCCGCCGCTTCGGCAGCGTCCAGGCGCTGGCCGGCGTCGACCTCACCGTGCAGGCCGGGGAGTTCTTCGGACTGCTCGGCCCGAACGGCGCCGGCAAGACGACGCTGATCTCGATCATCGCCGGGCTGACGCGCGCCGACCGCGGCAGCGCACGCATCCTCGGCCACGACGTCGTCGACGATTTCCGCGCCGCGCGGCGGAGCCTGGGCGTGGTGCCGCAGGAACTCGTTTTCGATCCGTTCTTCACCGTGCGCGAGACGCTCGAGTTCCAGGCCGGCTACTTCGGTTTGCGCCGCCAGGACGCGTGGATCGACGAGATCCTGCATCACCTCGACCTCACCGGAAAGCAGCACGCGAACATGCGCTCGTTGTCCGGCGGCATGAAGCGGCGCGTGCTGGTCGGCCAGGCGCTCGTGCACAAGCCGCCGGTGATCGTGCTCGACGAGCCGACCGCCGGCGTCGACGTCGAACTGCGGCAGAGCCTGTGGGGCTTCATCAGGAAGTTGAACCGCGACGGCCACACGATCATCCTGACCACGCATTACCTGGAAGAGGCCGAAGCGCTGTGCACGCGCATCGCCATGCTGAAGGCCGGGCGGGTCGTCGCGCTCGACTCCACGCAGAACCTGCTGTCGCGCTTCGCCGGCATCACGTGCCGGATCGTGGCGGCGCGCGTGCCCGCCGCATGGCAGCCGCGGATCGTGCGTGCAGACAGCGGCGTTTTCTACCTCGGGCTTACGACATACGACGAGCTCGAGGCGCTGCTCGCCGCGCTGCGCACCGAGGGCATCGCGATCGCCGAGCTGGCGCTCGAGGAGGCCGACCTCGAGCAGGTGTTCCTGCGGATCATGAAGTCGCCGGAGTCGTCGTCATGAACGGTGTAGTCGGCCACGGCTGGGTCACGCTGTTCTACAAGGAGGTGCTGCGCTTCTGGAAGGTGAGCTTCCAGACGGTCGCCGCGCCGATCCTGACGTCGTTGCTGTACCTGCTCATCTTCTCCCACGTGCTCGAGGGCCGCGTGTCCGTCTACGACGGGCGCGTCGGGTACACGGCGTTCCTCGTTCCCGGCCTCGTGATGATGTCGGTGCTGCAGAACGCGTTCGCCAACTCGTCGTCGTCGCTGATCCAGTCGAAGATCACGGGCAACCTCATCTTCGTGCTGCTTCCGCCGCTTTCGGCGGGCGACCTGTTCGCCGCGTACGTGCTGGGCGCGATGGTGCGCGGCGTGGTCGTCGGCTTCGGCGTGTTCGCGGTGACGCTGCTGTTCGCGCCGTCGCTGCTGGCGATGCCGCACCCGCTGTGGGCGCTCGCGTTCGCGCTGGGAGGCGCGGCGATCCTCGCGATGCTGGGCCTGCTGGCGGGCATGTGGGCGGACAAGTTCGACCAGCTCGCGGCGTTCCAGAACTTCGTCATCGTGCCGCTGACGTTCCTTTCCGGCGTGTTCTACTCGATCCACTCGCTGCCGCCGTTCTGGCAGACGCTGTCGCACGCCAATCCGTTCTTTTATATGATCGACGGCTTCCGGTACGGCTTCTTCGGCGTGTCGGACGTGTCGCCGTCGACCAGCCTCGCGATCGTCGCGGCGGCCGTGCTCGGCATTGCCGCGCTGGTGCTGGCCTTGCTGCGGCGAGGCTGGAAGCTTCGCGCCTGAAGAAAGCGGAAACGACCATGGTCACACCCGATTCCATCCGCGCCTCGCTCGAGCGCGGCCTTGCCTGCGAACACGTCGAAGTGAGCGGCGACGGCCACCACTGGGAGGCGGTCATCGTGTCGGCCGCGTTCGAGGGCCTGTCGCGCGTGAAGCAGCACCAGCTGGTGTACGCGGCGCTCGGCGACCGGATGCGCGAGGAGATCCACGCGCTGTCGATGCAGACGCTGACGCCGGCGCAGTGGGCGGAGCGCGGGCGTGGATAAGCTCGCGATCGAGGGCGGCGTGCCGCTGTCCGGCGAGGTGCGAGTGTCGGGCGCCAAGAACGCGGCGCTGCCGATCATGTGCGCGGCGCTGCTCTCGCCCGAGCCGCTGACGCTGACCAACGTGCCGCGCCTGAACGACGTGCGCACGATGCAGGGGCTGCTTGCGCAGATGGGCGTTGCGCTGGACCTGCGCACCGCCGGCACCGTCGGCCTGGACGCCGCGCGGATCGACTGGCCGCTGGCGCCGTACGAGCTCGTCAAGACGATGCGCGCGTCGATCCTGGCGCTGGGGCCGCTGCTCGCGCGCTGCGGCGAGGCGCGCGTGTCGCTGCCTGGCGGCTGCGCGATCGGCCTGCGCCCGGTCGACCAGCACGTGAAGGGACTGCAGGCGATGGGCGCCGCGATCGACCTTACGCACGGCTACATCAACGCGCGCGGCCGGTTGCGCGGAACGAAGATCGTGTTCGACCTCGTGACGGTGACCGGCACCGAGAACCTGCTGATGGCGGCGACGCTGGCCGAAGGCACGACGGTGCTCGAGAACGCGGCGCGCGAGCCGGAAGTCGTCGACCTCGCGCGCTGCCTGGCCGCGATGGGCGCGCGGATCGCCGGCGCCGGCACCGACCGCATCACCGTCGAAGGCGTCGCGCACCTGCACGGCGCGACGCACACGATCATGCCGGACCGCATCGAGACGGGAACGTACCTCGCCGCCGTCGCCGCCACCGGCGGACGCGCGGCGGTGACCGGCGCGCAGCCAGATTCGCTCGACGCGGTGATCGAGAAGCTGCGCGAAGCGGGCGTGACGATCGCCGTCGACGGCGACGTCGTCCGCGTCGAACGCAAGGGCAAGCTGCTGCCGGTCAACGTGCGGACCGCGCCGCATCCGGGCTTTCCGACCGACATGCAGGCGCAGTTCATGGCGCTCGCCGCGCGCGCCGACGGCACGACGATCATCACCGAGACGATCTTCGAGAACAGGATGATGCACGTGCAGGAGTTGAAGCGGCTCGGCGCCGACATCGAGGTCGAGGGCAACACGGCGGTCGTCAGGGGCGTCGACAAGCTGACCGGCGCCGACGTGATGGCGACCGACCTGCGCGCGTCGGCGTGCCTGGTCATCGCGGGCCTCGTCGCCGAAGGGCGGACGACGATCGACCGCATCTACCACCTCGACCGCGGCTACGAGCGGATCGAGGCGAAGCTCGAAGGCCTGGGTGCGCGGATCGAGCGCGTGAAGTGAAAATTTGATGTCCTCGCTGCGCGACGAACTGGCCGCCGCCCCGCTGGGCCACGCAACCGGCTATCCCGATACGTACGACGCGGCGCAGCTGTTCGCGGTGCCGCGCGCGCCGCAGCGCGCCGAGATCGGCATCGGCGACGCGCTGCCGTTCGCGGGCGCCGACGCATGGACCGCGTACGAGCATACGTGGCTCGACGAGGCCGGCAAGCCGGCGATCGCGATCGTCGCGTTCGACGTGCCGGTCGCGTCGCCGTCGATCGTCGAGTCGAAGTCGGTGAAGCTGTACCTGGGCTCGTTCGCGCAATCGCGGTTCGCCGACGCCGACGAGGTGGCTGCAGTGATCGCGCGCGACCTGTCCGCCGCCGTCGGCGCCGCCGTGCGCGTCGCGCTGACGCCGCCTTCGGCGTTCGCGCGGCAGCGGCTGGCCGAGCTGCCCGGCGAAAGCCTCGATCACCTGCCGCTCGACATCGACCGCTACGAGGTGGACCCGTCGTCGCTGCGCGCCGACGGCCCCGCCGTGCTGGAGACGCTGCGCACGGATCTGTTCCGCTCCGTGTGCCCGGTGACCGGCCAGCCCGACTACGCGTCGATCGGCCTCGCGTACCGCGGCCCGCGCATCGACCGTGCCGGGCTGCTTCGCTACCTGGTGTCTTTCCGCCGGCACGCCGGCTTCCACGAGCATTGCGCCGAGCGCATCTTCGTCGACGTCGCCGCCGCGTGCCGCTGCGAGGCGCTCACCGTCCACGCGAGATTCACGCGCCGCGGCGGCCTCGACATCAATCCGTTCCGCACCAATGCCGGCGTCGCGGCGCCCGCCAGCGTGCGCACGCCCCGGCAGTGAACGACCCAAGCGCCGCCGGGCCGCCCCAAGGCGCGAGCCCCCCTGGGGGGGAGGGGCGCGCAGCGCCCTTCGGGGGGGGACAACCCTCTGCGCTGCGCGGCGCGCTGGTCACGTTCGCCGGCGATCCGTTCGTCGAGGGCGCGGCCGCCTGCCGGTACGAGCGCGACGCCGTCGTGGTCATGCGCGACGGGCGCATCGTCGACTGCGGCGCGGCGGCGGACGTCCTCGCGCGCCTGCCCGGCGACGTCCCGGTCACCACCTACGCGAACGCGCTGATCAGCGCCGGCTTCGTCGACGCGCACGTCCACTATCCGCAGCTGCCGATCATCGGCGCCGGCGGCAAGCCGCTACTCGACTGGCTGTCGGGCTACACGTTCCCGACCGAGGCGCGGTACGCCGACGCGGATTACGCGCGTTCCGTCGCGCGCACGTACCTGGCGGAGAACCTGCGCAACGGCATCACGACGGCCGCGGTGTTCTGCACGGTGCACGCGGCGTCGGCCGAAGTTCTGTTCGAAGAAGCCGCCGCGCTCGAACTGCGCCTCATTGCCGGCAAGTGCCTGATGGACCGCAATGCGCCGGCGGCGCTGACCGACACCGCGCAGCGCGGCTACGACGAGTCGAAGGCGCTGATCCGGCGATGGCACGGGCGCGGCCGGCTTGCGTACGCGGTGACGCCGCGCTTCGCCGTCACGTCCACGTCCGCGCAGCTCGACGCGGCGGGCGCGCTGAAGCGCGAGCATCCGGACGTCTACGTGCAGTCGCACGTGTCGGAGAACTCGGCCGAGATCGCGCTGGTCGCGAAGCTGTACCCGGACGCGACGTCCTACCTCGACGTCTACGCACGGCACGGCCTGACCGGCCCGCGCACGATCTACGGCCACGGCGTGCACCTGGCCGAGGACGACTTCCGCTTCCTGCACGACTCCGGCACCGCGATCGCACACTGCCCGACGTCGAACAATTTCCTGGGCAGCGGGCTGTTCCGGCTCGCCGCGGCCAAGGATGCGCGCCGGCCGGTGCGCGTGGGCCTGGCGACGGACCTGGGCGGCGGCACGAGCTTCTCGATGCTGCGCACGATGCAGGCGGCCTACGAGGTCGCGCAGCTGTCGGGCGCGCCGCTCGCGCCCTCGTCGGCGCTCTACCTCGCCACGCGCGGCGCCGCGCGCGCGCTCGACGTCGACGACCGCGTCGGCAGCGTGGCCCCGGGCATGGAGGCCGACCTGGTCGTGCTCGACCTCGACTCGACGCCGCTGATCGAATTCCGCATGCGCGATGCGCGCGATCTCGACGAGACGCTGGCGATCCAGATGGCGCTGGGCGACGACCGCGCGGTGCGGGCGACCTACGTCGCCGGCCGCTGCGTGTTCGACCGCGACGCGCGGCGCGAACGGCACCGGTAGCGCGGTGGGCGGCGTCGCAGGGCGGCTACGGTAGAATGATCCTCCGCCATCAACAGCTTAGCGCCGTGTCCGCCCTCACGATCGCCCTGGCCAAGGGCCGCATCCTCGACGAAACGCTGCCGCTGTTCGCCAAGGCGGGCATCGTTCCGGCCGAGGACCCGGAAACCTCGCGCAAGCTCATCCTGGCGACCAACAGGCCCGACGTCCGGTTCGTCATCGTGCGGCCGACCGACGTGCCGACGTACGTGCAGTACGGCGCCGCCGATGCCGGCGTGGCCGGCAAGGACGTGCTGCTCGAGCACGGCGGCGAGGGCCTGTACCAGCCGCTCGACCTCGGCATCGGCCGCTGCCGGCTGGTGGTGGCCACCGCACGTTCGTACGACTGGGCCGGCACCGTGCAGCGCGGCGCGCGCATCCGCGTGGCGACCAAGTACGTGCGGACCGCGCGCGAGCACTTCGCGCGCAAGGGCATGCACGTGGACCTGATCAAGCTGTACGGCTCGATGGAGCTGGCTCCGCTGGTCGGCCTGGCCGACGTGATCGTCGACCTCGTGTCCACCGGCAACACGCTGAAGGCGAACGACCTGGTGGCGGTCGAGGACATCCTGCCGATCTCCGCACGGCTGATCGTCAATCCGGGCGCGCTGAAGATGAAGCGCGCACTGATGCAGCCGCTGATCGACGCTCTCGGCCACGCCGTCCACGCGCGGCGGGCTGCTTAAGCCATGACGGCGTTCGCCTTCCGCCGTCTCGACACGGCGGATCCCGGGTTCGCCGGCGCGCTCTCCGCGCTGATCGCGTTCGAATCGGCTCAGGATCCCGCGATCGACGCGCGCGTGGCCGAGATCATCGCCGACGTCCGCGGCCGCGGCGACGCCGCGGTCCTCGACTACACGAAACAGTTCGACCGCGTCGACGCCCCTTCGGTGGCGGCGCTCGCGATCGCGCCGGCGGCCATGCGCGCCGCGTACGATGCGCTGCCGGCAGACCAGCGCGACGCGCTGGCGAAGGCGGCGACGCGGGTGCGCGCGTTTCACGAGCGTCAGAAGGGCGGCGGCTTCCGCATCACCGAGGACGATGGCAGCGAGCTCGGCCAGCGCGTGACGCCGCTCGACCGCGTCGGCATCTACGTGCCGGGCGGCAAGGCGGCGTATCCGTCGTCGGTGCTGATGAACGCGATTCCCGCCCACGTCGCCGGCGTTGCCGAGATCGTGATGGTCGTGCCCACGCCCGACGGCGTGCGCAACCCGCTCGTCCTCGCCGCGGCGCACCTGGCCGGCGTCTCCACCGCGTACACGATCGGCGGCGCGCAGGCGATCGCCGCGCTCGCGTACGGCACGCAGACGATCGCGCCGGTCGACAAGATCTGCGGGCCCGGCAACGCCTACGTGGCCGCGGCCAAGCGGCGCGTGTTCGGCACCGTCGGCATCGACATGGTCGCGGGCGTGTCCGAGGTCGTCGTCGTCGCCGACGCGACCGCCGATCCGGACTGGGTCGCGCTCGACCTGTTCTCGCAGGCCGAGCACGACGAGATGGCGCAGGCGATCCTGATCACGCCCGACGCGGACCTGATCGACCGCGTCGACGCCGCTGCCGCGCGCCTGCTGCCGGAGATGCCGCGCGCGGCGATCATCGCGGCGTCGCTGGCGCGCCGCGGCGCGCTGATCCGCGCGCGAGACCTGGCCGACGCCTGCGCGGTCGTCAACCGGATCGCGCCCGAGCACCTCGAGCTCGCCGTCGCCGATCCCGACGCATTGCTGCCGTCGATCCGCCACGCCGGCGCCATCTTCATGGGCCACCATGCGTCGGAGGCGCTGGGCGATTACTGCGCGGGTCCGAACCACGTGCTGCCGACCGGCCGCACCGCGCGCTTTTCCTCGCCGCTCGGCGTGTACGATTTCGAAAAGCGCTCCAGCGTGCTGCGCCTGACGCGCGCGTCCGCGCAGACGCTGGGTCCGATCGCCGCGACGCTCGCCCACGGCGAGGGGCTGACCGCGCACGCGCGGTCGGCCGAGGCGCGCATGACGAAGAACTGAAGGCGGCCATGGCCCAGGTCATCGCGATGAACGACCCCCGTCCTCCGCGGGCCGCCGTGGCCGACGCCGACGTCGCCGCGCGCGTCAAGGCGACGATCCGTCCGAAGATCCGCGCCCTGAACGCCTATCCGGTCGCGAAGGCGACCGGCATGATCAAGCTCGACGCAATGGAGAACCCGTATGGGCTGTCCGGCGAGGCGCGTGCGGAGATCGCCGCGGCCGTTGCCAACGTGCGCATCAACCGCTATCCGGACGGCGGCGGCGACGAGGTGAAGGCGGCATTGCGCGCCTCGCTCGCGCTGCCCGACGGCGTCGCGCTGATCCTCGGCAACGGGTCCGACGAACTGCTGCAGATGCTGACGGCCGCCGTCGCCAAGCCGGGCGCGGTCGTGCTGGCGCCCACTCCGTCGTTCGTGCTCTACCGGACGATCGCCGACCTGTCGAACTTGAGGTTCGTCGGCGTGCCGCTGCGCGAGGACCTGACGCTGGACGTCGACGCGATGCTCGCCGCGATCGAGCGCGAGCGGCCGGCGCTGGTGTGGCTCGCCTGTCCGAACAATCCGACCGGCACGCTGTTCGGCGCGCTCGACGTCGAGCGGATCATCCGCGCGACTCCCGGCCTGGTCGCCGTCGACGAGGCGTACTACGCGTTCGCCGACGCGTCGTTCCTGCCGCGCGTGCTCGAGTTCCCGAACCTCATCGTCGTGCGCACGCTGTCGAAGGTCGGCATGGCCGGCGTCCGGCTGGGGTACGCGGCCGCGCACCCGGCGTGGATCGCCGAGCTGGACAAGGTGCGCCCGCCCTACAACGTCAACTCGCTGACGCAGGCGGTCGTGCCGGTGCTGCTGCGGCACGCGCCGCTGCTGGCCGAGCAGGCCGCCGCCATCCGGCGCGAGCGCACGCGGATGGCCGCCGCGCTGGCGGCGCTTCGCGGGGTCACCGTGTTCCCCTCGCACGCCAATTTCCTGCTGGTGCGCGTGCCCGACGCGCCGCAGTGGTTCGCGACGTTGCGCGAGGCTGGCATACTGGTGAAGAATGTGGACGGCTGGCATCCGCTGCTCGCGAACTGCCTGCGGATCACGATCGGCACGCCCGCCGAGAACAACGCGGTACTGGAAGCACTGAACAGATTCGCATGAACGCACCCGCCGAAATCCCGGGCCGCACCGCGCGCATCGAGCGCAACACGGCCGAGACCCAGATCACCGTCGAGCTGAACCTCGACGGGACCGGCCGCGCCGAGCTCGCCACCGGCGTGCCGTTCCTCGACCACATGCTGGACCAGCTCGCGCGGCACGGAATGGTCGACCTGACGGTGCGCGCGAAGGGCGACCTGCACATCGACGCCCACCACACGGTCGAGGACATCGGCATCACGCTCGGACAGGCGTTCAAGGCGGCGATCGGCGACAAGAAGGGCATCGCCCGCTACGGCCACGCCTACGTGCCGCTCGACGAAGCGCTGTCGCGCGTGGTCGTCGACCTGTCGGGCCGCCCGGGGCTCGAGTTCCACGTGCCGTTCACGCGCGCGATGATCGGCACGTTCGACGTCGACCTGACGCACGAGTTCTTCCAGGGCTTCGTCAACCACGCGCTGGTCACGCTGCACGTCGACAACGTGCGCGGCGACAACGCGCACCACCAGGCGGAGACCGTGTTCAAGGCGTTCGCGCGTGCGCTGCGGATGGCGGTGGCGCGAGACCCGCGCGCCGCCACCGCGATCCCTTCGACCAAGGGCACGCTCTGACCTGACTCGCGGCCCGTCAGGGAGCCGCGTTCGCGGACATGGGAAAGATCGTCGTCGTCGACTACGGCATGGGCAACCTGCGCTCGGTGGCGAAGGCGCTCGCCCACGTCGCCCCCGCGCGGGAGGTCGTCGTGTCGTCTGACGCCGCGACGATCCTCGCTGCGGAGCGCGTCGTGCTGCCCGGGCAGAGCGCGATGCCCGACTGCATGAAGGGCCTGATCGCGAGCGGCCTGGTCGCCCCGGTGCTGGCCGCCCTGCGCGAACGACCGTTCCTCGGCATCTGCCTCGGCCTGCAGATGCTGTTCGACGTCAGCGAGGAGGGTCCCACGCCTTGCCTGGCGGTGATCCCAGGTCGCGTGGTCCGCTTCCGCGACGACGCGATGGTCACGCCCGCAGGCGAGCGCCTGAAGGTCCCGCACATGGGCTGGAGTCCGGTGCGCCAGACCCGCCCGCATCCGCTGTGGGAAGGCATCGAGGACGGCGCCCGCTTCTATTTCGCCCACAGCTTCCATCCGGAGCCCGCCGACCCGTCGGTCGTCGCCGGCACCGTGGACTACCCGGCGCCGTTTACTTGCGCCATCGCGCGGGCTAATATCTTCGCTACCCAATTCCATCCGGAAAAAAGTCAGCGCGCAGGACTTGCGCTGCTCGCCAATTTCGTCACCTGGAACGGTCGCTCCTGACCGCACCCGCACCGCGACGACGCGTCGCCACGCCCACGCAGCAAACCCGCTGCCGCCATGCAAATCATCCCCGCGATCGACATCAAGGACGGGCACTGCGTCCGCCTGAAGCAGGGCGACATGCAGTCGGTCACCGTGTTCTCGGAGGACCCGGCCGCGATGGCGCAGCACTGGCTCGAGCAGGGCGCCCAGCGGCTGCACCTGGTCGACCTCAACGGCGCCGTCGCCGGCCGGCCGCGCAACGAGCTCGCGATCCGCGAGGTCGTCAGCGTGATCGGCGAGGAGATTCCGGTCCAGCTGGGCGGCGGCATCCGCGACCTGGACACGATCGAGCGTTACCTCGACGACGGCATCAGCTACGTGGTCATCGGCACGGCCGCCGTCAAGAACCCGGGCCTCCTGCACGACGCGTGCTCGGCGTTTCCCGGCCACATCCTGGTCGGCCTCGACGCGCGCGACGGCAAGGTGGCCACCGACGGCTGGTCGAAGATGACCGGCCACGACGTCGTCGACCTCGCGCGCAAGTTCGAGGACTACGGCGTCGAAGGCATCATCTACACGGATATCGGCCGCGACGGCATGCTGACCGGCATCAACATCGAGGCCACGGTCCGGCTCGCGCGCGAGATCAAGGTGCCGGTGATCGCGTCCGGCGGCCTGTCCTCGATCGCCGACATCACGAAGCTCGCCGCCCACGAAGCCGACGGCATCATCGGCGCGATCGCCGGCCGCGCGATCTACGAAGGCACGCTCAACTTCAAGGATGCGTTGAAAGCCGCCAAGGGCAGCTGAACACGCTGCACCATGGGACTCGCCAAACGCATCATCCCCTGCCTCGACATCGCCGAGGGGCGAGTCGTCAAGGGCGTGAACTTCGTCAACCTGCGCGACGCCGGCGATCCGGTCGAGGTCGCGCGCCGGTACGACGAGCAGGGCGCCGACGAGATCGCGTTCCTCGACATCCGCGCCAGCGTCGAGAAGCGCGGGCTGCTCTACGAGATGATCGAAGCCGTCGCTTCGCAGGTGTTCATCCCGCTGACCGTCGGCGGGGGCGTCAACGCGGTCGAGGACATCCGCGCGCTGCTCAACGCCGGCGCCGACAAGGTCAGCATCAACACGTCGGGCGTCAGGAACCCCGACCTGTTCGCCGAGGCGTCGGCGCGCTACGGCGCGCAGTGCATCGTCGCGGCGATCGACGCGAAGAAGTACGCGGTCGACGCCTGGCAGGTGTACATCCACGGCGGCCGCACGGCGACCGGCATCGACGCCGTGCAGTGGGCTGAGGAGGTGGTGGCGCTCGGCGCAGGCGAGATCCTGCTGACCAGCATGGACCGCGACGGCGCGCGCACCGGCTTCGACTTGAGGCTCACCCGCGCCGTCGTCGATGCCGTCGACGTGCCGGTGATCGCGTCCGGCGGCGTCGGCTCGCTGCGCGACCTGGTCGACGGCGTGACGGAAGGCGGCGCCGATGCCGTGCTGGCGGCGTCGATCTTCCACTACGGCGAGTACACGATCGGGCAGGCGAAGGCCGCGATGGCGGCCGCCGGCATCGAGATTCGCGAGATCTGACGTGACCGTCTGGCTCGACGCCGTCCGCTTCGACGCCAACGGGCTGGTCGCGGCGATCGCGCAGGACGCGACCACGCACAAGGTGCTGACGCTCGCGTGGATGAACCGCGACGCGCTCGCGCGCACGGCGGCCACGCGGGAGGCGCACTACTGGTCGCGCTCGCGCGGCAGGCTGTGGCGCAAAGGCGAATCGTCCGGGCACGTGCAGCGCGTGCGCGAGATCCGGCTCGACTGCGACAACGACGCGGTCCTGCTCGTCGTCGACCAGGTCGGCGGCATCGCCTGCCACACCGGCCGCGAGCGGTGCTTCCACCAGGTGCTCGACGGCGACGCATGGCATGATGTCGAGCCCGTGCGGAAGGACCCGAAGGCGATCTACGGCGATGGCTGACCCTGTGACCGACGACGTGCTCGCGCGGCTGGCCGCGACGATCGCCGCGCGCCGGGGTGCCGACCCCGCGGGCTCGTACGTGGCCGCGCTGTTCGCGAAGGGCGACGACGCGATCCTGAAGAAGATCGGCGAGGAGGCGACCGAGACCGTCATGGCCGCCAAGGACGGCGATCCGCGGCGCATCGTGTCCGAAGTGGCCGACCTCTGGTTCCACTGCCTGGTGCTGCTCGCGCGCCACGGCGTGTCGCCGGCCGACGTGCTGGCCGAGCTCGCACGCCGCGAAGGCACGTCCGGGCACGCGGAAAAGGCGGCCCGCGGACGCTAGGACCGGGCGCTCCGCCGATCGCCGGCCCGGGGGCGATACAATGAGGGCCTCCCGCGGACCGGCGCGCCGGCCGCCGCGGCCGGCAAAGGATCGAACACATGGTCGCCAGCGACCCCAACTGCATCTTCTGCAAGATCGTGCGCGGCGAGATTCCGGGCCGGAAGGTCTACGAGGACGACGACGTGCTTGCGTTCCACGACATCCACCCGATCGCGCCCGTGCATTTCATGCTGATCCCGAAGATGCACGTCGCGAACATGTACGACCTGACCGCCGACGATGCGCCGGTGATGGGCAGGATCATGACGCTCGCCGGCCGGCTCGCGCGCGAGCAGGGCGCCGGCGACGGATTCCGCACGATCGTCAACACCGGGCGCGTCGGCCGCCAGGACGTGCCGCACGTGCACGTCCACGTGATCGGCGGCCCCGATCCGCTGGGCCCGATGATCGTGCGCGGCAAGAACTGACAAGGAGCACACCATGGGTGGCTTGAGCATCTGGCATTGGTTGATCGTCCTGCTGGTCGTCGTGCTGATCTTCGGCACCAAGAAGCTGACCAACATCGGCAAGGACTTGGGCGGCGCCGTGAAGGGCTTCAAGGAAGGCATGAAGACCTCCGACGACGCGGCCGCGGGCAGCGACGCGCAGCAGCCGGCGCAGCAGATCCCCGGCCGCACGATCGACGCCGAAGTCAAGAAAGAGACCAACAAGTCATAAGGCGCGGGCGCCTCCGGCCCGCCGCTTAAATGTTCGACGTCGGATTCTCCGAGATCGTCGTCATCGCCGTCGTGGCGCTGATCGTCATCGGCCCCGAGCGGCTGCCGAAGGCGGCGCGCACGCTCGGCCACCTGTTCGGCCGGCTGCAGCGCTACGTCGCCGACGTCAAGGCGGACATCAACCGGGAGATCGAGCTGGACGAGCTGCGCAAGCTGCAGAGGGAAGTGCAGACCGCCGCGTCGGACCTGAAGTCGTCGGTCGAGAGCGCCGCGCGCGACGTCGAGACCGGCGTGCGCGACGTCGAGCGCGACCTCAACGCCGGTGCGGCGGACGCGCCGGCGGCCGAAGGCGAGGCCGCGCGCCTGCTGGAGGAAGGGCCGCTGCCCAACGAACCCGGCGGCGAGCTGGCGGACGCCGCGCCGCCGGAACTGCCGCGCCAGCCGACGCTTCCCGGCTTCGAGAAGATCTAGGCCTCGATGACCGAATCCGCTGAAGAAACCGCGGCGCAGGAGACGTTCCTCTCGCATCTGGTCGAGCTGCGCACGCGGCTGATGCGCTCGATCATCGCGGTGGTCGTCGTGCTGTTCTGCCTGTTCCCGTGGGCGAAGGACATCTACGCGCTGCTCGCCGCGCCGCTGCTGCGGACGCTGCCGGCCGGCTCGACGATGATCGCCACCGACGTCACCGGCACGTTCCTCGTGCCGCTCAAGGTGACGCTGATGGCGGCGTTCCTGATCGCGCTGCCGTACGTGCTGTGGCAGGCGTGGGCGTTCGTCGCGCCCGGCCTCTACCACCACGAGAAGCGGCTTGCGCTTCCGGTCATCGTGTCGAGCGTCGTGTTCTTCTTCGTCGGCATGGCGTTCGCGTACTTCTTCGTGTTCCCGGTGATGTTCAGCTTCTTCGCCGGCTACACGCCGGCCGGCGTGCAGATGATGACCGACATCGACAAGTACCTGTCGTTCGTGCTGGCGATGTTCCTGGCGTTCGGCCTGACGTTCGAGGTGCCGGTGGTCGTGATCGTGCTCGTGCGGCTCAACGTCGTGAGCCTCGAGAAGCTGCGGTCGATCCGCTCGTACGTGATCGTCGGCGCGTTCGTGATCGGCGCGGTGTTCACGCCGCCCGACGTGCTTTCGCAGCTGATGCTCGCCGTGCCGTTGTGGCTGCTCTACGAGCTGGGGCTGCTGCTCGCGCGCTTCGTCAGCGTGCCGGCGAAGGACGAGGAAGCCGAAGGGGCCGCCGCGAAATAGCCGCCGTCCCTCGGCGGCCTGCCGCCCGTCGTCCCGGCTTGCTGGGCCCGCGAAAAGCATGTTCAATCGTGGCCGACCCCGGCGGTCGGACCCTCGAGCGGAGGTGCCCCATGCTTCGTGTGCTCGCAGCATTGGTGACGGCGGCAGTCGTGGCCTGGCCGGAGGCCGGCATCGCGTTGTCGGGCTTTCCCGGGCTGGCCACCGAGTCCGAGTACCTGACCTACAGCGTCGCCGTCGGCCAGACCGCCGTCTTCCAGTTGAATTGTCCGAACGGCTACGCGTTCATGGGCTCCACCGCGGGCGCGGCCGCGTATGCGCCCGGGGTCACGACCAAGTCGGTCGTGATCGACGCCAATTCCGTCGCCGTCGATCTTTCCACCGCGTGGTTCATTCCGGGAGGCGGCATTACCCTCTCCATCACCAACGGCGGCAGCGCGCCGCTGCAGGGAACCCTCGCGATCAGTTGCCTGCCGCCCAACGCCGGCACGTTCACCGGCAAGCCGATCCCGTTCAACATCCCGGCGCTCGGCGCGGGCACGGCCGCGGGACAGTGCACGTCGCCGGGTGCGGTGGTCGGGTACCTGAGCAACCTCGACGGCCAGAACTTGGGCGAGCTGTACGCGTCGTACAAGTACTCGCTCGGGTCCGCCTTCAGCTACATCGACGACCTCGCCGACGGCGTCAACACGTTTCCGACCGCGTTCGAAACGGGCGTCTTCAACCGGGCGAGCACGGCAAGGCCTTTCTACCTGACGCCGCTCTGCGCGAACGTGCCCGCTCTGCAGACGTTCGTCTATTCCGTCCCGACCACGCCGGGCAACCCGTTCTCGATCTTCGCCCCGCTGCCGGACGGGTACAACTATGTCGGGCACACGCTGGTGGCCGGGCAATTCGGCAGGTTCACCGACTTCTCGCTGTGGGGCACCAACGGCGTCGTGACGTCCGTGTACGCGGCGGGCGGGTACTCGCTCAAGGACAAGCTGTCGGTCAAGGGGTTCTACCTCGACGGCGTGGACACGCGGCCAAAGTCCGCCGTCGAATCGAAAAGCACGGCGCGCGCGGTCCTCGCCGTCCTGGTCCTCCCGCCGACGACCAGCGTGCCGGCGCCGACGAACGTCACGGTGGTCGAGTTCTACAACCAGGCGCTCGACCACTACTTCATCACCGCCAATGCGCAGGAGATCAGCGACCTCGACAACGGCGTGCACAAGGGCTGGTCGCGCACGGGCAAGTCGTTCAAGGCGTACGGCGTCGGCAGCACCGGCCGCACGGGCCGGCGCCCGGTGTGCCGCGCATACGGCAATCCCGCGGTCGGCCTCGACTCGCACTTCTACTCGGCGAGCCCGCAGGAATGCGCGGCGACGCTGACCAGGTTCGGGAACGACTGGCTGCTGGAGGCGAGCGAAGTCTTCGAGATGGACCTGCCGGACACGGCGAGCGGCGCCTGTCCGGCCGGCGGCGTGCCGATCTATCGCGTGTGGAACGGCCGCAAGGACTCGAACCACCGCTACACGACGACGCTTGCCGACCAGGCCCAGATGGTGGCCAACGGTTACATCAAGGAAGGCTACGGGCCGAACGCCGTGACGCTCTGCGCGCTGCAGTAGCGCTACTGCTTCTCCGGCGGCGGCCGCTTGCCGACCAGCACGTCGACCTCGACGTCGTGGCCGCTGCGCACGATGCGCACCTTGGCGCTGGACCCGGGCGGCAGCTCGGCGATGCGAGCAAGCAGCTGCGGCACGTTGCGCGTCGACTTGCCGCTGATCTCCTGCACGACGTCCATCAGCTGCATGCCGGCGCGCGCGGCCGGCCCGTTGGGCTCGATGCCGCGGATGACCACGCCTTCGGGGCGCGCGAGCGCGAGTGCCTTGGCGATCTCGGCGGTGACCGGCGTGGGCTCGATGCCGAGCCACCCGCGCGTGACTTCGCCGTCGCGCACGATCTGCTCGAACACGTTGCGCGCGAGCGAGACGGGAATCGAGAAGCCGATGCCGAGCGAGCCTCCCGTCTGCGAGAAGATCGTGCTGTTGATGCCGACCAGGTTGCCGGCGGTGTCGATCAGCGCGCCGCCGGAATTGCCGGGGTTGATCGCCGCGTCGGTCTGGATGAAATCCTCGAAGCGGTTGACGCCCAGGTAGTTGCGGCCGAGCGCGCTCACGATGCCGAGCGTGACCGTGTTGCCGAGACCGAACGGATTGCCGATCGCGAGCACGACGTCGCCGACCTGCAGGTTGTCGGACGCGGCGAACGTCATGGCGGGCAGCGCTTCGCCGTCGGCCTTGAGCACCGCCAGGTCCGACTCCGGGTCGGTGCCGCGCACGCGCGCGGACATGCGGCGGCCGTCGGAGAGCACGAGCTGGATGTCGTCGGCGCCTTGGATCACGTGATGGTTGGTGATCACGTAGCCTTCCGCCGACACGATGACGCCGGATCCCAGGCTCGTCTGCCGCTGCGCCGTGCCGCGGTCGAGGTCCGGGAAGTAGCGGCGGAACACCGGGTCGTCGGCGAGCGGATTGCGCGAGCGCACTTCCTTGCTCGTGTAGATGTTGACGACGGCGGGCATCGCCTTCCTGGCGGCGTCCGCGTACGTCGTCACGCGCGTGCCGCCGATCGGCGTCGCCGTCTCCTGCGTGACGACGACCTGGCCCGTGCGCCCCGGGAGCCGGGGCAACAGGTCCGGCCGCAGCGTGGCCACGACGAACAGCGCCGCGAGGCAGAGCGTGCAGGCCTGGGCGAAGAGGAGCCAGAATTTGCGCAGCATCGATGAAAGTATAGTGTCGCCTGGGCGTCGCAGGGGTGCCGGCGCGACCGCGCCGCAAAGTCTTTTGGCGCCGCAACTGCCTGTTTTGTGAACGGTTTCCGCCTCGTCCCGGGGTTCGGGCTTCCGGCGGCACGGCCAAATCCCGTATAATCTCGCGGTTTTTGCGATTCTTTCGCGGAAACGGCGGGCCGGCCCGGTTGCGACCGGCCCACTTTCTGTTTTCGCGTTTCTCTTGGAAACGGGGATGGCTGACGCTTCGCTCAATCAGACGGTCGACACGACCAAACGCCGGTTCCTGCTCACCGCAACCGGCGTCGTCGGCGGCGTGGGCGCGGCTGCCGCCGCCGTACCGTTCGTGATGTCGTTCTGGCCGTCCGCGCGCGCGCGCGCCGCGGGCGCGCCGATCGAAGTCGACATCAGCAAGATCGAGCCGGGCCAGCTGATCACCGTCGAGTGGCGCGGCAAGGTCTGCTGGCTGCTCAACCGCACGGCGCCGATGCTGCAGTCGCTGCCCAAGCTCGACAGCCGGCTCGCCGATCCGAATTCGAACGTGCCGCAGCAGCCCGCGTACTGCAAGAACGAGCACCGCTCGATCAAGGACGCGATGTGGGTGGCGATCGGCATCTGCACGCACCTCGGCTGCTCGCCGACGTTCCGCCCGGAGATCGCGCCGGCGGACCTGGGTCCCGATTGGCTCGGCGGCTTCTTCTGTCCGTGCCACCAGTCGAAATTCGACCTGGCCGGCCGCGTGTTTCGCGGCGTGCCGGCGCCCACGAACCTCGTGATCCCGCCGCACAAGTACCTGTCGGACACGAAGATCGTCATCGGCGTGGGCCAGGACGGCAAGGACTCCTAGCATGGAAAAACTGCTGAACTGGATCGACGCGCGCTTCCCGCTGACCGCGCTGTGGGAATCGCAGTGGGGCAAGTACGTCGCGCCGAAGAACTTCAACTTCTGGTACTACTTTGGCTCGCTGGCGACGCTGGTGCTCGTCATGCAGATCGTGACCGGCATCTTCCTCACGATGAACTACAAGCCCGACGCGACGAAGGCGTTCGAGTCGGTCGAGTACATCATGCGGGACGTCGAGTGGGGCTGGCTGATCCGCTACATGCACTCCACCGGCGCGTCGATGTTCTTCATCGTCGTGTACCTGCACATGTTCCGCGGGCTCATGTACGGCAGCTACCGCAAGCCGCGCGAGCTGCTGTGGATCTTCGGCTGCCTCATCTACCTGACGCTGATGGGCGAGGCGTTCTTCGGCTACCTGCTCCCGTGGGGCCAGATGTCGTACTGGGGCGCGCAGGTGATCGTGAACCTGTTCTCGACGGTGCCGCTGATCGGCGAGGGCCTGGGCGTGTGGATCCGCGGCGACTTCACGATCTCCGACGTCACGCTCAACCGCTTCTTCGCGTTCCACGTGATCGCGTTCCCGCTGATCCTGCTGGGGCTCGTCGCCGCGCACCTGATGGCGCTGCACGAAGTCGGCTCGAACAACCCGGACGGCATCGAGATCAAGAACCAGCCGAAGGACCCGGCCACCGGCCTCTACCTCGACGGCATCTACAGCCATCCGTACTACACGATCAAGGACATCGTCGGCGTCGTGTTCTTCCTGGCCGTGTTCTCCGCGATCATGTTCTTCGTGCCTGACATGGGCGGCTACTTCCTCGAAGCCAACAACTTCATCCCCGCCGACCCGCTGAAGACGCCGGAGCACATCGCGCCGGTCTGGTACTTCACGCCGTACTACGCGATCCTGCGCGCGGTGCCGTCGTTCCTCAATTCGCAGTTCTGGGGCGTGCTGGCGATGGGCGTCGCCGTGCTGGCGTTCTTCTTCCTGCCGTGGCTCGACCGCGGCGCCGTCAAGTCGATCCGCTACCGCGGGCTGCTGTACAAGTCGTGGCTCGCCGCGTTCGTGATCTCGTTCCTGATCCTGGGCTACCTGGGCGTGGTTCCCGTGACCATCTGGGGGCAGTTCCCCGAGGGCTGGCCGATCCTGGGCGGCGCCGACAAGGCGACGGTGGTCGCGCGGCTCCTGACGGTCGTCTATTTCCTGTTCTTCGCGCTGATGCCGTGGTACACGGCTCGCGACAGGACCAAGCCCGTTCCGGAAAGGACGACCTGGTGAACAAGCTGGCCTCCCTTTCCCTGGCGCTCCTCGTCGCGGTCGCGGGGCCGGCGCTCGCGTCGGGCGGCGCGGACATCCGCATGGACCCGGCGCCGATCCACCGGCTGGATACCGAGTCGCTGCAGCGCGGCGCGCGCAACTTCGTCAACTACTGCCTCAACTGCCACAGCGCGCGCTTCATGCGCTACGAGCGGCTGACCGACATCGGGCTGACGCCGCAGCAGATCCGCGACAACCTGATGTTCGGCACCGACAAGATCGGCTCGACGATGACGGTGTCGATGAGCGAGGCGCAGGCGCGCAGCTCGTTCGGCGCGCTCCCGCCGGACCTGTCGGTCATCTCGCGCGTGCGCGGCGCCGACTGGCTGTACAACTATTTCCTCGGGTTCTATCGCGACGACACCACGCCCTCCGGCTGGAACAACCTCGTGTTCCCGAACGTCGGCATGCCGCACGTGCTGTGGCAGCTCTCGGGCCAGGGCCGGCTGGTGCAGACCGAGTTCGACAGCCACGAACGCGCGCTCGCCGCGGCCATCGCCGTCAAGGGGCTCGTGAAGGTCGAGCCGGGCACCGGCGGCAAGTGGTACGTGCGCACCGTGGCCGGCGACCCGGACGCGCCGGGCACGCTGTCGCAGGTCGAATACCAGGCGTTCGTCGCCGACCTCGTCAATTACCTGGAGTACATGGGCGAGCCGAACAAGAACAAGCGGATCAGCCTGGGCATCGTCGTGCTGCTGTACCTGGGCGTCCTGTTCGCGCTCGTGTACGCGCTCAAGCGTTCGTACTGGAAGGATTTGCACTAGCGCGCGTCGCCGTCCGGACCGCGCGGGGCACGGACGACGTCCGTGCCCTCATTGCTTTGCGGCGGCGCTCTGGTCGCCGCGCACGGAGATACCCAAAATGATGACCCTCTATTCCGGGACGACCGACCCGTTCAGCCAGCGTTGCCGCATCGTGCTGCACGAAAAGGGCATGGACTTCCAGATCATCGACGTCGACCTCGACCACAAGCCCGAGGACCTCGCGGTGATGAACCCGTACAACCAGGTCCCGGTGCTGGTCGAGCGCGACCTCGTGCTGCACGAGTCGAACATCATCAACGAGTACATCGACGAGCGGTTCCCGCACCCGCAGCTGATGCCCGCCGACCCGGTGATGCGCGCCCGCGCGCGCCTGTTCCTGCACCGCTTCGAGAAGGAGCTGTTCGTCCACATCGACGCGCTGGAGGGCAACAACCAGAAGAACGCCGAGAAGGCGCGCGGGCTCGTCCGCGACGCGCTGCTGCAGATCACGCCGGTGTTCGCCAAGCACAAGCACATGCTGGGCGAGGACTACTCGATGCTCGACGTCGCGATCACGCCGCTGCTGTGGCGGCTCGACTACTACGGCATCCAGATGCCCAAGCAGGCGGCGCCGCTCATGAAGTATGCCGAGCGGCTGTTCGCGCGCCCGGCGTTCTCCGAGGCGCTGACCTCGGCCGAGCGGGGCATGAGGAAGTGACCCGTCGCGCGCGCAGCGCGCGACGGGTCATCCCGAGGCCCGAAGGGCCGAGGGATCTGCAGTAGCCGGCGTTGCGAAGGGCCGAGGGATCTGCAGTAGCCGTCGTTGCGAGGGGCCGGGGGATCCTCCCTGAGCCACGGTGCGCTTGACGCCCGGGGCGGGCTGCGTAGTATGCTGGCCCAATGTCCGAGCAATCCGCCAAGCCGTACCTGATCCGGGCCATCTGCGAGTGGTGCGGCGACAATGCGCTGACGCCCTACCTCGCCGTCAAGGTCAACGACCAGACGCGCGTGCCCGCCGCCTTCGTCAAGAACGGCGAGATCGTCCTCAACGTCAGCGGGACCGCGACGCGCAAGCTGACGATCGACAACGAGTGGATCCAGTTCACCGCGCGCTTCAACGGCTCGTCGCAGGAAGTCGCGGTGCCGATGAGCGCGGTGTCGGGCATCTTCGCGAAGGAGACCGGCTACGGCTTCGCGTTCGCCGCGCCGGCCGATCCGGTGGCGTCGCTGTCGGCCGCGACCGCTCCGCGCGACGCCGAAAAGCCCGCCGAGGCGAAGGACGGCAGGAACGGCAACGGCAACGACGGCGGCAAGCGCAAGCCGCGGCGGTCGCACCTGCAGATCATCAAGTGACCCGGCGCAGCCGGGCCATCCCGAGGAGTGCTGCGACAAGGGATCCGCATCCGGTCGCCGATCCGCGCGAACTCGCCAACGGTAGAATGACGCCCCCTGCCGGCATAGCTCAGGGGTAGAGCAGCGGTTTTGTAAACCGTTGGTCGTGGGTTCGATTCCTACTGCCGGCACCACGCCCGTTCGCGCGGCGCCCGCGCGCCGCGCGCAACCTTCGCCCCGCTACAGCGGCACGCACCCCGCGATGCCGTAATCGCCCTCTCGCGTCCAGCCGAGGCTCTGCATGAGCTGCAGGTCGGCGATGTCGACGACGAACCGGTGGTTGGGCACGCCGCCCACGCTGTTGTTGTAGGCGCGGTAGAGCGCCTGCGTGCCCGCCGGGCACACTGCGGTGGCCGGCAGGATGCCGAACACGTTGTCCTCGAACACCCAGTTCTTGTTGGTCTTGAGGCCCGCGCACTCGGGACCGTTCGCCGTGTAGAAGTGCGTGCTGATCAGCGCGCCGGGGATCACGCTGAAAAAGCGGCACACGTCGAGCGTTCCGGCCGTTCCCAGCACGAACACGTTGAAGGCCTTGCCGGTGCGCACCCAGCCGACGAACGTGCCGTTGTCGAGCAGGATGATCTCGGTCGGATTCGCCGTCACGAAGTAGTGATTGAACACCTTGTGGTAGAACTCGAAGGCCTTGATGACGCTGCTGTTGGTCGGCGGCCCGGAACCCGGCGAGCGGATGCCGCCCGCGGAGAGAAACACCGCGGCGTCGTAGATCGAGTCCGCCGTGTCCGCGATCGCGATCACCACGTGGTTGGCCGCGTTGGGCGTGACCACGGCGACGCAGTCGAGCGGAACCGTCAGGCCATCCATCTCGGTGTTGCGGGTGCCGGTCTCGTTGTCGATGTACAGCGCCTTGTTGACGTCGTTGTTGATGGAGTTGACGCTGACAGGGCGCCCGTTGTAGTTCGCGCAGTTGACCCCATTGACGAAGATCGCGAGCACGTCGTTGTACGGCGAGCCGACGAACTCGTTGTACTCCTCGGACGCGAACACGAACCGCAACGCCACCGTGTTGGCGACCGGGATCACGTCGAACTCGAGGATCGCCGCGTCGAACGTCACCTCGGGCGCGACCAGCGCGTCCAGCCGCGGGTCGCCCGGCGTGCCGTTGATGTCGCTCCACGAGTCGCTCTCGTTCGGGCCCCGGACGTTGACCACGTGGCCCGTGGACAGCACGACGCCGGTGTCGACGCCGACGCTGGCCGCGCCACCGGCGAAGGTTCCGGCGGCTTCCGCCGCGCCCGTGAATTTGGCGTTGGCGATCGTGACGCCCGGTCCGACCAGCTGGGCCGCCAGCGCGGCTGCGTTGTTCGACTGCGTGACCGTGCTGATCTTCGGACCGACCTTCACCTGGTTGGTTGGCGCCGTGCGCCCGGCGCCGGCAAGGCCGGGAAGCAGGAGAGCGATCGCGAACACGAGCAGCATGCGGCTTGGGGTGGCCATGGCGCCTCCTTCGAAGAGTCGTTTCAGTACGGAGCACCATTGTGGTCTCGCGCCGAAGCAATGACAACAGCATCGGTCCCGGCGCGTCGCGCGAATATTCGCCTGCCGCGGTCGGGGCGGGCGCGTTACCATCGCGCCGCTCGCGTCCCGCATCTGCGAACGAAGGAGGAACGATGTTCACCACGTCGATTCGAGTTGTGCTGTGCAGCTTGCTTGTGCTCGCGGCGCAGGGCGCGTTCGCACAGGGCAAGTGCACGGCCAAGGGCCAGATGGGCGGGCAGGCGTTCAGCCTCGCGAACTGCGAGGTCGCGTTCTACGCCGGCGGACCGAGCGTGGCGATCTGGTTCAGCAGCACGCCGATCGGCGCCGACGAGCGCGATTTCTTCCAGCGATCGAGTTCCGCCGATCGCTTCCGGAAAGGACGCACGATGGTCGTCGCGTCGTTCTGCCCGGGAGGTGGCAGCACCACGCCGTCGCCGAAGGCCGCCAAGTCCGTCGAGATCGCGTTCACGCACGCGACGGTCCTCTCGCTGGGCCCGCAGGACCAGTGGGTTCTGGATCCGGCGAAGGACAAGCAGATCAGGATCGAGCGCCTCGCCGGCGACCTGAAGAAAGGCGGCGCGTTCAGCGGCAAGATCACCGGCGCGATCGCCGGCGCCAAGCCGGCGTTCAACTGGGACCTCGAGTTCGAATTCGTGCTGCCGCAGAACGCGGCCGGCGGCGGTCCCGGCTGCTGAATCAGATCGGCACGCAGCCGGTCACGCCGACGCCCAGCCCTTCGGGCTTCCAGCCGAGCACCTGCATGACCTCGAACGTCGAGGTGTCCGTCGTGTACCGGTGGTTCGGCGCGGCGCCCATGCCGTCGTTGTAGAGGCGGTAGAGCGCCTGGAGGCCCTTCGGGCAGCTGCCGTCGGCGAAGGGCACGACGAGGCCGAAGACGACGTCCTCGAACTGCCAGTCCGCGCTCGCCTTGACCGTCGCGCACTCGGACGCGGACGGCGTGTAGAAGTGCGAGCTCCGCAGCCCGAAGGCCGTGCTGAAGAAGCGGCACACGTCGGCCGTGCCCGGCGTGCCGGTCACGAACACGTTGAACGCCTGCCCGGTACGCGCCCAGCCCTTGAACGTGCCGTTGTCGAGCTTCTCGATCTCGCCCGCAATGGCGGTCACGAAATAGTGGTCCCACTCGGCGTGCCGGTACTCGATCGCCTTGACGACGCTGCTCAATGTCGGCGGGCCGCCGGCGGGGGACGACACTCCGGCCGCGGCCAGGAACACCGCGGCGTCGTACGCGGCGTCGCTGGTATCGGCGATCGCGATCCTCACGTGATTGACCGCGCCGGGGGTGACGCTGGCCACGCACTCGAGCGGCGTGGTCATGCCGTCCATCTCGGTGTCCCGCGTTCCGGTGTCGTTGTCGACGTACAGCACGCTGTTGACGTCGCGGTTGATCGAATTGACGCTGACCGGCCGGCCTCCGTAGTTCGCGCAATTGACGCCGTTGACGAAGATCGCGATCACGTCGTTGTACGGACTGCCGACGAACTCGTTGTACTCCTCCGACGCGAAGACGAAGCGCACGGACAGCGTGCCCGCGGCCGGCGTCACGTCGAACTCCAGCACCGCGGCGTCGTAGGTCTGGTACGGCGCGACCAGGGCATCGAGCGCCGCGTCGCCGCTCGTCTGGTTGTCGGTGCTCCACGCGGTGTCGCTGTTGGGTCCGACCACGTCGGCGGCGCGACCCGTCGACAGCACGACACCGCTCTCGATGCCGAGGGTCGCCTGCGCGCCGGCGAACGTGCCCGCGGCCTCGGGTGCGCCGTGGAACGAGGCGTTGCTGATCGTGACGCCGCCGCCGGCCAGCATCGCGGCGAGCGTCGCCGCGTTGTTCGTCGTGCTGACGCTGCCGATCTTCGGGACGATCTTCACCGCGTTGCGCACCGGCGGGTGGCGAACCTGGGCAACCGCTTCCAGACACGGCAATGCGGCGACGGCGAAGACCGCGAAAAGGCGAATCGCAAAATGCATGACAACTCCTGGAACACCCGATCCGGACCCGATTGTCCGCCGATATGGACGGTATGACAATGGCATGGGACGGAAGTTTCGCCCCCTTCGTCGGATTTTCGAACGTTGTCGAGCACAGGTCGGCGTTTCCGGACGTCGAGCGCGCGACGACCGCCGGTCTAGCCGCGGCCCCGGCGCTGCGCGATGACTTAGAATTCGCGCGAACGCAACGACCACGGGACCGGGCCATGCCGCTGGTGGGATTGAAGCCGACCAAAGCGCGGCTCGTCATGGAGAACGCGAAGGAAAGCGTCCTCGTGATGAAGGTCGTGCTCGACGTAGAGGATGCGGTCGAGCTGACCACCGGCGGTGCGCTGCAGGACCTGGGCGGCGTGCTGCGCATCCGCGAACGCAAGGCGAACGGAGCAACGGGCGGCGACGGCACGATCGGCTCGATCGTCTACGTTGCCGAATCCAGCGGCGACGCCGCCGGCTCGCCGGCCAAGTTCCAGGTCAACGTCACGATGGCCGCCGACAAGTTCGCGACGCTGCTGCGCGTGGCCAATGCCGGCCGCCTGCCGACGAAGTTCATGGTCGACGCCGGCGATCGCTCCGGCGGCGCCGAGGCGAAAGCGCTCGGCTACCGGTTGCGCGCCGGCGCCCGCATCAAGGTCTGGGACAACCACGCGTACCGCGTGCTTCCCGTCGTCAACTTCGTGATGATCCTGCCGATCGACATGCCGGCCGCACCCGAGGCTCCGGTCGCGGTCGCCGAGACGTCGGCGCCGGTCGCGCTCGCGACCAACGCGCAGGTCGCCGAGCTTATGGACGACATGCTGGTGTTCCAGAGCGACACGCGCAACACCATGTTCGGCCTGGTGTGCGTGCTGGCCATCGTCGCGCTGGCGTCGCTGGCCATCGGCCTCGCCATCTTCTTCCGCTAGGCGCGCGACCGGCGGGGAGTTGCTATCCTCGCGGTTTTCGCCCGATCCAGCGGAGGACGCAAGCGATGAACGCGCTCGATTTCAAGGGCCGCACGGCGGCCATCACCGGCGGCGCGATGGGCATCGGCCTCGCCGTCGCGCGGCGGCTCTCGGCCAGCGGCGCGCGCGTCGCGCTGTGGGATCGCGACGAGAAAGCGCTGGCGGAGGCGAAGGCCGAGCTCGGCGCCTCGGCGCTGGCGTGCCCGCTGGACGTCGCCGACCCGGCCGCCGTCGCACGCGTGACGCAGGCCACCGCCGCGGCTTTCGGCGGCATCGACGTGCTCGTCTGTTCGGCCGGCATCACCGGACCCAACGTGCCGCTCGCCGACTATCCGGTGGACGACTGGAAGCGCGTGTTCGACGTCAACGTGCACGGCGTGTTCCTGTGCAACCGCGCGGTGGTGCCGCTGATGCAGGCGAAGGACTACGGCCGCATCGTGAACATCGCGTCGGTCGCGGGCAAGGAGGGCAATCCGAACGCGTCGGCGTACAGCGCGTCGAAGGCCGCCGTGATCGGCCTCACGAAGTCGCTGGGCAAGGAGCTCGCGAAGGCCGGCGTGCGGGTCAACTGCGTGACGCCTGCGGCGGTGCGCACGGCGATCTTCGACCAGATGACGCAGCAGCACATCGACTTCATGCTGTCGAAGATCCCGCTCGGCCGTTTCGGCACCGTCGACGAGATCGCGGCGCTCGTCTGCTGGCTCGCGAGCGAGGACTGCTCGTTCTCGACCGGCGCGGTGTTCGACCTGTCGGGCGGCCGCGCGACGTACTGAAATAGGGTCAGACCCCATTACAAGGCCTGGCCCCATTTTTCCCGAAAGGCGAGAATGGTGCCGGGCCTTGTAATGGGGTCTGACCCCATTTCAGACGGCGAGGATGACCTTGCCTATCAGCGCGCCGGACTCCATCAGCGCATGCGCCCGCGAGGCTTCGGCCAGCGGGAACGTCCGCGCGACGACGACCTTGAGCTGGCCGGCGGCGAACAGCGGCCAGACGCGCTGACGCAGCGCAGCCGCCAGCGCGACCTTGCGCGCCGACGGACTCGCGCGCAGCGTCGATCCGGTGACGGTCAGCCGCTTCACCATGATGGACCGCATGTCGATGTCGGCGCGGGGAGCCTGCAGCAGCCCGATCTGCGCGAGGCGCCCGTCGGTCGCCATCGAGCGCAGGTTGCGGTCGACGTAGTCGCCGCCGACCATGTCGAGCACGACGTCGACGCCGCGCTTGGCCGTGATCCGCCATGCCTCCGCGCCGAAATCCTGCGTCTTGTAGTTGATCGCGTGGTCGGCGCCCATTTCGCGGCAGAACGCGGCCTTGTCGTCCGAGCCTGCCGTCGTGATCACGGTCGCGCCGTGCGCCTTCGCGAGCTGGATCGCCGTCAGGCCGATGCCGCTGGTGCCGCCGTGGATCAGCATCGTTTCGCCGGCCTTGAACTGCAACCGGTCGAACAGGTTGTACCAGACGGTGAAGTAGTTCTCGGGGACGCCGGCCGCATCGTGCAGCGACACTCCGGGCGGAAGCGGCAGGCAGTAGCCGGCAGGGGTCGCGCAATATTGCGCGTAGCCGCCGCCCGGCGTCAGCGCGCAGACCTCGTCGCCGACGTTCCAGCCGGCGGCGCCTTCGGCGAGCGCGACGATGCGGCCGGAAACTTCGAGGCCGACGATCGGCGACGCATCGGCCGGCGGCGGATACGAACCGGCGCGCTGCAGGCAGTCGGGGCGATTGACGCCCGCGTACGCGACCTCGATGAGCACTTCGCCGGGCTTGAGCGACGGCAGCGGCCCCTCGGCCGGCACGAGCACGTCGGGCGGACCGGGTTCGCGGACGGCAACGTATCGCATCGTGGAAGGCAACGGCATGGGCATCGCTCCGGCTGGGATCCGCACATTCTACGATGGCGCCGCGTCGCCGCCGCGAGCGTCGCGCGCGCCGGGCAGCGCTCGCCGCGCCGCGATGAGCACGGCGGCGGCGGCGCCGAAGCTGACGGCGAGCAGCGCGAGCGTGGGCCGCATGCCGATCGTCTCGGCGAGAATCGCGCCCAGCAGCGCGCCGGCGGGCATCAGCAGGCCTCCGGCGACTTTCCACGTGGCGGCCGCGCGTCCGAGCGCCTCCGGCGGCAGCAGGCGCTGCCGCAGCGTGGTCTCGTTGACGAGATAGACGGTCATCGCGCCGTCGCCGATCACCTGGGTCGCGATGAGGAAGGTCATCGCGATCCACGGCACCGGCGGCGCGAGCGGAATAAGCAGCTGCATCACGGCGGTGACGAGCAACGCGCCGATCAGCGCCCGCCGCGTTCCCCAGCGCGACGCGCAGCGTCCGGCGATCGGGGCGCCCAGCAGCGCGCCGACGCCGCCGCAGCCGATGGCGAAGCCGAGCTCGGCGGGCGTCAGGTTGAGGTCGCGCAGCGCGAACAGCGTGTACAGCGCGGCCATGAAACTGCCGCACAGCGTGAACGCGATCATCGCCAGGAACAGCGCGCGGACCGCCGGCGTCCGCCACACGACGCGGATGCCGGTCTTCGCGTCGTCGACGACGGATTCCTTCGCCGCCGGCTGCGCGCGGAGGGCTTCGCGCTTGCGGATGCCGCCGATCAGCAGGGCCGACGCGACGAAACTCGCCGCATCCACGGCGATCGCCAGCGGCGCGGTGAGCCACGCGACCAGCACGCCGCCCAGCGCGGGCCCGGTGATCTCCGCCATCGCGTCGACGGACTCGCGCTTGCCGTTCGCGTCGAGCAGGCGCTTCGGCGTCACCAGGTCCGTTATGAACACGTGGTCGGCGAGGTCGAACAGGACCGTGCAGATGCCGGTGACGACGGCCACCGCATAGAGGATCGGCAGCGTGAGCGCGCCGTGCAGCGCAGCCCAGGGGATGACCAGCAGCGCAGCGGCGCGGATCAGATCGGTCGCGATCAGCAGCGGCCGGCGCCGGTGCCGGTCCACCCAGCCGCCGGCGAACCAGGCGATCAGGACGCCGGGCAGCGACAGCGCGACCGCGAGCAGCCCCAAGTCGAACGCGTCGGCGCCGATCGCGAGGATCGCCGCCATCGGCAACGCGGTGCGCGTGACCCGCGAGCCGATCGCAGAGACGCCCTGCGCGCTCCACAGAAGGAGGAAATCACGGTGCCGCCACAGTCCGCGGCGGCGGATGCGCATCAGTACAGGACTTGCACGTTCTCTGGCGCCAGCCACTCGCGCAGACGGTCGAGCAGCGCGTCGTCGAGATTGACGCGCCATTCGGGCGGCAGCTCCACCTCGCCGCCGATCCGCTCGTTGCGGTACGACACGGTGATCGGCGTGTCGCCCGGCCGATACGGCGCGAGGATCTCGGCGAGCGTGGCCGCCGACGCGTTGCCGTTGCACGCGAGCTTCAGCCGCTTGGCGTGCTTGCGGCGGATCGTCGCCAGGTCGTACACGTTCTCCGCGGTGACGCGCAGGCCCTGCGACTCGCCGTCCTCGGTCATCCGCTGCGTGACCTTCACCTCGGCGACCACCAGCTGGTCCTCGCGCAGCAGCGCGCGCGCGGCGTCGAACGTCTCGTTGTACACCATGATCTCGACCGACCCGTGGCCGTCGTCGAGCGTGACGAACGCCATCTTGCCGCGCCGGCTCGCCTGCACGCGCATCTGCGTGACGATGCCCGCGACCAGCACGCGATCCTGCCGCGGCGCGAGGCTGGCGATGGTCGTGCGCACCAGCGGCGCCAGCTCGGCCGCGTAGCCGGCGAACGGATGCCCGGACAGGTAGTAGCCGATCGCGCTCTTCTCGTTCTGCAGCCGCTCGGCGTCGGTCCATTCGCGTGTCGCGACGAGCCCCATCGCCGGCGCGGAGGCCTCCTCGCCGAACAGCGAGACCTGCGCGGCGTTCGCGTCGGCGCGCACGGCGGCCTCGAGCGCCATGCTGACCGACGCCAGCAGCGCCGCGCGCCGCGGCTCGATCGCGTCGAACGCGCCGGCACGGACCAGCGCCTCGATCGCGCGGCGGTTGACGATGCGCTTGTCGATGCGCCGGCAGAAGTCGAAGAGATCGCGGAACTCGCCGCCCGCGGTGCGCGCGGCGACGATCGCCTCGATCGCCGCCGCGCCGGTTCCCTTGACGCCGCCCAGCCCGTAGCGGATACGCTTCGCGTCGACCGGCTCGAACCGGTAGTTGGACGCGTTGACGTCGGGCGGCAGCACGACGAGCCCCTGCGCGATCGCGTCGTCGCGGAATTGGCGGACCTTGTCGGTGTCGTCCATCACCAGCGACAGGTTGGCGGCCATGAACGCGGACGGGTGATGCGCCTTGAAGTACGCGGTCTGGTAGGCGACGAGCGCGTACGCGGCCGCGTGCGACTTGTTGAAGCCGTACCCGGCGAACTTCTCCATCAGGTCGAACAGCTGCGTGGCGCGCGGCGCCGTCACGCCATTGTTCGTCGCGCCGTCGACGAAGATCGTCCGGTGCTTCGCCATCTCCTCCGGCTTCTTCTTGCCCATCGCGCGCCGCAGCAGGTCGGCGCCGCCCAGCGTGTAGCCGCCGATCTCCTGCGCGATCTGCATCACCTGTTCCTGGTACACCATCACGCCGTACGTGGGCGCCAGGATCGGCTCCAGGCGCGCGTCCGGGTACGCGACGCGCTCGCGGCCGGACTTGCGCGCGACGTAGTCGGGGATGAGCTCCATCGGCCCCGGCCGATACAGTGCGACCAGCGCGATGATGTCCTCGAAGCGCGTCACCGGCGCCTGCTTCAGGAGCTCGCGCATGCCGCGCGATTCGAACTGGAACACGGCCGTCGTGTTTCCGGTCTTGAAGATCGAGAACGCGGCCTGGTCGTCGAGCGGCAGCGTTTCCAAGTCCACCGTCGCGGCCGGATCGAGCATCCGCACGTAGCGGACGGTCCAGTCGAGGATCGTCAGCGTCGTCAGGCCGAGAAAGTCGAACTTGACGAGCCCCACCGCCTCGACGTCGTCCTTGTCGAACTGCGACAGGATCGCGTCCGCGTTGGGCTGCACGTACAGCGGACAGTAGTCGGTGAGCTTGCCCGGCGCGATCAGCACGCCGCCGGCGTGCATGCCGACGTTGCGCGGCAGTCCTTCCAGTTCCTCGGCAAGCTCGAGCAGCTGCCGCACTTCCTCCTCGGCGGACTCGCGCTCGTTGATCAGCGGCTCGACTTCCCGCGCGTACACGACGTTGGCCTCGGCGTCGCCGCCCTTGCGCTTCAGCGTGACGAGCTTGCCGGGCTGGAACGGGATCAGCTTCGCGATGCCGTCGACGAACGGGTACGGCAGGTCGAGCACGCGGCCGACGTCGCGGATGGCGGCCTTCGCCGCCAGCGTGCCGAACGTCGCGATCTGCGACACCGAATCGGCGCCGTACTTCTTCTTCACGTAGTCGATGACGCGGTCGCGGCCGTCCTGGCAGAAGTCGATGTCGAAGTCGGGCATCGTCACCCGCTCCGGGTTGAGGAAGCGCTCGAACAGCAGGCCGTAGCGCAGCGGATCGAGGTCGGTGATGCCGAGCGAGTAGGCGACGAGCGATCCGGCGCCGGACCCGCGGCCGGGACCGACGGGCACGTGGTTCTGCCGCGCCCAGTTGATGAAGTCGGCGACGATCAGGAAGTAGCCGGAGAAGCCCATCTGCTGGATCGTCTTCGTCTCGAACGCGAGGCGCGCGTCGTAGTCGGTGCGGCGCGCGGCACGCGCGTCGGCGTCCGCGAACAGCTTCGCCAGCCGCCGCTCGAGCCCGGCCATCGCCTCGTTGCGCAGGTGGTCGTCGATCGACACGCCGGCCGGTGTCGGAAACTCGGGCAGGTAGTTGCGGCCCAGCGGAATGGTCAGGTTGCAGCGCTGCGCGATCGCCACCGAGTTGGCCAGCGCCTCGGGCAGGTCGGCGAAGCGCGCGGCCATCTCGGCCTGCGTCAGGAAGTACTGCTCGGCGGTGAACCGGCGCGGGCGGCGCGTGTCGGACAGCACGTGCCCTTCGGCGATGCACACGCGCGCCTCGTGCGGCCGGAAGCCGTCGCGCGCCAGGAACTGCACCGGATGCGTGGCGACGACCGGCAGCGACGCCTCGCGCGCGAGCGCGACGGTTGCCGACACCAGCGCGTCGTCGTCGGGGAAGCCGGCGCGCTGCACCTCGAGATAGAAGCGGCCCGGAAACCACGCGGCCCACTCGCGCGCGGCCTTCGCCGCGCCCGCGACGTTGCCCTGCGCGAGCGACGCGCCGACTTCGCCGTGTCGCGCGCCCGACAGCGCGATCAGGCCGTCGGTGCCTTCCTCGAACCACGCGCCGCACAGTTCGGCGCGCCCGCGATGCTGATTCGTCCGATACGCGCGCGACAGCCAGTCGGCGAGCCTGAGGTAGCCGCCGCGGTCGGCGGCGAGCAGGATCGCGCGGAACGGCGCGTCGCGCTCGGCGGCGTGCGTGATCCACACGTCGCAGCCGGCGATCGGCTTGATGCCGGCCGCGCGCGCGGCCTTGTAGAACTTGACGAGACCGAACTCGTTGGCGAGATCGGTCAGCGCCAGCGCCGGCATGCCGTCCGCCGTCGCGGCGCCGACGGCTTCGTCGATGCGGATCGTGCCGTCGACGATCGAGTACTCGCTGTGCAGGCGCAGGTGGACGAAGTTCGGTGCGGGCATGGAGCGCGGGCAGGCAGCTCGATAGTCGTGCGGCGGGCTGGCATCAGGCTGCTAGAATTCTACTCCGTTCGTTGCAGCGGCAATGCGTGGCCGGTCGCGCGCATCCGTCGCCGATCGCCTTCTTTTCCGTCCTCGGCGGTGCCGTCCATGCTCGCGCTTCGCGTCTGCGTCATCGCTTCGTCCGCCGTCGTCGCCGCGTGCGCGACGGTGGCGCCGCCCGGCGGTTCCGCGCCGGCGCCGGCGCCGAATGCGCCGGCTCCTTACGTGGAGCCGCCGCCTCCACCGGTGAATTTGCAGGGATTTCCGCCGACGTATCGGCTGGGCTTCGGCGACGGCTGCGCGACGGCGCGCGGCACCGAGAAGAAGGATCCGGTCCGCTTCGGCAACGACGGCAACTACCGCGTCGGCTGGCAGGACGGCCTGGCGCAATGCAAGGTGAAATGAAGCCGTCCCGCTCGCTGCGCGTGCCGGTGCGCGGTCTCGACTATCACGTGCGCACGTGGGGCGACCCGGGCGCGCCCAAGCTGTTCATGCTGCACGGCTGGATGGACGTCTCGGCGTCGTTCCAGTTCCTGGTCGATGCGCTGTCCGGCGAGTACCAGGTGCTCGCGCCGGATTGGCGCGGCTTCGGCCTGTCGGCCACACCCGAGGACGGCTACTGGTTCCCCGACTACGTGGCGGATCTCGACGCGCTGGCGCACTCGCTTGCGCCCGGCGAAGCTATCGACGTTGTCGGCCACAGCCTGGGCGCCAACGTCGCGATGCTCTACGCCGGCGCGCGTCCGGCGAGCGTCGCGCACGTAGTCGCGCTCGACGGCTTCGGCATTCCCTCGGAGCCGCCCGAGCGCGCGCCGGGGAAGTTGCGCAAGTGGCTGGACGCCGTGCGCGAACCGCAGTCGTTCGCGCCGTACGCGAATCTGGCCGCCGTCGCCGACCGGCTGCAGAAGAACAATCCGCGACTGTCGCGCCCGAAGGCGGAGTTCCTCGCGCAGCACTGGGGCGAGGTGCTGCCCGACGGCACGGCGCGACTGCGCGCCGACCCGAAGCACAGGCTCCCGTTTCCAACCGTCGCGCGGATGGACGACGCGTACGAGGTGTGGCGCGCGATCCGGGCGCCCGTGCTGTGGGTCGCGGCAGCGGACTCGGACATCGGCCGCTGGCTCGCCGGAGGCGGCGAGGCCGCACCCGAAATCGAACGGCGCTTCTCGCACATCCCGAACGGACGGCTGGTCACGATCGCCGACGCCGGCCACATGGTGCACCACGACCAGCCGGAGGCGGTCGCCGCGCAAGTCGAAGCGTTCCTGCGCTGATGCACGGGCGACCGCTCGTGCACTCGCGGCGTACCGCGTACGCGGCGCTGTTCGCGCTGACGCTGATCTGGGGCTTCAACTGGATCGTGATGAAGTTCGCGCTGCAGTCCGCCGATCCGATCGTGCTCAACGTGCAACGGACGTGGATCGCCACGCTGGTGCTGTTCGCGGTGCTCGTCTGGCAGCGGCGGCCGCTGTGGCCGTCGTCGTGGATCGCGGTCATCGTGACCGGATTCTTCCAGACGACGATCAACTTCGGCTCGACGACGATGGCGCTGGCCGGCGGCGGGGCCGGCCGCACGTCGGTGCTGGTGTTCACGATGCCGTTCTGGACGCTGCTGATCGCGTGGCCGCTCCTGCACGAGCGCGTCAAGGGCAGCCAGTGGTTCGCCGTCGGCTTCGCGTTCGCCGGGCTCCTGCTGGTCGTCGAGCCCTGGCATTGGGAAGGGGACCTCGCACCGAAGCTGTGGGCAGTGTTGTCCGGTTTCGGCTGGGCGGCCGGCACGGTCCTGACCAAGTACTTCCAGCGCGGCAAGGCGTTCGACCCGCTCAACTTCATCGCGTGGCAGATGCTGATGGGCGTGCTGCCGCTGACGCTGCTGCCGCTGGCGATGACGTTGGCGCCGACGCAGTGGAGCGTGACGTTCGCGCTGCTGCTCTTCCACTTCGCCGTGCTGTCGACGGCCTTTGGCTTCGTGCTGTGGATCGCCGTGCTGCGCTTCCTGCCGGCGGGCACCGCGTCGCTCAACATGTTCGCGATCCCGGTGATCGCGCTGGTCAGCTCGATGCTGGTCTTCGGCGAGCGCCTGACCGCGAGCGAGTGGTCGGGCATCGCGTGCATCGGCGCCGGCCTCGCGATCATCTCGTTCAACGCGTGGCGGGCGGGCCGCCGCGGCGAGGAGGCGCCGCCGGCGCCCACGCCGCTCGACGGCGGCTGAAAGCGCGGATCAGGCGGCGCGCGGCGAGCCCGCGTCCGGCGGACTGCGGTCCTTCCACCACGCGAGCGCGAGCCACGCGGCCGGCACCAGCACCATCGCGTACGTGAGCCATTCGCCGTAGACGCCTTCGGGTCCGTACGGCTCGGTGGCGATGTGCCAGTACGCGTTGTCGAGGCCGGGCACCAGTCCCGCTTCCGTGAATTCGTGGAACGCGTAGATGAAGAGCTGGACCGTGAACAGCACGAGGAACAGCGACGTCACCTGGAAGAAGCGCTTGAGGTTCACGCGCTGGCCGTAGCGCGACCAGGCCCACGCGAGCGCGGCGGCGCAGAGCACGCCCAGCGTCGCGCCGGCCAGCAGGCTCCGCGACCCCTGCTCGAACAGCAGCGTGGACAGGATCAGCGCCGTCTCCATGCCTTCGCGCACGATCATCACCAGCACGAACGCGAACACGCCGAACCACGCGGCGGGGCCCGGTCGCGCGACGGCGGCTTCGACCTTCGCCGCGATGTCGCTGCGCATCCGGCGCGCGGCCTTCAGCATGTAGACGACCATCGTCAGCACCAGCACGGCGGCGGCGGTGGCGAGCAGGCCTTCCCAGAGCGGCTTGTTATCGGCCTCGCCGAAGAAGACCCCGGCGACCACCGACAGCGCGACGGCAGTGCCGGTGCCCCAGTAGACGGCGGACGAAAGCGCGACGCGGCCCGTCTTGCGCAGGTAGGCGAGCGTGATCGCGACGATCAGGAAAGCCTCGATTCCTTCGCGCAGCGTGACGAGCAGCGTTGCAAGCATGGGGGGTGACCTCCGCAATACGTCTGCAAATACGAATGATTCGCATTATGTACCGACTTAGGACCGAATGCAAGCCCTGGCCCGGCCGCCGGATGCGGTCGGCCGCGCCGGAAACGGGGGGTCGCCAACCCGGCCCGGTAGAATAGGCGGTTGCGCGTCCGCCCCCCGCGGAAACGCCCCCCCAACGCAGCCGTCATGCCGCCCGACAACGCCCCCGACCTTTCCCGCCTGAAGCTCAACCGCGACGCGATTCCCCATCGCTCGCGCCGCCGCCGCCGCTGGCTGTGGTGGGGCGCGCTGCTGCTGATCGCGGCCGGCGCCGCCGGATGGTACGCAATGCAGCCGAAGGTGCTCGCCGTCCAGACGACGCCGGTGGTCACGACCTTTCCGTCGCAGCAGTTCGTCGTGCTGAACGCCACCGGTTACGTCGTCGCGCAGCGCAAGGCGTCGATTTCGTCGAAGGCGACAGGCCGCCTCGAGTGGCTGGGCGTGGCGGAGGGCTCGCGCGTCAAGGCCGGCGACGTGATCGCGCGGATCGACGCGCGCGACGTGGTCGCGCAATCGCAGAGCGCGCAGGCGAGCGTGCGCGCGGCGAAGGCGGCGCTCACGCAGGCGCAGGCCGAGGAGACCGACGCGCTGGCCCAGCTGAAGCGTGCCCAGGACCTGCTCGCCAAGGGCTTCGTATCGGCGGCCTCGGTCGACACCGCGAAGGCTCGCGCCGACCGCGCGGTCGCCGGCGTCGCGAATGCGAAGGAGAACATCAGCGCCGCCGAGGCGAACGCCCGCAATTCGGAAGTGTCGGTCGACTACACGATCATCCGCGCGCCGTTCGACGGCGTGATCCTGTCGAAGTCCGCCAACGTCGGCGACCTCGTGACGCCGTTCTCCAACGCGACCGACTCGAAGGGCGCGGTCGTGTCGATGGCGGACATGAGCACGCTCGAAGTCGAAGCCGACGTCGCCGAGTCGAGCCTCGCCAAGATCAAGGTCGGGCAGCCGGCCGAGATCGTGCTCGACGCGCTGCCGGACTCGCGCTTCCGCGGCCGCATCAGCCGGATGGTGCCGACGATCGACCGCGCGAAGGCGACGGTGATGACCAAGGTCAAGTTCGACGAGATCGATCCCCGGATCCTGCCCGAGATGAGCGCGAAGGTGAGTTTCCTGTCGCAGGACGTGGCGCCCGAGCAGCAGAAGCCGCTGGTGGCCGTCGGCGCCGACGCGCTCGCGCAGCGCGACGGCCGCACCGTGGTGTTCGCCGTGCGCGACGGCAAGGCGGTCGCCGTGCCGGTGACGCCGGGCGCGAAGGTCGGCGACCTGACCGCGATCACCGGCGCGGTGAAGAGCGGAGAGAAGGTCGTGCTAAGACCACCGCCCGAACTCGCGAACGACATGCTGGTCAAGGTCGCCGCGAAGTAGGCAGTGGCGTCCGACGCGATCATCGCCGGCGACGGGACCGCCGCGTCCGCGGGCGGCACCGAACCCGCGTCTGGAGCGGCGCCGCTGGTGGTGATCCGCGACCTCGTGAAGTACTACGTGCGCGGCGATCAGGTCATCCCGGTGCTCGTCGACATCAACCTCGACGTGGCCGCCGGCGACTTCGTCGCGCTGATGGGGCCGTCGGGATCCGGCAAGTCGACGCTGCTCAACCTGATCGCCGGCATCGACAAGCCGTCGTCCGGCGAGATCCGGATCGCGGGCATCGACATCGCGCTGCTTTCCGAAGGCGAGCTCGCCGGCTGGCGCGCCGCGAACATCGGCTTCATCTTCCAGTTCTACAACCTGATGCCGGTGCTGACGGCGTTCGAGAACGTCGAGCTGCCGCTGCAGCTCACCGCGCTGACGCGGCGCGAGCGGCGCGAGCGCGTCGAGAACACGCTGGCGCTGGTCGGGCTGACCGACCGGATGTCGCATTATCCGAACGAGCTTTCCGGCGGCCAGCAGCAGCGTGTCGCGATTGCGCGCGCGCTCATCGGCGATCCGACGCTGATCGTCGCCGACGAGCCGACCGGCGACCTGGACCGCACCACGGCCGAGGAGATCCTGGGCCTGCTCGACGGACTCAACCGCGAGCTCGGCAAGACCATCATCATGGTCACGCACGATCCGAAGGCGGCCGGCAAGGCGGCGCGGATGATCCACCTCGAGAAGGGCGTGCTGGTCGACTGACCCGCCGCGCGCGATGTTCGTCCCCTTCCTCGTCGCCCGCAACGCGCTCCGCCACAAGCTGCGCACGACGCTGACGATGGTCGGCATCGTCGTCGCGATCGTCGCGTTCGGGCTGCTGCGCACGATCGTCGACGCCTGGTACGCCGGCGTGGAGACGTCGTCGTCGGCGCGGCTGGTCACGCGCAACGCGATCTCGCTCGTGTTCCCGCTGCCGCTCAACTACGCGCAGAAGCTGCGGCAGGTGCCCGGCGTCGGCTCGGTGACGTGGGCGAACTGGTTCGGCGGCATCTACATCACCGAGAGCAATTTCTTCCCGCAGTTCGCGATCGACCCGACGACGTACCTCGACATGTATCCGGAGTTCAAGGTCAAGCCCGAGGAGCGCAAGGCGTTCATGTTCGACCGGCAGGGCGCGATCGTCGGCCGCAAGATCGCCGACAAGTTCGGCTGGAAGGTCGGCGACCAGGTGCCGCTGCGCGGCACGATCTTCCCCGGCACGTGGACGTTCAACGTGCGCGGCATCTACGACGGCGCGGACTCCAAGGTCGACGAGACGCAGTTCTTCTTCCACTGGCAGTTCCTGAACGAGTCGGTCAAGGCGCGGTTCCCGCGCCGCGCGGACCAGGTCGGGTTCTACCTGGTCGAGATCCGCGACCCGCAACAGGCGGCTGAGATCTCGCAGCGCATCGACGCGACGTTCAAGAATTCGCTCGCCGAGACGCTGACCGAGACCGAGAAGGCTTTCCAGCTCGGGTTTGTCGCGATGACCGAGGCGATCCTCGCGGCCATCCAGGCGGTCTCGTACGTGATCATCGTCATCATCATGGCCGTGATGGCGAACACGATGGCGATGACCGCGCGCGAGCGCTACGCCGAATACGCGACGCTCAAGGCCATCGGGTTCTCCAACGGCTTCGTCGCGCTGCTGATCTTCGCGGAGTCGGTCGGCATCGCGCTGGTCGGGGGCCTCGTGGGCATCGCGCTGACGTTCCCGATCGCCGACGCGTTCGGGCAGGCGATGGGAACGTTGTTCCCCGTCTTCTACGTGTCGCACGAGACCGTGCAGATGCAGGCGGTCGCCGCCGGCATCATCGGCGTCGTCGCCGCGCTGATCCCCGCGTGGCGCGCGTCGCACATCCGCATCGTCGACGGCTTGCGGTCGGTCGGGTAGGCAAAGGCTCCGTCTGCGATGGCCGCCATCCCGATCTCCTACATCGTGCGCAACCTGTTCGCGCGCAAGCTGACGACCGCGCTGACCGCCGGCGGCATGGCGCTCGTCGTCTACGTGTTCGCGACCGTCCTGATGCTGGCGGCCGGCCTGCAGGAGACGCTGGTCGCGACCGGGCAGCCGGACAACGTCATCATCATCCGCCGCGGCGCGCAGACCGAAGTGCAGAGCGGCATCGACCGCGTCTCGGCGTCGATCGTCGAATCGATGCCCGACATCGCGACCGGCGAGGACGGCCGCAAGCTGCTGTCGAAGGAGCCGGTCGTGCTGATCAACCTGCCGAAGCGCGAGACGGGCAGCCCGTCGAACGTCGTGATCCGCGGCGTCACCGAGCAGGGTCTCGCGCTGCGGCCGCAGGTGAAGATCGTCGAGGGCCGGATGTTCCGGCCGGGGACCTCGGAGATCATCGCCGGCCGCGCGATCGCCAGCGGCTTTCGCGGCGCGGGCCTGGGCGAGACGCTGCGCTTCGCGCAGCGCGACTGGACGGTCGTCGGCGTGTTCGACGCCGGCCGCACGGGCTTCAACTCGGAGATCTGGGGCGACGCCGAGCAGCTGCTGCAGTCGTTCCGCCGCTTCGCGTTCTCGGCGCTGATCTTCCGCCTCGCGGACAGCGACCGCTTCGAGGACGTCAAGCGGACGATCGAGGGCGACCAGCGGCTGACGCTCGAGGTCAAGCGCGAGACGCAGTTCTATGCCGACCAGTCGGAAGCGCTCGCCAAGTTCATCTACTACCTCGGCACGACGATCTCGGTCATCTTCTCGATCGGCGCGATCATCGGCGCGATGATCACGATGTACGCGAGCGTCGCCTCAAGGACCGCCGAGATCGGCACGCTGCGTGCGCTCGGCTTCTCGCGGGCGGCCATCCTCGTCGCGTTCCTCGGCGAGGCGCTGATGCTCGGTCTGGTCGGCGGCGCCATCGGCTTGTTCGCCGCGTCGTTCATGCAGATGGTGCCGATCTCCACGACCAACTTCCAGACGTTCGCGGAGATCGCGTTCACGTTCACGCTGACGCCGCTCATCGTCGCCGCGTCGATCGCGTTCGCGCTGCTGATGGGCTTCATCGGCGGGTTCCTGCCCGCCGCGCGCGCGGCGCGCATGAAGATCGTCGACGCGCTGCGCGCGGCGTGACGCGCAGCCGCGTCGCGCGGCCCCGGGCGCGATCGGCAGTTTGTCAACACGGTTGACAAATATCGCGGGCGCGCGTATCGTGCGCCCATGACGCCGTCCACTGCGCGCCTCGAGTCCTTCTGCTGGGAGCTGCGCCGCGCGTTCCGGGAACTCGCGCGCGCCGCCGACAACGCGCTCGCGCCGCTCGGCATCGAGGCAGGCGATCGCGCGCTGCTCGAGATGCTGGCGCGGCAGACCGAGCCGGTCTCGATCTCGGACCTCGCGCGCCGGTACGCAGTGAGCCGGCAGCACGTGCACCAGGCGCTGGCCCGTCTGCCGGACCCCGACTGGGTCGAGCGCGTGGCGGCGGACGGGGACCGCCGCAGGGTCCTGCTGCGGCTCTCGCGCAGCGGACGTGCGCATTGGCGGCGCATCCGGTCCGTCGACGCCGCGCTGCTTGCGCGGCTGGCGCCGGCCTTCGAACCGCGAGCCGTCGCCGACGGCATCGCGCTGCTGCAGAACTTGCGCGCCGCACTCGGCGCACTGGAGGGATCCGTTGACGATGATTGCCGCTGACTCGTCCGACCGCGAGCGCCGATGGCTGCCTCCGCGCGCGCTGCTCGCGAGCCTGATCGCGCAGTTGCCGCTGCTGCTCGCATCCTGGCCGCCAAGTCCCGCAGGGCCGGCGCTGGCGTCCGGGCTCGTGCTCCTGGCCCTCGGCATCGGCTTGAACGCCTGGGCGGACCGGCTCTTTCATCGCGCCGGCGTCGGTGTGTGCCCGTACTCGCCGGTGCCACGGCTCGTTGCGGGCGGACCATTCCGGTATTCGCGCCATCCGATGTACGTCGGACTTGTCTGCGTGACGGCCGGCGCTGCGCTTGCAAGCGGCGTGTACGCAAATCTCTGGTCCGCAGTCGCGTTCGCGCTGTGGCTCGACGGCGCGTACGTGCGCCCGGAGGAAGCGTTCCTGCGCGCGGAGCTTGGCGCCGAGTACGACGCCTACGCGAGGCGCGTGCCGCGGTGGCTGGGCTGGTCGCGCGCGACCTGATGCCGACGGGCCGGCGCAGTGGGACCGATGCGGATCGGCAACACGACGCTGTTCCTGATCGCGACCGCGATCTGGGGCTCGACGTGGCTCGCGATCACGTTCCAGCTCGGCACCGTCGCGCCGGAAGTCTCGGTCGCCTACCGGTTCGCGCTCGGCAGCGCGATCCTGATGGTCTGGTGCGCCGCCACCGGCGCGTCGCTGCGCTTCCCGCGCCGCGAGCACGCGTTCCTGGCGGCGTTCGGCGCCACGCTGTTCGGCCTCAACTACATCGGCGTGTACGTGGCCGAGCAGTACGTCGCGTCCGGCCTCGTCGCGGTCGTGTTCTCGACGATCGTGTTCATGAGCCCGATCGGCATGCGCATCGCGTTCGGCGAGCCGCTGACGCTGCGCATCCTGGCGGCGGCCGCGCTCGGCGTGCTCGGCGTCGCGCTGCTGTTCGCGCCCGAACTCGACGCGGCCCGGCACGGCGGCCGGGCCGCGGCGGGCATCGCGTACGCGCTGGGCGCGACGGTGATCGCGACGATCGGCAACCTCGTCGCCGTGCGCAATCACAAGGCGGGATTGCCGACGTTTCCGGCGACCGCCTGGGGGATGGCCTACGGCGCGGCCGCGGCCGCGGCGGCCGCGACGATCATCGGCGCGCGCTGGTCGTTCGAGCCGACCGTCGGCTACGCGCTGTCGCTGCTCTACCTGTCGGTGTTCGGCAGCGTCATCGCGTTCGGCGCGTACCTGACGCTGCTGAAGCGCGTCGGCGCGGGGCCGTCGGCGTTCGTCGGCGTCTCCACGCCGGTGGTCGCACTGCTGCTGTCGACGTTCTTCGAGGGCTACCGATGGACGTGGCTGTCGGCGGCGGGCGTCGTGCTCGCCGTCGCCGGCAACCGGCTCGCGCTGCGGCCGGGCCGCAGGTAACGGCTACTCGAAACTGAGCTTCGCCTCGACGATCAGCCTCTTCCAGTTGGCGAGGTCGGTTTCGATCAGCGTGCCCAGCCGGTCGGGCGGTCCGGGAATCAGCTCCGCGCCTTCGCGTTCCAGGCGCTCGCGCACGTCCGGCTGTGCCAGCACCTTCTGCACGTCGGCGTTCAGCCGCGCGATGACCGGCGCCGGCGTGCCGACCGGCGCGACGATGCCCCAGTAGTTGATCACGTTCGCGTTGGGCACGCCTTCCTCCTGCCAGCTCGGCACGCCGGGCAATTGCGGGATCCGCTTCGCGCCCGTGACCGCCAGCACCTTGACGCGCTTGTCGGCGGCGAGCGGCAGCGTGGCCGGGATCGACGCCGTCATCGCCTGGATCTCGCCGGAGAGCAGGTCCTTGGTGGCGTCGGCGATGCCGCGGTACGGCACGTGCACGACGACGATGCCGGCGCGCGCGTTCATCAGTTCGAGCGCCAGGTGATTGACGCTGCCGGCACCCGCGGAGCCGTAGTTGAGCTTGCCGGGCCGAGCCTTGGCAAGCTCGATGAACTCGCGCATGGTGCCGGCCGGCACGTCCTTGCCGACGACGAACGCGAGCGGTCCCGCGGCGATCGGCGCGACCGGAACGAACTGGCGCACCGGGTCGTAGCCGGGATTCTTCGCGGCCGCCGCGACCGTCGTGAACGGCGACGCGACGAACAGCAGCGTGTGGCCGTCGGGCGTCGCGCCGGCCGCTTCCGCGGCGCCGATCGCGCCGCCGGCGCCGGTCCGATTCTCGACGACCACCGTGGCCTTCATGGTCTCGGCCAGCTTCTGCGCGACGAAGCGCGCGACGGTGTCGGTGCCGGCGCCCGGCGGGAACGGCACGATCAGCCGGATCGGCTTCGCAGGCCACGCGTCCTGTGCGACGGCGAGCGGCGCGGCCGGCAGGGAGGCCAAGAACGCGGCGAGCAACAGCAGCAGCGGGCGGAATCTGTTCATGGCGTCGGCTCGGTTGGGGTTGTTCGCGACGAAGGGGACGTCAATCCTTGCCATCCTGCTTGACCACGTCGACGTTGTCGATGAGGCGCGTCGCGCCCAGCGTGGCTGCGCCGAGCACGATCAGCAGGTTGGGGTGGTCGAAGCCTTCCGGGTGCGGGATGCGCAGCGCGAGCCCGTGGCGGACGGCAACGTAGTCGACCTTCCAGCCGCGGGCCGCCAGCTCGGCGCGGCCGGCTGCCTCGAGGTTTGCGTAGTCGGCGCGACCGGCGACGATGGCGTCGGCGATGCCGCGCAGCACGCGGTACAGGTTCGGCGCCTCGGCCCGCTCGGACGGCGACAGGTAGCCGTTGCGCGACGACAGCGCCAGGCCGTCGTCGGCGCGCACGGTTTCCGCCGGCACGATCTCGATCGGCAGGTTGAACTGCTGGACCATGCCGCGGACGATCTTCAACTGCTGGCGGTCCTTCTTGCCGAACACCGCGACGTCGGGCCGCACGAGGTTGAACAGCTTGAGCACGACCGTGCACACGCCGCCGAAGAAGCCCGGCCGGAACGCCCCCTCGAGCTCGTCGCCGAGCGGCGGCGGCTGCACGCGATAGACCTGCGGCGTCGGGTACATCTCCTGGTCGAGCGGCGCGAACAGCACGTCGACGTGCTCGCGCGCGAGCCCGGCGCTGTCGGCTTCGAACGTGCGCGGATAGCGGTCGAAGTCCTCGTTCGGCCCGAACTGCAGCCGGTTGACGAAGATGCTGGTGACCACGACGTCGCCGTGCTCGCGGGCGATGCGCGTGAGCTTCAAGTGCCCCTCGTGCAGGTTGCCCATCGTCGGCACGAACGCGATGCGGCCGCGGCCTTCGAGGCGCCGCGCAAGCTCGGCGGCGGTGCGGATGATGTCCATTGCGTCAGGCTCCCGTTCAGCCCTGGCCCAGGTTGAAGAACTCGCGGCGCGACCGCATGCCGGCGACGCGCGCGAGCAGCATCTTCATGTGGGCCGGGTTGTCGACGAAATTGAGCCGCTCGCTGTTGATGATGAGCACCGGCGCGTCGTCGTACTGGTAGAAGAACCGCGAGTACGCGTCGGCCAGCCGCGCCAGGTAATCGTCCGGGATCGCCTGCTCGAACGCCACGCCGCGCATCCGCACGCGCGCGACCAGCGTTTCGACCGGCGCCTGCAGGTAGATGACGAGGTCGGGCGAGGCCGTCTGCGGCTTCAGGTGCCGGTAGACCTTGTCGTAGAGCGTGTACTCGTCGTCGGTGAGGTTGAGGTGCGCGAACAGCGGGTCCTTGTCGAGCAGGAAGTCCGACACGGTCGGCCGGCGGAAGAGGTCGAGCTGCGCGAGCTGACGCAGCTGGTCGGCGCGCTGGAACAGGAACGTGAGCTGCGTGGGCAGCGCGAAGCGCGCCATGTCGTCGTAGAAGCGCGGCAGGAACGGATTGTCCTCCGGCTGCTCGAGCAGCATCTCGGCGTCGAGGTGCTCGGCCAGCTGCCGCGCGAGGCTGGTCTTGCCGGCGCCGATCGGCCCCTCGACGACGATGTAGCGGCAGCGCTCGAGGTCCATCGTCGCAGGCTAATGCAGAAAGTGGGTGCGGGTTCGCGCGATTCGCTGGCCGCGCACCAGGCGCAGGTGCCGGCGCGCCAACCCCCGGCCGGGAATGCGGATCGCCGGCGCGATGTCCAGCAGCGGCCGCAGCACGAACGCGCGCTCGTGCATGCGCGGATGCGGCACCGTCAACTGCGCGACGACGCTCCGACGCCGGCCGTATAGTAGCAAATCGAGGTCGAGCGTCCGCGGCGCGTTGCGCACGCCGGCGTCGCGGCGGCGCAAGTGCCGGCGCTCGATCGCCTGCAGCCGCGCGAGCAGCGCGCGCGGCGGCAGCGACGTGCGGATCGCAGCGGCCGCGTTGACGTAGTCGGGTTGCGGTTCCGCACAGCCCACCGGCGCCGTCGCGTAGTTCGGCGACAGCGCGACGACGCGCGAGCGCGGCAGCCGGGCGAGCGCGGCGACGGCCCGGGCAAGCTGCCGCCGCGGGTGCGCGAGGTTGCTGCCCAGCCCGATGAACGCGTACGTCGGCACCACGCGCGGCGCGTCGCTTCGGCTACGTCTCGTCCGCCGCCGGCGGCGCAGGCGGAAGGTCGCCGCCGGCTTCCGCTTCCGCGCGCCGCTTGCGGCCGCGGCCACGCGAGCGGCGGCCCCCCTTCTTCGGCGCCTCGTCGGGCTTCAGCATCGCCGCGCGCTCCGCTTCCGACGCGTCCTGGAACCGCGTCCACCAGTCGACGAGCGCCATCGGGACTTCGCCGGATGCGCCGCGCAGCGCGAGGAAGTCGTACGCGGCGCGGAAGCGCTCGTGTTCCAGCAGCCGGAACGGCCGTGCGCCGGCGCGCTGCTCGAACCGCGGCTGCAGCGACCAGATTTCCTTGATCGTCGCCTCGAACCGGCGCGGGATCGCGATCCGCTCGCCCTGCGCCACGAGCACGCGGTCCATCGCGTCGAACAGCGCGGGCAGCGGCTTCTCGCCGCGCTCCTTCGCCGCCGTCCACTGCTGCAGCACTTCGTGCCAGAGCAGCGTCGCGAACAGGAACGCCGGCGACACCGCCTTGCCGGCGCGCACGCGCGTGTCGGTGCTCGCCAGCGCGACCTCGATGAACTTCGGGCCCAGCGGCTGTTCCAGGATCATGTCGAGCAGCGGCAGCAGCCCGTGGGACAGCCCGTGCGTGCGCAGGCTGGCAAGCGTCTCCGTCGCGTGGCCGGACAACAGCAGCTTCTGCATCTCGTCGAACAGCCGCGCCGGCGGCACGTTCTGCATCAGGCTCGCGAGCTTGGGGATGGGCGCCGCGGTCTTGGGGTCGATCGCGACGCCGACCTTCGCCGCCAGCCGGACCGCGCGCAGCATCCGCACCGGGTCCTCGCGAAAGCGCGTCGTCGGCGGGCCGATCAGCTTCAGGCGTCGCGCGCGGATGTCGGGAACGCCGCCGACGTAGTCCCAGATTTCCTCGGACGTCGGGTCGAAGTACAGCGCGTTGATCGTGAAGTCCCGCCGCGCGGCGTCCTCGGCCTGCGTGCCGTACACGTTGTCGGTCAGCAGCCGGCCGTGCTCGTCGGTCGCCTCGTCGGCCTTCTGCGGCGCGCGGAACGTCGACACCTCGAGCACTTCGGCGCCGACGTGCACGTGCACGAGCCGGAAGCGCCGGCCGATGATGTACGCGCGCCGGAACAGCGGCTTGATCTGCTCGGGCGTGGCGTCGGTCGCGATGTCGAAGTCCTTCGGCGTCAGGCCGACCAGCAGGTCGCGGACGGCACCGCCGACGACGAACGCGCGGAAGCCGGCTTCCTGCAGCTTTTCGGTGACCATCCGCGCGCCGCGCGGCACCTGGTCGCGGCGGACCGGATGCTCGGACGCCGGGTAAATGCGCGGGTCGCGCGCCGGCCGGCCGGGGAGCAGGCGGGCGAACAGGCGGCGGATCATCGAGGGGGCGGCGGATGCGTGGGCCGATTCGGGCACGTCGCCCGAAAAAGGCGCGCGATCATATCACGGCCACTTCGGCCGACTGCCCGGGCGCGAGTCCGGCGAGCGTCCAATCGCCGACCGACCAGCGGATGAGCCGCAGCGTCGGCAGGCCGACGGCGGCGGTCATCCGACGCACCTGCCGGTTGCGCCCTTCGCGCAGCGTCACCTCGAGCCACGCCGTGGGAATTGCGCGGCGCACGCGGATCGGCGGGTCGCGCGGCCAGAGGCGCTGCGGTTCCGGCATCCGCTCGACCCGCGCGGGAAGCGTCGGTCCGTCGGCCAGCGTGACGCCGCGCGCGAGCGAGCGCAGTTGCTCCGGCCGCGGGTCGCCTTCCACCTGCACCCAGTACGTCTTGCGCAGCCTGTGGCGCGGATCGGCGATCCGCGCCTGCAGCGCGCCGTCGGCGGTCAGCACCACCAGGCCTTCGCTGTCGGCGTCCAGCCGGCCCGCCGGGTAGGCGTCGCGCACCGCGACGTAGTCGGCGAGCGTCGGCCGGCCGGCGCGATCGGTGAACTGGCAGAGCACGCCGAAGGGTTTGTTGAGCAGGATCAACGTGGGGCGTTCTGCAGGGGGCTGGCGCGGCCGGCGCGGCATGGCGGGAACAGGCAAGTTCGCGGATAATCAAAGGGTTTCGCGACGCGGCCGAAGCATGCGGCCGCGCACCGCCGTAGCAGGTCTTCCAGCACGAATTCCCAGGAGCTTCCATGTCCAGCTATCAGCACGTCAAGGTGCCCGCCGGCGGCGCCAAGATCACCGTCAACCCCGATTACAGCCTGAACGTCCCGGACAACCCGATCATTCCCTACATCGAAGGCGACGGCACCGGGTACGACATTACGCCGGTCATGATCAAGGTGGTGGACGCGGCGGTGGCCAAGGCCTACGGCGGCAAGCGGAAGATCCACTGGATGGAGATCTACGCCGGCGAGAAGTCGACCAAGATCTACGGGCCCGACGTCTGGCTGCCCGAGGAGACGATGGCGATCCTGAGGGACTACGTCGTCTCGATCAAGGGACCGCTGACCACGCCGGTCGGCGGCGGCATCCGCTCGCTCAACGTCGCGCTGCGGCAGGAGCTCGACCTCTACGTCTGCCTGCGCCCGGTGCGCTGGTTCAGCGGCTGCGCGTCGCCGGTCAAGGCGCCGGAGAAGGTCGACATGGTGATCTTCCGCGAGAACTCCGAGGACATCTACGCCGGCATCGAGTGGGCGGCCGATTCCCCGCAAGCGAAGAAGGTCATCGAGTTCCTGGTCAAGGAGATGGGCGTCAAGAAGATCCGCTTCCCGCGCACGTCGGGCATCGGCATCAAGCCGGTGTCGAGCGAAGGCACCGAGCGCTCGTGCGCAAGGCGATCCAGTACGCGATCGACAACGACAAGTCGTCGGTGACGCTGGTGCACAAGGCAACATCATGAAGTTCACCGAAGGCGCGTTCCGCGACTGGGGCTACGCGCTGGCGCAGCGCGAGTTCGGCGCCACGCCGCTGGACGGCGGCCCGTGGATGTCGTTCAAAAACCCCAAGACCGGCAAGCCGATCGTCGTCGTGGGCGACGTGATCGCCGACGCGTTCCTGCAGCAGATCCTGCTGCGCCCGGCCGAGTACAGCGTGATCGCGACGCTCAACCTCAACGGCGACTACATCAGCGACGCGCTGGCGGCCGAGGTCGGCGGCATCGGCATCGCGCCCGGCGCCAACCTGTCCGACTCGGTCGCGATGTTCGAGGCGACGCACGGCACGGCGCCCAAGTACGCGGGCAAGGACTACGTCAATCCCGGCTCGGAGATCCTGTCGGCCGAGATGATGCTGGTCCACATGGGCTGGAAGGAGGCCGCGGCGCTCATCGTGTCGAGCCTCGAGAAGTCGATCGACGACAAGCAGGTGACGTACGACTTCGCGCGGCTGATGGACGGCGCGACGCAGGTGTCGTGCTCGGGCTTCGGAAAGGCGATGGTCGACCGCATGTAGGCACCGTCCGTCGGATGGTGCCGGCAAAGGCCCGCCTGCTGGTGGGCCTTTTGCTTTTTCTCGCGGGGAGCCCGGCAACAAAAAGGCCCGCTTTTGGCGGGCCTTGCCGAATTCATCGACGGCATCGTTAAGATGCCACCGGCAACAGGAGGTCTCAAGCGCTCTGGATATTGGACGCCTGCTTGCCCTTTGGGCCTTGCGTGACGTCGAACGAAACCTTTTGGCCTTCCTTGAGCGTCTTGAAACCCTGCATGTTGATCGCCGAGAAATGCGCGAACAGGTCTTCGCCGCCGCCGTCCGGAGTGATGAAGCCAAAGCCCTTTGCATCGTTGAACCACTTGACGGTACCAGTTGCCATACTGCGTATTCCTTTAGGTTTTGAACGGGGTGTCTGGCGGGAGCGCAGCGGGGACGATCGGGACCGCCGTCCGGGGAGCAGGATCGGGCCGCGCCGCCTGTCGGAGGCGCGGGCCGAAGGATCGCCAAACAAGCGCTTTCTACGCGCAAAAATCCCGCAACGTCAAGGTGCGGGCGGGGTTGGGGGCCTTCCCCTTGAAAAAACTGTTGCAATCATCAAACATTGACCCCACCTTCATCCGGAGTATCGTGGCTGGACATGAGCAACCAGGAGCAGCACGGCGCCTTGCTGGAGGCCGAGAAAGCCAAGGTCAAGCCGCCGCCGCTGTACAAAGTCATGTTGCTGAACGACGACTACACACCGATGGACTTCGTCGTCGTCGTCCTGCAAACTGTATTCGCGATGAGTCGCGAGAAGGCCACGCAGGTCATGCTGCAGGTCCACCGCGAGGGGATGGGTGTCTGCGGCACCTACACGCGCGAGGTGGCGTCGGCAAAGGTCGAACAAGTCATCAACATCGCGCGAAAGCACCAGCACCCGCTTCAGTGCACGATGGAGGAGACGTAAGCGTTATAGCCGCAAGGCCGGGGTTCCCTCCCGGCGGCGCGAAAGGATGAAGGAAGGTCGATGATTGCGCAGGAACTGGAAGTCTCCCTCCACATGGCGTTTGTCGAGGCCCGGCAGAAGCAGCACGAGTTCATCACGGTCGAACACCTGCTGCTGGCGATGCTCGACAACCCGTCGGCCGCCGAGGTCCTGAAGGCCTGCGGCGTCGACCTGGACGAATTGCGCGGCGTTCTCGCCGACTTCATCCAGGAGCACACGCCGCGCCTGGCGCCGCACTCGGACGCCGACACGCAGCCCACGCAGGGATTCCAGCGCGTCATCCAGCGCGCGATCCTGCGTGCAGTCGTCGGGCAAGAAGGAAGTCACCGGCGCCAACGTGCTGGTGGCGATCTTCGGCGAGAAGGAGTCGCACGCCGTCTATTTCCTCAACCAGCGTGACGCGGCTGGACAATCGTCAACTACATCGCGCACGGCATCACCAAGACGCCGCAGCAGAAGCGGACAAGCAGAGCAAGAGCGACGACGAGGGCGGCAACGAGTCGCAGGGCGCGCTCGACGCGTACACGCTCAACCTGAACGCGCTGGCCAAGGCCGGCAAGATCGACCCGCTGATCGGCCGCGAGCACGAGCTCGAGCGCGTGATCCAGGTGCTGTGCCGCCGCCGCAAGAACAATCCGCTGCTGGTCGGCGAAGCGGGCGTGGGCAAGACGGCGATCGCCAGAGCCTCGCGCGCCGGATCAACGAAGGCGACGTGCCCGAGCTGCGCGCGCCGGTACCAGGTGTACTCGCTCGACATCAGGCGCGCTGCTGGCCGGCACCAAGTACCGCGGCGACTTCTGGAGCAGCGGTTGAAGGCCGTGCTGGAGCAGCTGGCCGAGAGTCCGAAGTCGATCCTGTTCATCGACGAGATCCGACGATGATCACCGGCGCTGGCGCGGCGTCGGGCGGCACGCTCGACGCGTCGAACTCGTTGAAGCCTGCGTGCGCTGTCCACCGGCGCGCTGAAGGCATCGGCGCGACCACGTACAACGAATACCTGGCAGATCTTCGAGAAGGACCACGGCGCTGGTCGCGGCGCTTCCAGAAGGTCGACGTCTCGAGCGCCGTCGATCGCCGAGACGATCGAGATACTCAAGGCCTGGAAGACGCGCCGAGCAGCACCATGGCGTCAAGTACGTGCCGGCGGCGCTGACCAGCGCGGCCGAGCTCGCCGCCCGCTTCATCAACGACCGGCACCGTTCGACAAGGCGATCGACGTGATCGACGAGGCCGGCGCCGCGCAGAAGATCCCGCCCAAGTCGCGGCAGAAGAAGGTGATCGGCAAGACCGAGGTCGAGGAGATCGTCGCCAAGATCGCGCGCATCCCGGCCAAGAACGTGTCGTTCCGACGACCGCAACGCGCTGAAGACGCTCGACCGCGACCTGGACAACGTCGTGTTCGGCCAGAACAAGGCGATCGACGCGCTGGTGTCGGCGATCCGCACGGCGCGTTCGGGCCTGGGCAATCCGCGCAAGCCGATCGGCAACTTCCTGTTCAGCGCTCCGACTGGCGTGGGCAAGACCGAGGTCGCGCGCCAGTTGGCGTACTGCCTGGGCGTCGAGCTCCGCTACGACATGTCCGAGTACATGGAAGGGCACGCGGTGTTCGCGGGCTGATCGGCGCGCCGCCCGGCTACGTCGGCTTCGACCGCGCGGGCAGCTGACCGAGTCGGTGACCAAGCACCCGTACAGCGTGCTCGATGGGACGAGATCGAGAAGGCGCACTGGACATCTTCAACATCCTGCTGCAGGTGATGGACCACGGCACGCCGACCGGCCAACAACGGGCGCAAGGCCGACTTCCGCAACGTGATCATCATCATGACCACCAACGCGGGGGCGGGCGAGCTCGCCAAGACGTCGATGGGCTTCACGCAGTCCAAGAACGCCGGCGACGAGATGGGCGAGATCAAGCGGATGTTCACGCCGGAGTTCCGCAACCGGCTGGACGCGACGATCTCGTTCGGCTCGCTCGACCACGACATCATCCTGCGCGTCGTCGACAAGTTCCTGCTCGAGCTCGAGGCGCAGCTGCACGAGAAGAAGGTCGACGCGACGTTCCTGCCGGCGCTGAAGGAATACCTGGCGAAGAAGGGCTTCGACCCGCAGATGGGCGCGCGGCCGATGGCGCGGCTGATCCAGGACACGATTAGGAAGGCGCTCGCCGACGAGCTGCTGTTCGGCCACCTCACGGCGGGCGGCAAGGTGGCGATCGACATCGGCGACGACGAGAAGGTGAAGCTGTCGTTCGAGGAAGCGCCGAAGGACTCGAAGGAAGCCGAGCCGGTCGTCTAGCGGCGGGTCGCTCAACGAAAACGGCGCCGGATCGGCGCCGTTTTCCTTTCCTGCCTGCGCACGTTCACGTCAGCATGTCGGCCCAGATGTTCTTCGCCCACGAGAATGCGTATTCACCTTCGAGCGCCGACGGCGCCGGCGACAACCCGCCGGAGCCCGGCACGGTGGCGAACGTCTTTTTCTCCCTGTCGTACTGGTGCACCGAGCACACGTGCACGACGTCCCTGTCGGTGATGAAGCTGTAGCAGGTGTTGTTGATCGCCGGCGCCGGATTGGGCGCCTGTCCCGCGAACGCGTTGAGGATGGCCGCAGCCGCGACCTTCGCGTGCTGGTTCGCCATGTGCCCGGACTTGGGCATCAGCGGCGCGATCTGGATCGCGTCGCCCAGCACGTGGATCTTCGGCACCTTGATCGACTCGAACGACAGGAAGTCGACTTCGCACCAGCGATTGTTTGCGGTGATCACGCCGGCCTGCGCGGCGATCGCGCCTGCGCGCTGCGGCGGGATCACGTTCAGCACGTCGGCTTTCACGTCGTCGGCCGTCTCGAACTTCGCGGTCAGCGTCGCGACGTCGACGCCGGTCAGCACATAGTTGGGCCGGTACTCGACGATGCCCTTGTAGTCCTCGTTCCAGGCCTTCATGAACAGGCCCTTCTTCGACACGACGTCCTCGTTGCCGTCGAGGATCAGCACCTTGCTGCGCGGCTTCGCGCGCTTGAAGTACCACGCGACCTGGCACGCGCGCTCGTACGGTCCCGGCGGACAACGATAGGGCGCCTTCGGAATCGAGAGGGCGAACACGCCGCCGTCGGGCATCGCCTCCAGCTGCCGGCGCAGCGCGACCGTCTGCGGTCCCGCCTTCCACGCGTGCAGCACCTTCTCCTGCGCCGCGGCGCTGCCCATCCCCTGCAGCTCGCCGTACTGGAAATCCACGCCCGGCGACAGCACCAGCCGGTCGTAGGCAAGCTCCTGCCCGCTCGCGAGGCGCACGGTGCCGCGGACGGGGTCGACCGCCTGCGCGGTGTCGACGCGGACCTTGATGCCGCGCTTGACGAGCCCGTCGTAGCCGACGGTCAGGTCGGCGATCTGCTTGCTGCCGCCGACCACCAGGTTGGACATCGGACAGGAGACGAACGACGGATTCGCGTCGACGAGCGTGATGTCGAGCGTGCCGTTGCTCCACATGTCGAGGTACTTGGCCGCGGTGGCGCCGCCGTAGCCGGCGCCGACGATCACCACGCGCGGTCCGGTCCTGCTCGCCGTGGTCGCGCAACCGCCCAATGCCGCCGCCGAAACGCCGGCCGCCATGGCCTTGAGGAAGTCCCGCCGTTGCAGTCTTTTCATGATCGGGTCTCCTTGAACCGTTACGGCTTCTGCGCGGCGAACCAGCCGCTCATGGCGTCGATCTGCTCGTCGGTGTAGCCCTTGGCCAGCTGCGGCATGATCGTCCCTTGCGCGCGTCCGGCCTTGAAGTCCTGCATCTTGCGCACCAGGTCGGCCTTGGACTGGCCGGCGAGCGACGGCATGCCGCCCTGGCTCGCGCCATTCGTGCCGTGGCAGTTCGCGCAGGCGGCGGCGATGTTGCGCGCGAGATTGGGATCGGGGGATTGGGCGGTCGCTGAGCCAGCGGCCAGCGCGACGAGCGCGGCGAAGGCGACATTCGTTGTGCGCACGGTTGCTCTCCTCATCGGAACGTCGAAGCGGGGCGCGACCCGGCGTCGCGCTTGCGCCAAGGATAATCGGATCGCGCGCGCCACGATACGACGTCGGCGCCGTTGCGCGTCGCCTGCGGTGCGGCTGCCCGCGCCGTGGCTTGTGGTGTCGCCGCAACGCGCGCCCGTCGCCGGCCGCGCGCGGGAACGGAATTGCCGTCCGCACCGTGGAAAGGGGCGCTGCGGTCGCTCCGGCCCGGGAGGTCATCCCTGCATCGAACGGAATCAACACGTTAGGCTCACGACCTGCGCGGTTTTCTCTTCTATCTTATATAAGATATACATGCTTCGCAGCACCCAAACCGGTGCAAAGGGGCCTTTCATTTCCACTGGTCGGAAACGCTTTCTAACATACTGATTTAGCGTTTAAATTTTCGTACTGCAGCGCGCCATTTTTCCTTGCCAGCCGCGCAATCGCTTGGTAATGTGACGTCAACACGAGTCGCCGTCCGCAGCATCGCGTGGTCGGTGGCATCAAGGGCCCGAGGACCGTACACCCCTTTCCTCGCGCCCGCCCGACCGCCGAGCGATCCTCGCCGGTCCGTGCCGCGAAGCCCTGGCGACTTAAGTTCGCCGGGGACTCCGCAAGCGGACGTGCCGCGCGCACCGCGCGCGTCGCGACCGCGACCAAGGGGCCGCCTCGCGGCGGCCAATACGGCGACGACTCATCGGGAGCACGGCAATGAACTACGACCTCGAAGCGGCAAGACTCAAGAAGGACTGGGCGGAGAATCCGCGCTGGAAGGGCATCAAGCGCGGCTACACGGCGGAGGACGTCGTGCGTCTGCGCGGCTCGATCCACATCGAGCACACCCTCGCGCGCCGCGGCGCCGAGAAACTGTGGAAGCTCGTCAACGAGGAGCCCTTCGTCAACTCGCTGGGCGCGATGACGGGCAACCAGGCGATGCAGCAGGTGAAGGCGGGCCTGAAGGCCATCTACCTGTCCGGCTGGCAGGTCGCCGCCGACGCGAACATCGCCGGCGAGATGTACCCGGACCAGTCGCTGTACCCGGTCAACTCGGTGCCGAACGTGGTGAAGCGCATCAACAACACGTTCGCGCGCGCCGACCAGATCCAGCACATGGAAGGCACCGGCGACCTCGACTTCTTCGCGCCGATCGTCGCGGACGCCGAGGCCGGCTTCGGCGGCGTGCTGAACGCGTTCGAGCTGATGAAGGCGATGATCGAGGGAAGCCGCCGGCGTCCACTTCGAGGACCAGCTGGCGTCGGTGAAGAAGTGCGGCCACATGGGCGGCAAGGTACTGGTGCCGACGCGCGAAGCCGTCGACAAGCTCGTCGCCGCGCGGCTCGCCGCCGACTGCATGGGCGTGCCGACGATCATCCTCGCGCGCACCGACGCCGAAGCGGCCGACCTCGTGACGTCGGACATCGACGACAACGACAAGCCGTACCTGACCGGCGAGCGCACGATCGAGGGCTTCTACAAGACGCGCAACGGCCTCGACCAGGCCGGTGTCGCGCGGGCTCGCGTACGCGCCGTACGCGGACCTGATCTGGTGCGAGACCGGCAAGCCCGACCTCGTCTTCGCCAAGGCGTTCGCCGACGCGATCCACGCGAAGTTCCCTGGCAAGATGCTCGCGTACAATCCGCTCGCCGTCGTTCAACTGGAAGAAGAACCTCGACGACGCGACGGTCGCGAAGTTCCAGCGCGAGCTGGGCGCGATGGGCTACAAGTTCCAGTTCATCACGCTGGCGGGCTTCCACAGTCTCAACTACTCGATGTTCAACCTAGCGCACGGCTACGCGCACGAGCACATGACGGCGTTCGTCGAGCTGCAGGAGGCCGAGTTCGCCGCGATGAGCAAGGGCTTCACGGCGATCAAGCACCAGCGCGAGGTCGGCACCAGCTACTTCGACGCGATCACGACGACGATCCAGGGCAGCGCCGCGTCGACGACCGCGCTCAAGAACTCGACCGAGGACGAGCAGTTCTTCGAAAAGCCGAAGACCGAGCTGTCGGTGGCCAACGGCTGACGACCGCCCGGCTTCACCGGCTGGAAACGACCGCGCTGCCCGTAAGGGCATGCGCGGTCTTTTTCTTGCACGCGCGTCCAGTCCGCGACCGTTCGGCGGTCCGGCGCGAACCACGGCGTCCGGGCGCGGTCGGACGTCGTATGGAAAGAATGGCATCGACTTCGTCGCCCGGCGTCATCGACAGCGCGGCGGGCATCCGCACGTTCTTCGCGCTGGTTCCGAGCGAATCGGTCCGCGCGCAGTTCGTGGCCCTCGCCCGCGACGTCGCCCGCCGGTCGCGCGGCCGGTCGGTCACCGGCGACCACGTCCACCTGACGCTGGCGTTCCTGGGCGACGTCGACCCTTTGGCGCTGCCCGGCCTGCGCGCGATCGGCGACGCGATGCCGCACGTCGGAGCGGACGTCGAGTTCACCGAGCTGGGCGCGTGGCGCGCGTCGGGGGTCGCGTGGGTGACGCCGGTCGCCGTGCCGGCGAGCCTCATCGCGCTGCATGCGAAGTTGCGCGCAGCGCTGGGGGCGGCCGGCTATACGCTCGATTCGCGCGCGTTCCGTCCGCACGTGACGCTGGCGCGGCGTTGCGTCATGCCGCATCCGCGCGCGCATTGCGCGCCGATCCGCTGGCCGGTCGACCGGCTGTGCCTCGTGGGTTCGCAGCTGCGGCCCGAGGGACCGCTGTACACCGAGCTGGCGCAGTGGCCGCTCGCGATCGACGGCTAGGGACCGATCGCGACCGGCCGCGACGGATCCGCACACCACTCGCTCCACGACCCGGGATACAGCCGCGTTCCCGGATAGCCGGCGATCTCCATCGCCAGCAGGTTGTGGCAGGCGGTCACGCCGGACCCGCACTGGTGGACGACCAGCTCCTCCGACGCGCCGTCCAGCAGCGCGCCGAACTCCGCGCGCAGGAATGCCGCGTGCTTGAACGTGCCGTCCTCGGCGAGATTCTGCGTGTAGGGCCGGTTGACCGCGCCCGGTATGTGGCCGGCGACCGGATCGAGCGGCTCGGTCTCGCCGCGGAATCGCTCGGGCGCCCGCGCGTCCATCACCAGCAACGCGCGCCGCGCGAGGCTCGCCATGATGCCCGACGCGTTGACGGTCGGCGTCACGCGGCGGATCGCGAACGGCGCCGGCGCGGGCGTCGGCACGTCGGCGCTGACCGGGCGGCCCTCGGCCGTCCACTTCCTGTAGCCGCCGTCGAGCACGGCGACCGACTCGAAGCCCAGCCAGCGGAGCATCCACCACATACGCGACGCATAGGCGCCCTGGGACTGGTCGTACGCGACGACCTGCCTGCCCTGCGCGATGCCGAGCCGGCCGAACAGCGCCGCGACGACTTCCGGCGACGGCAGCGGATGGCGGCCGTTGGTTCCGGTCATCGGCGCCGACAGGTCGCGATCGAGATGGACGAACACGGAGCCCGGGATGTGGCCGGCGCGGTACTGCGCTTCCCCCCACTCGGGCTTCGCCAAGTCGTGCCGGACGTCGCAGACGACGAGGTCGCCGGAACCCAGGACTTCGGCGAGCTCGCCGGTGGAGATGAGCGTGCGGAACATCGATGCGCGACCGTCGCCTCTACAGGTGCGCGAGGTGCGACTCCATCCGTGCGCGGTAGAACTCGTGGAAGTGCTGCATGCCGTCTTCCATCGGCGACTGGTACGGCCCGGTCTCGTTGCGTCCGGCCGCGTACAGCGCGCGACGGCCGGCGTCCATCCGCTCGGCGATTTCGTCGTCCTCCTTCGCCGTCTCCATGTACGCGGCCTGCTCGGCCTCGACGAACTCGCGTTCGAACAGCGCGATCTCCTCCGGATAGTAGAACTCGACGACGTTGAGCGTACGGTCGACCGCCTCCGGATGCAGGGTGCTGACGACGAGCACGTGCGGATACCATTCGAGCATGATGTTCGGATAGTACGTCAGCCAGATCGCGCCGTGCTGCGGAACTTCGCCGCGGTAGAAATCGAGCACCGCCTTGTGCCAGCGCTCGTACGTGCGCGTTCCCGGCTTGGCCAGCCGGTTGTTGATGCCGACGGTCTGCACCGAATAGGCGTCGCCGAACTCCCACTTCAGGTCGTCGCACGTGACGAACTGGCCGAGCCCCGGATGGAACGGCGCCACGTGGTAGTCCTCGAGATAGACCTCGATGAACGACTTCCAGTTGTAGTTCACGCGATGCATCTCGACGCGGTCGAGCATGTAGCCCGAGAAATCGAAATTCTTGACGCCGAGCGCGGCCAGGTCGCGCGCGACGTCGCGCGGGCCGTCGAACAGCAGCCCGTTCCAGTTCTGCATCGGCGCGCGCGCCAGGTTCGCGCACGGCTTGTCGGCGAAATGCGGCGCGCCGAGCAGCTCGCCCTTGAGGTCGTAGGTCCAGCGGTGCAGCGGGCAGACGATGTTCGACACGTTGCCGCGCCCGTTGAACATGATCGCCTGCCGGTGCCGGCAGATGTTGGAGAGGAGCTCGACGCCCTGCGCGTTGCGCACGAGCATCTGCGCGTCGCCGCGCGCGGCCAGCACCTGGAAGTCGCCCGGTTCGGGCACCATGAGCTCGTGCCCGACGTAACCGGGGCCGGCGGACAGCAGAAGGCGCTGCTCGGCTTCGAGCACGCGCGGATCGCAATACCATGAAACCGGGAACTGCGTCGTCGACTGACGCAGACGACCGGCGGTGGCGAGGTCGGACACGGCCTACCCTTTCGTCGCTAATGGTTGCTTGCAACCAACCCAACCCAACAACCCGGGACGCTTACGGCTTTTGCAACGGCAAATGCCGCCCCGGACCGCTTTGCTAAGTCGGCCGCACGAAAGGATCGTGAGAGGCCGTCTTGAAACGCTGCTATAATATGCGGCTTTCCGCCATAAGGTCAAGACCTTAGCGCGCTTCCTCGCGCATGGCGGCCGACCGGCGACGCATGGCAGAGCCCCCACCTCCGAAAGACTTCGAAACGGCACTGGCTGAACTCGAGGCTATCGTCGCGTCGATGGAAGCCGAACAGCTGCCGCTGGCCGAGTCGCTTGCCGCGTACAAGCGCGGCGCGGAACTGGTCGCATATTGCCAGGCCGCGCTCAAGGACGCGCAGCAGCAGATCGAAATCCTGGAGAAGGGCGTGCTGAAGGCGTTCTCGCCCGACGGCGGCGACGATGGACCCTGACGTCGCATTCGCCGTGTGGGCGGGCGAGCGGCAGCGCCGGATCGAAGACGTGCTCGACCGCGCGCTGGCCTTCGACGCCACGGTTCCCGCGCGGCTCGCCGAGGCCATCCGCTACGCGGCGCTGGGCGGCGGCAAGCGCGTGCGCCCGCTGCTCGCGTACGCGGCCGGCGAACTGGCGGGCGCCGATCCCGCGACCGTCGACGGCGCGGCCGCCGCGGTCGAGATGATCCACGCGTACTCGCTCGCGCACGACGACCTGCCGTGCATGGACAACGACGTGCTTCGCCGCGGCAAGCCGACCTGCCACGTCGCGTTCGGCGAAGCAGTCGCGCTGCTGGCCGGCGACGCGCTGCAGGCGCAGGCGTTCGGCGCGCTCGCCGCCACGCCCATGCGCGACCCCGCGCAGGCCTGCGCGATGCTGGCGCACGCCGCGGGCGCCGCGGGCATGGCGGGCGGACAGGCGATCGACCTCGCGCACGTCGGCGTCGCGATGTCGCTGACCGCGCTGGAGACGATGCATCGGTTGAAGACCGGCGCGCTGATCCGCGCCGCGGTTCGCTTAGGCGCCGCGTGCGGCCGGCCGCTGGCCGACGACGAGGCGCGCGCGCTCGACGCGTTCGCCGCCGCGGCGGGCCTCGCGTTCCAGGTGGTCGACGACGTGCTCGACGTCGAAGGTTCCGCGGCCCTGCTGGGCAAGACCGCCGGCAAGGACGCCGCGCAGAACAAGCCGACGTACGTGACGCTGCTGGGACTCGCCGAAGCGAAGCGCCATGCCGCCCGGCTGGCGGAAGACGCGCATGCGGCGCTCGCGCCCTTCGGCGGCGCGTCCCGCCGGCTGCGCGAGATCGCCGACTGGATCGCGCGCCGCGATCACTGAGAGCGACATGGGTTCCTATCCGCTCCTCGAAAGGATCAACAGCCCCGCCGACCTGCGGCTGCTCGACCGGTCGCAGCTGCGCGACCTCGCGCGCGAGCTTCGCGCGTTCCTGCTCTACTCGGTCGCGCAGACCGGCGGCCACCTGTCGTCGAACCTGGGCACCGTCGAGCTGACGATCGCGCTGCACTACGTGTTCGACACGCCGGAAGACCGGATCGTCTGGGACGTCGGCCACCAGACGTACGCGCACAAGATCCTGACCGGGCGGCGCGACGCGATGGCGCGGCTGCGGCAGTGGGACGGCCCGTCGGGCTTCCCGCGCCGCGGCGAATCGGAGTACGACACGTTCGGCACCGCGCATTCGTCGACGTCGATTTCCGCCGCGCTCGGCATGGCGCGCGCGGCCGCGATCAAGGGCGAGTCGCGGCACGTCGTCGCGGTGATCGGCGACGGCGCGATGAGCGCCGGCATGGCGTTCGAAGCGCTCAACAACGCGCAGGGCGCGAACGTGCTGGTGATCCTCAACGACAACGAGATGTCGATCTCCGAACCGGTCGGCGCGTTCAACAACTACCTGGCGAAGATCCTGTCGGGCCGCGTGTACAACACCGTGCGCCGCGGCGGCAAGGAAGTGCTGGCCAAGCTGCCGCCGGTGCACGACCTCGCGAAGCGCTGGGAAGAGCACATGAAGGGCATGCTGCTGCCCGGCACGCTGTTCGAGGAATTCGGCTTCAACTACATCGGCCCGATCGACGGCCACGATCTCGAGACGCTGACGCGCACGCTGGCCAACGTCCGCGAGCTGCCCGGGCCGCAGTTCCTGCACGTGATCACGAAGAAGGGCTACGGGTATCCGAAGGCCGAGGAGGATCCGATCCTCTATCACGGCGTCACGAAGTTCGACCCGGCGGTCGGCATCGTGGCGAAGCCGCCGGCGCGGCCGTCGTACACGCAGGTGTTCGGCGACTGGCTGTGCGACGTCGCGGCGCGCGATCCGCGCGTGGTCGGCATCACGCCGGCGATGCGCGAAGGCTCGGGGCTCGTCCGCTTCTCGCGGGAGTTTCCCGACCGCTATTTCGACGTCGGCATCGCCGAGCAGCACGCGGTGACGTTCGCCGCCGGGCTCGCGTGCGAAGGCCTGCGGCCGGTGGTCGCCATCTACTCGACGTTCCTGCAGCGCGCGTACGACCAGGTGATCCACGACGTCGTGCTGCAGAACCTGCCGGTGCTGTTCGCCGTCGACCGCGCGGGCGTGGTCGGCGCCGACGGCGCCACGCACATCGGCGCGTTCGACATCGCGTACCTGCGCTGCCTGCCGAACACGACGGTGATGACGCCGTCCGACGAGAACGAATGCCGGCAGATGCTGTACACGGGCGTGATGCTCGGGTCGCCGGCCGCGGTCCGCTACCCGCGCGGCAGCGGTCCCGGCGTACCGATCGAGGCTGCGATGCACGCGCTGCCGGTGGGCAAGGGCGAGATCCGCCGCGACGCGAAGAAGCGCGTGCACCGCGTCGCGCTGCTTGCGTTCGGCCCGATGCTGCATCCGGCGCTGGCCGCCGCGGAGGAGCTCGACGCGACGGTGGCGAACATGCGCTTCGTCAAGCCGCTCGACGTCGGCCTGGTCGAGCGGCTCGCCCGCGAGCACGACGCGCTGGTCACCATCGAGGAAGGCGTGGTGGCCGGAGGCGCCGGCAGTGCGGTCGCGGAGGCGCTCGCCGCCGCCGGCATCACCGTGCCGATCCTGCACCTCGGGCTCCCCGACCATTTCATCGACCACGGCGACCCGGCGCTTCTGCTGGCGCAGGCGGGTCTGGACGCCAAGGGAATCGCGGCGGCCGTCGTCGCGCGGTTCGGCGCCCGTCCCTCCGAATCGTGGGCCAAGCCGGCGGCCTGACGGGGCCGCGCCGCGCGTTCCGCTACAATTCCCGCCGACCCTCATGAACAAGCCCGAACAACCCGGCCGCCTGATGCCGATTCCCGACGTCCAGTCGGGGATCGACGAGCGCAACGTGGCGATCGACCAGGTCGGCATCCGCGGCCTGAAGTACCCGCTGCAGTTCGCGGACCGCGACGGCGTCGCGCAGCCGACGATCGCGGTCGCCAACGTCTACGTGGCGTTGCCCGAGGACCGCAAGGGCACGCACATGTCGCGGCTGGTCATGCTGCTCGAGGAGCGCGCGGCGCCGGGCGCGGCGCCGCTGTCGGTCGCAGGGCTGCCGGACCTGCTCGTCGACATGGCGCAGCGGCTGGACGTGGACGGCGGCCGCATCGAGCTCGCGTTCCCGTATTTCGTGCGCAAGACCGCGCCGGTGTCGGGGGTCGCGAGCCTGCTCGATTACGAGGTTCGCCTGACCGGCGAGCTTCGCGGCGGCCGCGTGACGACGACCATCGCAGTCGCGGTGCCGGTGACTTCGCTGTGCCCGTGCTCGAAGGAGATCGCCGACTACGGCGCGCACAACCAGCGCTCGACGGTGACGATCACCGTGCGCACGGGCGCCCCGGTGCACGTGGCCGAGCTGTTGCGGATCGCCGAGGACGAGGCGTCGAGCGAGCTGTACGGGATCCTGAAGCGCGCCGACGAGAAGTACGTGACCGAGCGCGCGTACGACAATCCGCGCTTCGTCGAGGACCTGGTGCGCGGCGTCGCGGGCCGGCTCGCCGCCGACGCGCGGTTCGACGCGTACAGCGTCGAGGCCGAGAACTTCGAGTCGATCCACAACCACTCGGCCTACGCCCGCGTCGCGCGCGGGATGTAGCCACCACGCTGCCCTGCCCCGCGAGCGGGAAAGGGTGCCCGAAGGGCGGGTGACGGGCGTTCGTCGAACCCCGGCGCGGTTCGCCCCCCTCGGATCGCCGCCCGTCGCGCACCTGCACCCGCGGGAGCTTTGCTCCTACAATCGGCTCCGATGATCGCCGCCATCAAGAGACGCTACGAAGCGTTCGCGCAGCGCGTGCTGTCGCCGCTGTCCGAGATCGAGCGCCGGGACGTGCGCGCGTTCGACCGCTGGTTCTACGCGAACGGCGGCTGGATGTGGCTGCTGGGCATCGTCGGCGTCACCACGCTCGTCGCGTGGATCGCCTCGCAGCTGCCGTGGAACATGTCGTTCGCCGAGGCGGCGATCCTGTTCAACCTCGTCGTGCTGACGCTGCTGTGGTCGGGCCTGTCCGCGTGGTTCGGCTACCGGCGGTTCCAGGGCCGCATCTTCCGCTACATCGTCGCCGCGCCGCTGCTGGCGCTCGCCGGCGCGCTGGTCGGCGCGAGCATCGCCGGGCTGGTGCAGGGCGTGGATCCGTTCGCGTTCTTCCAGGACAGCGCGAAGCTGCGGCACGTCGTCATCGCCGGGCTCGTGTTCGGCTTCCTGTTCGCGTTCGTGACCGCGCTGATCGCGCACGTGCGCAACCGCGAGTACCGCGCGCTGACCGCGCACCTCGAGGCCGAGGCGCGGCAGAGCGAGACGTCGCGCCAGCTCGCCGAGTCCAAGCTCAAGATGCTGCAGCTGCAGATCGAGCCCCACTTCCTGTTCAACACGCTGGGCAGCGCGCAGCAGCTGGCCGAGCGCGGCGCGCCGGATGCCGCGCGGCTGATCGGCGAGCTGATCGAGTTCCTGCGCGCGGCGACGCCGACGCTGCGCGACGACATGACGACGGTGCGCCAGGAGACGACGATGATCCGCGCGTACCTGGGCATCATGGCGACGAGGCTCGGCCGCCGCCTGCAGTGGTCGGTCGCCGTCGCCGACGACGTGCTGGCGACCGCGATTCCGCCGGGCATGCTGATCACGCTGACCGAGAACGCGATCAAGCACGGCATCGAGCCCGTGCCTTCGGGCGGCCGCGTCGACGTGACGGCGGACCGCGACGGCGGCGCGCTGGCGCTTTGCGTGGCCGACACGGGCGCCGGCTTCGCGGACGGCCCCACGGCGAGCGGCATCGGGCTCGCCAACATCCGCGAGCGGCTGCAGCTGCTGTACGGCGCGCGCGCGTCGCTCGAGCTGACGGAGAACGAGCCGCGCGGGTTCCGCGCGCGCATCCTGCTGCCGATGGCGGCGTCCGGCGCGCCGGTAGCGCCGGCCCGCGTCGAGCACGAGGCGGACATGTCATGAGCAGACCGACCGCGCTGATCGCCGAGGACGAGCCGCTGATGCGCGAGCGGCTGATCGAAAAGCTGGCCGAGGTGTGGCCGGAGCTTCAGATCGTCGCCGTCGCCGAGAACGGCGAGCAGGCGCTGGCGCTCGCGGAGGAGTGCGCGCCGCAGATCGCGTTCCTCGACATCCGGATGCCGGGCCTCTCGGGCCTCGACGTCGCCGCGCAGATCGGCGCGCAATGCCACGTCGTGTTCATCACCGCGTACGACCAGTACGCGGTGCAGGCGTTCGAGGCCGGCGCCGCCGACTACCTGCTGAAGCCGGTCGACGCCGACCGGCTGCGCGTGATGGCCGAACGCGTCGCTCGCCGGCTCGCGAGCCCGCCGATCGACCTGTCGTCGCTGCTCGCGCAGCTGCGCGCGACCGTCGGCGGCCAGGGTACCCGGATGAAGTGGGTGAAGGCCGCCGTCGGCAAGCAGGTCAAGCTCATTCCCGTGGCCGACGTGCTGTACTTCCAGTCGGACACCAAGTACACGCGCGTCGTGCTCGCCAACGGCGAGGCGCTCATCCGCACGCCGCTCAAGGAACTGTTGAGCGAGCTCGATCCGGAACGGTTCTGGCAGGTGCACCGCGGGACCATCGTGAATCTCGACGCCGTCAGCGGCGTGTTGCGCGAAGACGCCGAGCGGCAGTTCGTGCTGCTCAAGAACCGGCAGGAGAAGCTGCCGATCTCGCGGCAGTTCACGCACCTGTTCAAGCAGATGTAGCGGCGCGAGCGGCGAGGCCCGAAGGGCGGCGGGCAATCGCGAGTCGACGCGCGAGGCCGACACTCATCGACTTCGGGTCGAGAAGCCAGGCCCGGGAGGCCATTGGCGACGTGTCGGGCGGGGGCGCCTGCTAGAATTTGCGGTTCCATGCGTCCCGTCGCCATCTTCCGCTTTTCGCCGACCGAGACCCCGGGTCGCTTCGGCGTCTGGCTGACGCAGCAGGGCATTGCCTGGCAGCTGATTGCGCTGGACGAAGGCGCACCGGTGCCGGCGAGCCCGGCCGGGTTCTCGGGCATCGGCATGATGGGCGGCCCCATGAGCGTCAACGACAAGCTGCCGTGGATCGCGCCGCTGTCGAGCCTGCTGCGCGACGCCATCTCCGACGGCACGCCGGTGATCGGGCACTGCCTGGGCGGACAGCTGATGGCGAAGGCGCTCGGCGCGCGCGTGACTAGGATGGACGAGCCGGAGATCGGCTGGCTGCACGTCGACGTGTGCGATCGCGGCGCGCGGCGCGAGTGGTTCGGCGGACTGCCGCGCTTCGCGGCGTTCCAGTGGCACTACGACAAGTTCGACCTGCCGCCGATGGCCACGCGCATCCTGACCAACGACGTCGCCGTCAACCAGGGCTTCGTCATCGACGACCGGCACGTCGGCTTCCAGTGCCACATCGAGATGACGCGCGAACTCGTCGAGTCGTGGTGCAAGAGCGGCGGCAGCGAACTGCCGGCGCGGTCGAGCGCGCACAAACAGAGCGCGGCCGACCTGCAGAGCGACCTCGACGCGCGCCTCGCCATGCTGGGCGAAGTCGCGGACGGCATCTACGCCCGCTGGGCCAAAGGGCTGCTTCGGTAATGGCGGCGATCCGCACGCTGCCCGACCTGCTGATCAACCAGATTGCCGCCGGCGAGGTCGTCGAGCGCCCGGCGGCGGCGCTGAAGGAACTGCTCGAGAACGCGCTCGACGCGGGGGCGACGCAGGTCGAGGTCGATCTCGCCGCGGGCGGCGTCAAGCGCATCCGCGTCGCCGACAACGGCGGCGGCATCGAGCGGGAGGACCTGGCGCTCGCGGTTTCACGGCACGCGACGTCGAAGATCCAGTCGGTGCTGGACCTCGAGGCGATCGAGTCGCTGGGCTTTCGCGGCGAGGCGCTGGCGTCGATCGCGTCGGTGTCGCGACTGGCGCTGGCGTCGCGTGCGGTCGGCAGGCCGCACGCGTGGCGGATCGAGGTCGAGGGCGGCACGGTGGCGCCCGTCTCGCCCGCGGCGCTTTCCGAGGGAACGTCGGTCACCGTCGAGGAGCTGTTCTTCAACACGCCGGCGCGCCGCAAGTTCCTGCGCACCGAAGCCACCGAGTGGGGACACTGCGACGAGGCGTTCCGCCGCGTCGCGCTCGCGCATCCGGAGACCGCGTTCACGCTGCAGCACAACGGCCGCGTCGTCCATCGGCTGGTCGCCGGCGGCCGGCAGGCACGCGTCGAGCAGCTGCTCGGCGACGACTTCGTCGCGCACGCGGCGCGCGTGGACGCCGAAGCCGGCGGCGTGCGCATCGCCGGTTTCGCCGTCCGGCCCGCGTACGCGGCGCAGGGCGGCGGCCAGTACGTGTTCGTCAACGGCCGGTTCGTGCGCGATCGCGTGCTTTCGCACGCGCTGCGTGACGCGTATCGCGACGTCCTGCATCACGACCGGCAGCCCGCGTACGCGCTGTGGCTCGACGTCGATCCGCGCCGCGTCGACGTCAACGTGCATCCGCAGAAGATCGAAGTGCGCTTCCGCGACGCGGGCGCGATCCACCAGTTCGTGCGGCACGCGGTCGAGCGCGCGCTGGCGGCGACGGCGGCCGAGCAGCCGGCCGTGTCGGCTGCGGAGAAGCTCGGCCTCGCCGCCGCGCAGTTGCCGCCAGGCCCGTCGTACGGCAGCGGCTCCTTCGGCCCCCGCCCGCAGCCTTCGCTTGCGATCGACGCTGCCGAGCCCTCGGCGTTCTATGCGAAGCTGTTCGGGACGCGCATCGACGCCCCGGCGCCGGCGCTGCCCGGCGACGATCCGCATCCGCTCGGCTTCGCGCTCGCGCAGCTGCACGGCATCTACGTCCTCGCGCAGAACCGCGCCGGACTCGTGCTGGTCGACATGCACGCCGCGCACGAGCGGATCGTCTACGAACGGCTGAAGGCCGTCGAGGACGCCCGGCTGCCGGTGCAGCCGCTGCTGGTGCCGGCGACGTTCGCGGCCGAGCCGCTGGAAGTCGCGACGGCCGAAGAGAACGCCGACGCGCTCGCGACGCTGGGCTTCGCGTTGTCGACGATCGGCCCCGGCACGCTCGCCGTGCGCGGCGTTCCGGCGCCGCTGACCGGCGCCGACCCGGCGGCGCTCGCGCGAGCGGTGCTGCACGACATCCGCGAATTCGGCGGCACGCAGGCGCTCGCGTCCAGGCGCGACGAACTGCTGTCGACGATGGCGTGCCACGGTTCCGTGCGCGCGAATCGCATGCTGACGGTGAGCGAGATGAACGCGCTGCTGCGGCAGATGGAGGCCACCGAGCGGGGCGGCCAATGCAACCACGGCCGGCCGACGTGGTACCAGCTTTCGCTGTCCGACCTCGACCGCCTGTTCATGCGCGGTCGCTAGCCGCGTGATCCCCGCCGTCCTGCTGATGGGCCCGACGGCGACGGGCAAGAGCGCGCTCGCGATCGCGCTCGCCGAGCGGTTCGGCGGCGAGATCGTCACCGTCGATTCGGCGCAGGTCTACCGGGGCATGGACATCGGCACCGCGAAGCCGCCGGCGGAAGAGCGTGCGCGCGTTCCGCACCACCTGATCGACCTCGTCGAACCGACCGAAGCGTACTCGGCGGCGCGCTTCGTCCGCGACGCACGGGCGGCGATCGCGGCGATCCGCGCGCGCGGCCGCATGCCGGTGGTCGCCGGCGGTACGATGCTGTATTTCAAGGCGCTGACCGAGGGCCTTTCGGCGCTGCCCGAAGCGGACGCTGCTATGCGCGCCGACCTGGATGCGCGCGCGGCGCGCGAAGGCTGGCCGGCGCTGCACGCGGAGCTCGCGCGCGTCGACCCGGCCACCGCGGCGCGCCTGCCGCCGACGGACGCGCAACGCATCCAGCGCGCGCTCGAAGTGCATGCACTCACCGGCGTGCCGCTGTCGGCGCTGCAGGGGCGCCGCGAGCGCGCGGCGCCGGACGCGGCGATCGCGATCGCGCTGGTGCCGGACGATCGCGCGCGCCTGCACGCCGCGATCGCGCGCCGGTTCGACGCGATGCTTCAGGCCGGACTGGTCGACGAGTTGCGCGCGCTGCGCGCCCGCCACGCGCTGGCGCCGCAGATGCCGGCGATGCGCTGCGTCGGCTATCGGCAGGCGTGGGATTTCCTGGACGGCCGCATCGACGCGCCGGCGCTGCGCGAGCGCGGCATCGCCGCGACGCGCCAGCTCGCCAAGCGCCAGCTGACGTGGCTGCGGTCGTCGCCGGCCGTCCGCTTCGAGCCGACGTCGCCGACGGTGGCGACCGACGTGGCCGCGTTCGTGGCGGACCGGTGCCCTGGAACGCGCGTTTCGAGATGATCCCCGCGGTGCCGGCGGCGCCTGCCGCGCAGGTTGCACCGGCGGCGGCCGGCGTCGCTGCTGCTGTGCAATAATCTTCATCCCGCCCGCGACGAATTCCACGGGCGGAACCTACGATGGCGCGAACGCTCTACGACAAGCTGTGGGACAGCCACGTCATCCGCGAGGAGCGGGACGGCACCGCGCTGCTCTACATCGACCGTCACCTGGTGCACGAGGTGACGAGTCCGCAGGCGTTCGAAGGGCTGAAGCTGGCCGGGCGCAAGCCGTGGCGCGTGCAGTCGATCGTGGCCACGGCCGACCACAACACGCCGACCAAGGACTGGCACCGCGGCATCGACGGCATCGCCGACGCGATCTCGCGCACGCAGATCCAGACGCTGGACGACAACATACGCGAGCACGGCGCGAAGGCGTACTTTCCGTTCCTCGACCGCCGGCAGGGCATCGTGCACGTGATCGGGCCCGAGCAGGGCGCGACGCTGCCGGGCATGACGGTCGTCTGCGGCGATTCGCACACGAGCACGCACGGCGCGTTCGCGGCGCTCGCGTTCGGCATCGGCACGTCGGAGGTCGAGCACGTGCTGGCCACGCAGTGCCTGCTCATGAAGAAGGCGAAGTCGATGCTGGTCCGCGTCGACGGCCGGCTGCCGGCGGGCGTCACCGCCAAGGATCTCGCGCTGACCGTCATCGGGCGCATCGGCACGGCCGGCGGCACCGGCCACGCGATCGAATTCGGCGGCGAGGCCGTGCGCGCGCTGACGATGGAAGGCCGGATGACCCTGTGCAACATGGCGATCGAGGCCGGTGCGCGCGCCGGCATGGTCGGCGCCGACGCGCGCACGTTCGACTACCTGAAGGGACGGCCGTTCGCGCCTTCGGGCGAGATGTGGGACCGCGCGGTCGCGCACTGGCGCACGCTGGTCAGCGACGAGGGCGCCGCATTCGACACGACGCACGCGTTCAACGCGGCCGAGGTGCGGCCGCAGGTCACGTGGGGCACGTCGCCTGAGATGGTGGTGTCGATCGAGGATCGCGTGCCGGACCCCGACCGCGAGCGCGACGCGACGCGGCGCGACGGCATCGAGCGCGCGCTGGCCTACATGGGCCTGCAGCCGAACACGCCGATGACGCACATCCGCGTCGACAAGGTGTTCATCGGCTCGTGCACCAACTCGCGAATCGAGGACCTGCGGCAGGCCGCGGCGGTGGCGCGCGGCCGGCGCGTCGCCGGCACGGTCAAGCTCGCGATGGTGGTGCCCGGGTCCGGGCTCGTGAAGGCGCAGGCCGAGGCCGAAGGTCTCGACCGCATCTTCCGCGACGCCGGATTCGAGTGGCGCGAGCCGGGCTGCTCGATGTGCCTCGCGATGAACGACGACCGGCTCGAGCCCGGCGAGCGCTGCGCGTCGACGTCCAACCGCAACTTCGAAGGCCGCCAGGGCGCCGGCGGCCGCACGCACCTCGTCAGTCCCGCGATGGCGGCCGCCGCGGCGGTCGCGGGCCACTTCGTCGACGTGCGACGGTTGAGCTGACGGGGCCTGGCCATGCATCCGTTCCGCGTCCACACCGGCATCGTCGCCCCGCTCGACCGGGCGAACGTCGACACCGACGCGATCATCCCCAAGCAGTTCCTGAAGTCGATCAAGCGGTCCGGCTTCGGTCCCAACCTCTTCGACGAGTGGCGCTACCTCGATCACGGCGAGCCGGGGATGGACAACGCGAAGCGTCCGCGCAACCCGCAGTTCGTGCTGAACGACGCTCGCTACCAAGGCGCGTCGATCCTGCTCGCGCGGCGCAACTTCGGCTGCGGCAGCTCGCGCGAGCACGCGCCGTGGGCGCTGCACGACTTCGGCTTCCGCGCGCTGATCGCGCCGTCGTACGCGGACATCTTCAACAACAACTGCTACAAGAACGGCCTGCTGCCGATCGTGCTGCCGGAGTCGCAGGTCGACCGGCTGTTCGCCGACACGTTCGCGTTCCCCGGCTTCAAGCTGACGATCGACCTCGAGCGGCAGGTCGTGTCGACGGTCGACGGCGCGCTGGCGTTCGCGTTCGACGTCGAGCCGTTCCGCAAGCACTGCCTGCTGAACGGCTTCGACGACATCGGCCTCACGCTGCAGCACGCCGAGGCGATTCGCGCGTTCGAAACGAAACGGCTCGCCGACCACCCCTGGTTATGAGACTTCTCCACGAGGAGCGGCGCCAGGGACGAACCGGCGCCGTTTCTTTTTTCAGGGTAGCGCAACGATGAAGATCGCAATTCTGCCGGGTGACGGCATCGGTCCCGAGATCGTCGGGCAGGCGCAGCGCGTGCTCGACGTGCTGCGCGCGGAGGGCCTGCCCGTCGGCTACGAAACCGCGCCGATGGGCGGCGCCGGCCACGACGCCGCGGGCGACCCGCTGCCCGCCGCGACGCTCGCGCTCGCGCGAGACGCGGACGCGATCCTGATGGGTGCAGTCGGAGGCCCGCAGTACGACGCGCTGCCGCGCGCGATGCGGCCGGAGCAGGGCCTTTTGCGGATCCGCAAGGCGCTCGACCTGTTCGCCAACCTGCGCCCGGCGATGCTGTATCCGGAGCTCGCGGCGGCATCGTCGCTGAAGGCGGAGATCGTGTCGGGACTCGACATCCTGATCGTCCGCGAGCTGACCGGCGACATCTATTTCGGCCAGCCGCGCGGGCGCCGCACGAACGCGCAAGGCCAGGCGGAAGGCTTCGACACCATGCACTACAGCGTGCCGGAGATCGAGCGCATCGCGCGCGTCGGCTTCGAGGCGGCGCGCAAGCGCGGCAAGCGGCTGACCTCGGTGGACAAGGCCAACGTGCTCGACACCAGCATCCTGTGGCGCGAGACGGTGACGGCGCTGGCCGCGCAGTATCCGGACGTCGCGCTGTCGCACATGTACGTCGACAACGCGGCGATGCAGCTCGTGCGCAATCCGAAGCAGTTCGACGTCATCGTCACCGGCAACATGTTCGGCGACATCCTGTCCGACGAGGCGTCGATGCTCGCCGGCTCGATCGGCATGCTGCCGTCGGCGTCGCTGGATGCCGCTGGCAAGGGGCTGTACGAGCCGATCCACGGGTCGGCCCCCGACATCGCGGGCCAGGACAAGGCGAATCCGCTGGCGACGATCCTTTCGCTGGCGATGATGTTCCGCTACACGTTCGCGCGCGCCGACGTGGCCGACCGGATCGAAGGCGCCGTGCGCCGCGTGCTGCAGCTCGGCCACCGCACCGGCGACATCGCGCGGCCGGACGAGCCGGCCATCGGCACGCGCGCGATGGGCGACGCGGTCATCGCGGCGTTGCGGAGCGAGCGATGAAGTCCCGGCGAGCCACGATCGCCGTGCGCCGTGCCGAGCCGTCCGACGCGGACGCGATGCGCGCGATCTTCGCGTCGCCGAAGGCGCAGGCGGGCACGCTGCAGCTGCCGCTGCCGTCCGTCGAGATGTGGCGCAAGCGGCTGGCGGACGGCCAGCCGACCGATTACCTGCTTGTTGCCGTCGTCGACGGCGAGGTCGTCGGCAACGCCGGGCTGCACGCGGCCGGCGCGTCGCCGCGCCGCCGGCATGCGGCGGGGATCGGCATGGCGGTGCGCGACGACTGGCACGGGCGCGGCGTGGGCACCGCGCTGCTCACGGCCATCATCGACCTCGCGGACAACTGGCTCGACTACACGCGGCTCGAGCTGACCGTCTACACGGACAACGCGGCGGCGTTCGCGCTGTACCGCAAGTTCGGCTTCGAGACGGAAGGAACGCTGCGGCAGTACGCGCTGCGCGGCGGCGTGCTCGTGGACGCCTACACGATGGCGCGGCTGCGGACGTCCGCGAACGCCGCAACCGCGCAACGCACGAAAAGAGGGCCGAAAGTGACGCGAAAAGCCACGAAGACCGCGCGAAAGCGCACGCCGGCGTGAATTTCGGGTGCAATCGTGAACATCGTGGTGAAACCGGACATTGGAACAAGGTGACGCAAATGAGAGTGGCAATCGTGGGTTGGCGAGGAATGGTGGGCTCCGTGCTGATGCAGCGGATGCTCGAGGAACGTGATTTCGACCACGTCGAGCCGACGTTCTTCTCGACGTCGGCGGCCGGCGGCAAGGGCCCGTCGATCGGCCGCGACACGGGTCCGCTGCAGGACGCGGGCGACGTGGCCGCGCTGGCGAAGGCGGACACGATCATCACGTGCCAGGGAGGCGACTGGACGACGGCGATGTATCCGAAGCTGCGCGCCGCCGGCTGGAACGGCTATTTCATCGACGCGGCGAAGACGCTGCGCATGCAGGACGACGCGGTGATCATCCTCGACCCGGTGAACCGCAAGGTCATCGACGACGCGCTGGCCCGCGGCATCCGCAACTACATCGGCGGCAACTGCACGGTCAGCCTGATGATGATGGCGCTGGCCGGGCTGTTCGAGCGCGACCTCATCGAGTGGATGACGTGCATGACCTACCAGGCGGCATCGGGTGCGGGCGCGCAGAACATGCGCGAGCTGCTGCAGCAGATGGGCGAGGCGCACCTGGCGGCGAAGAACCTGCTCGAGGACCCGCATTCGGCGATCCTCGACATCGACCGCGAGGTCGCCGGAATCCTGCGCGACGAGCGCTTTCCGACCGAGCACTTCGGCGTTCCGCTCGCGGGCTCGCTGATCCCGTGGATCGACCGCGACATGGGCAACGGCATGAGCCTCGAGGAATGGAAGGGCGGCGCGGAGACCAACAAGATCCTCGGCCGACAGGCAACGAATGCGATCGCCGTCGATTCGCTGTGCGTGCGCATCGGCGCGATGCGCTGCCACAGCCAGGCGCTGACGATCAAGCTTCGGCGCGACCTGCCGCTGGCGGAGATCGAGACGCTGATCGCCGGCCACAATGAGTGGGTGAAGCTCGTGCCGAACCGCCGCGACGACAGCGTCCGCGAATTGACGCCGGCCGCGGTGACCGGGCGCCTGACGATCCCGATCGGCCGCGTGCGCAAGCTCGCGATGGGGCCGCAATACGTCAGCGCGTTCACGGTCGGCGACCAGCTGCTGTGGGGCGCCGCCGAGCCGCTGCGGCGAATGCTGCGGATTCTGCTCGGGCGCTAGGCACCGCGGCAGATCGGCGACGGCGCGCGCGGCATTGGCGCGCCGTTTGCTTTTGAACGGCCGATGCTGCGCGACGCCGCGGCTTGCGGGCTTTCCGCACGTTTGCCGCGGTGGGCGGTTCGCCCGCTTCGAGGGGCGGATGCGTGCGGTGGACACGAACGCAACAGCGCGCCCGTTCGCTGCGCCCACAAGATGTTGTAGGCGACGGCGGCGAGTACGCTAGCGCTAGCGCCGCCGGATAGCACGGCGGCATGAAGTTGCTTCACCTGGCGGTGGGGCAAGCGCAAAAACCCGAGCTAATACCGAGGTTTAGCTTGCACCGCTAAACCCATGATGTTATGTTAGCTTGAGCGAAACAGAATTTGCGAAGGGGGCGGTATGCGCGTCAAACCTATCCTCGAATACGGCCTTGTCGCCGGCGCCCTCGCGCTGCCGTTGTCCGCTCACGCGCTCGGCCTCGGCAAGCTCTCCGTCGAGTCCTATGTCGGGCAACCGCTGGTCGCGCGCATCGAACTCCTGGCGACGACCAAGGAAGAACTGGACACGCTGTCCGCCAAGGTGGCCGATGCGGCGCTGTACCGCCAGAACAACCTACAGTACCAGGGCGTGCTGTCGCGCTCGCGCATCTCGCTCGAGCGCGGGCCGGGCGACACCGCGTACCTGAAGGTCACGTCGACGGCGCCCGTCACCGAGCCCTACCTCGATCTGCTGGTGGAAGTGAACTGGGCGTCGGGTCGCGTCGTGCGCGACTACACGTTCCTGCTCGATCCTCCTGGCGCGTCGGTCGCCGCACCGGTCGAGCCGGTCGCGCCGCTGCGCGCGGGCGCCGCGCCGGCCGCGCGTTCTGCCGCTGCGCCGACGGCGGCCGCGCCGGCCGCCGCCGCGCCGACGGGCGCTCCGCGTAGCGGGGGCGACACCTACGAAGTCAAGCGTGGCGACACGCTGTCGAAGATCGCGAAGGAATACAAGCCCGAAACGGTCACGCTCGACCAGATGCTCGTCGCGCTGTTCAAGAGCAACGCGAACGCGTTCGACGGCGCGAACATGAATCGGTTGCGCTCGGGCGCGATCATCACGATTCCCAACGCCGTCGAAGCATCGGCGGCTTCCGCGTCGGAAGCGACGAAGACCGTGCAGGTGCAGGCGTCCGACTGGCGCGCGTACCGCGATCGCGTGGCCGGCGCCGCGCCGACCGTCGAAGACGGCGGCAGCCGCGCCGCCGGCGGCCGCATCGGCACCGCAGTGACCGAGCGCACGCCTGCCGCGCGTCCGGGCAGCGACCAGCTGCGCGTGTCCAAGGACGCGGGGACGGCCAAGGGCGCAGGCGCCGCCGAGACCAACGCCGCGCAGGCCGCCCAGCTGCGCGAAGCGCAAAGCCGCATCGCCGATCTCGAGAAGACGCTGAAGGACCTGCAACGCGCGGTCGAGTTGCGCAACCAGACGATGGCGCAGCTCCAGACGGACGCGGGCAAGGGCAAGGCGCCGCCCGCTGCGACGACCGCGCCGCCGCCGGCGCCGATGGCGATCACGCCGGCGCCGAAGGCGGCCGAGCCTCCGAAGGCCGAGCCTCCCAAGGCCGCCGAGCCGCCGAAAGCGGAGCCGCCGAAAGCCGTCGAGCCGCCGAAAGTGGAGCCGCCCAAGGCCGCCGAACCGCCCAAGGCTGTCGAGCCGCCGAAGGCCGCCGAGCCTCCGCCTCCGCCTCCGGTCGCCGAGCCGCCGAAAGCCACCACGCCGCCGCCGAAGGCCGTCGTCAAGGCGCCGCCCAAGGAACCGCCGGGCTTCTTCGAGGAACTGTTCTCCAACACGCCGGGATGGGCGATCGGGGCCGGCGCGCTCGCGCTGCTGGGCGGCCTGGCCGCGCTGCTCGCCGCGCGCCGCCGCAAGACGACGAAGTTCGAGGACAGCATCATCTCGGGCACCGACATCAAGACCAACACGGTGTTCGGCTCGACCGGCGGCGGCGTCGTCAACACCGGCGACAACTCGCTCGCCAGCGACTTCAGCCGCGAAGGCCTCGGCAACATCGACACGGACGAAGTCGATCCGATCGCCGAAGCGGAGGTCTATCTCGCCTACGGCCGCGACGCGCAGGCCGAGGAAATCCTGAAGGATGCGCTGAAGAAGGATCCGCAGCGGCAGGAGATCTACCTGAAGCTCCTCGAGATCCACGCGCAGCACAACAAGCCGTCGGCGTTCGAGACCGTCGCCTCCGAGCTGTACGCGGTAACGAACGGCCAGGGCGACGTGTGGCAGAAGGCGGTCGGGCTCGGCCGCCAGCTCGATCCGAACAATCCGCTGTTTGCCGAAGGCGGTGCGCCTGCGGGACGTCCGGTGGTGCCGGCGGCGACGCCGGAGGCCGCGAAACTCGATGCGGCGGTGCCGGGCGACATCGGCGGCGACCGCAGCCTCGATTTCCAGATGGACGAGGAAATCTCGATCTCGCCGACGTCGGGCGCTGCGGCCAAGACGCCGCAGGACATCCTGGCGGGCGCGGAGTCCGAACTCGAGAAGACCGCCAAGCTGACGGCCGCCGATTTCGATCCGGACCGCACGATGGCGTTGCCGCCAGCCGGCGCCGCCATTGCCGGCGCGGTCGCCGCGGGCAAGTCGGCGCTGGGCACGGCGGCGTCCGGCCTCGGCGAGAAGGTCGCGGCGGCGAAGGAGAACGTGACCGAGGCCGCGAAATTCGACCTCGACTTCAAGCTCGACGACCACGACAAGCCGGCGCCGATGGGCAAGCCGCGCGGCGAACCCGCGCTGGAAACAGCGACGGCGGGCGCCGCCCCGTCGCAACTCACGCGGCCGGCCGCCGCGCTGGAACTCGACAAGCTCGACCTGTCGTTCGACCCCGAGCGCACGACGTTCGAGGACCCGACGCCGTCGGTGCTCGACGGCCAGTGGCACGACGCGGCGACCAAGCTCGACCTCGCGAAGGCGTATCAGGAGATGGGCGACGTCGAAGGCGCGCGCGAAATCCTGCAGGAAGTGCTGCACGAAGGCGACGACCAGCAGAAGGCCGAGGCCAAGTCGCTGCTGAGCAAGCTGGGCTGATCGGAAGAAAAAGGGTCAGACCCCATTTCCGCGTCGTTGGCGGAAATGGGGTCTGACCCTTTTTCTTCTTCGTTTTCGTGACCATGCGCATCGCGCTCGCCGTCGAATACGCGGGAACCGCGTTCTGCGGCTTCCAGTCGCAGCCGTCGCATTGCGGCGTGCAGGACGCGCTGGAGGCCGCGATCGGCGAGATCGCCGGGCATCCGCTCGGCGTGGCGGCCGCGGGACGCACCGACGCGGGCGTCCACGCGGCGTCGCAGATCGTGCATTTCGACACCGAGGCGGTGCGCCCGGCGACCGCGTGGGTGCGCGGTGTGAACACGCACCTGCCTGCGCAGGTCGGCGTGCTGTGGGCGCATCCGGTCCCCGACGACTTCCACGCGCGGTTCGCCGCGTCTGCGCGCCACTACACGTACGTGCTGCAGAGCCGGCCGGAACGGCCCGCTCTCCTTGCCGGCCGCGTCGGCTGGTACCATCAGCGGCTCGACGTTGCGGCGATGCGCGCCGGCGCCGCGCACCTTGCCGGCACGCACGATTTCTCGGCGTTCCGCGCGGCGGAGTGCCAGGCGAAGTCGCCGGTCAAGACGCTGTCGCACGTCGCCATCCGCGAGGACGATCCGTTCGTGCAGTTCGACTTCTCCGCCAACGCGTTCCTGCACCACATGGTGCGCAACATCGTCGGCGCGCTCGTCTACGTCGGCGCGGGACGGAAGCCGCCGGCATGGATCGGCGAGCTCGTCGAAGCGGGCGACCGCACGCGCGCCGCGCCGACGTTCGCCGCCGACGGCCTGTACTTCGCCGGCGCCGACTACGACGCGCGGTTCGGACTGCCCGCGACGGTGCGCCGCGTGGCGGTGCCGCGATGAATCTGCGGCGCACGCGCGTCAAGATCTGCGGCATCACGCGCGTCGCCGACGGCTTGGCGGCGGCGGATGCGGGCGCCGACGCGATCGGCCTCGTGTTCTGGAGCGGCACGCCGCGCTTCGTCGAAGTGGGCCGCGCGCGCGAGATCGCCGACGCGCTGCCCCCGTTCGTCACCCGCGTCGGGCTGTTCGTCGATCCGCAGCCGTCCGACGTGCGCGCGATCCTGGCCGCGGTGCCGCTCGACACGCTGCAATTCCACGGCGCGGAAACCCCGGACCTGTGCCGTGCGTTCGCGCGCCCCTACCTCAAGGCGGTCCACATGAAGGACGGGGTCGATTTGCTAGAATACGCGGCAATCTACGACGACGCCGCGGGACTGCTGTTCGACTCGTTCTGGCCGGGCGACCTGCCCGGCGGCACGGGCCGCGCGTTCGACTGGTCGCGATTGGCGCCGTCGGTGCAGGCGAAGCTTCCGGCGCCGGTCATCCTGTCCGGCGGCCTGTCCGCGGGCAACGTCGGCGACGCGATCCGCGCGGTGCGGCCGTGGGCGGTCGACGTGTCGAGCGGCGTCGAGGAAATCGGACCCGACGGCAAGACGCGCCGTGGAATCAAGGACGCGGCGCGCATCGCGGCGTTCATCGAAGGAGTTCGCAATGCGGATGGCTGACCTGCCGTACAACCTTCCCGACGAGCGCGGGCATTTCGGTCCGTACGGCGGCGTGTTCGTCGCCGAGACGCTGGTTCGCGCGCTCGACGAGCTGAAGGCGCAATACGCGCGCTACCGCGACGACCCCGAGTTCCGCGCCGAATACGCGTACGAGCTCAAGCACTACGTGGGACGACCGTCGCCGGTCTACCATGCGCAGCGGTGGTCGCGCGAACTGGGCGGCGCGCAGATCTGGCTGAAGCGCGAGGACCTCAATCACACCGGCGCGCACAAGATCAACAACGTGATCGGCCAGGCGCTGCTGGCGAAGCGGATGGGCAAGCCGCGCGTGATCGCCGAGACCGGCGCCGGCCAGCACGGCGTCGCGACCGCGACGATCGCCGCGCGCTTCGGCATGGAGTGCGTCGTGTACATGGGCTCGGAGGACGTCAAGCGGCAGGCGCAGAACGTCTACCGGATGAACCTGCTCGGCGCCCGCGTGGTGCCGGTCGAGTCGGGCAGCAAGACGCTGAAGGACGCGCTGAACGAGGCGATGCGCGACTGGGTCACCAACGTCGAGAACACGTTCTACATCATCGGCACCGTGGCCGGTCCGCATCCGTACCCGATGATGGTGCGCGACTTCCAGCGCGTGATCGGCGACGAATGCGTCGCGCAGATGCCCGAGTACGCCGGGCGCCAGCCCGATGCGGTCATCGCGTGCGTGGGCGGCGGCAGCAACGCGATGGGCATCTTCTATCCGTACATTCCGCACGCGAACGTGCGGCTGATCGGCGTGGAGGCGGGCGGCGACGGCATCGCCAGCGGCCGGCACGCGGCGTCGCTGACCGGCGGCCGCCCGGGCGTGCTGCACGGCAACCGCACGTACCTGCTGCAGGACGCGAACGGCCAGATCGTCGAGACGCATTCGGTCTCGGCCGGGCTCGACTATCCGGGCGTGGGTCCCGAGCACGCGTGGCTGAAGGACACCGGCCGCGCCGAATACGTGGTGATCGACGACGACGAGGCGCTGGCGGCGTTCCACCAGTGCTGCCGGATCGAGGGCATCATCCCGGCGCTCGAGTCGGCGCACGCGCTCGCCTACGCGACGAAGCTCGCGCCCACGCTGGACCGGGACAGGATATTGCTGGTCAACCTCTCGGGCCGCGGCGACAAGGACATGGCGACCGTCGCCGAGCGCGACGCGGCGCGCAAGTCGTGACCGGCACGCCCGCTTGCCGAACTTGAACCGCATCGACGCCACGTTCGCGCGCCTGCGCGCCGCCGGGCGCACCGCGCTGATCCCGTACGTCACCACCGGCGATCCGTCGCTCGCGGCGACGGTGCCGATCATGGACGCGCTGGTGCGCGCGGGGGCCGACGTGATCGAACTCGGCGTGCCGTTCTCCGATCCGATGGCCGACGGGCCGGTGATCCAGCGCGCGTCGGAACGGGCGCTCGCGCAACACGTGACGCTGTCCGACGTGCTGGCGGTCGTCGCCGGCTTCCGGCGCACGAACGCGACGACGCCGGTCGTGCTGATGGGCTACGCGAATCCGATCGAGTCGATGGGCACCGCGCAGTTTGCCGAACGCGCGCGCGCCGCGGGCCTGGACGGCGTGCTGGTCGTCGACTATCCGCCCGAGGAGGCCGCCGAGTTCGCCGCGCTGATGAACGCGCACGACATCGCGCCGATCTTCCTGCTCGCGCCGACGACGCCGGAGGCGCGCATCGAGGCGGTCGCGCGCCTCGCGCGCGGCTACGTCTACTACGTGTCGCTGAAGGGCGTGACCGGCGCCGGGCACCTGGACACGTCCGACGTCGTGCGCAAGCTCGAGGAAATCCGGCGGCACGTCAGCCTGCCGGTCGGCGTCGGCTTCGGCATCCGCGACGCGGCGAGCGCGCGGGCGATCGCCGCGCACGCCGACGCGGTCGTCATCGGCAGCCGGATCATCCAGGAAATCGAAGACGGCCCGCCGGCCGAGGCCGCTTCCCGCGCCGGCGCGTGGCTTGGTACCATCCGGCAGGCGCTCGACGCGATGGAGCGCAAGCCGGCGCTCGCCGCGCCGGCGTGATGCGGGGGAATCGCCGATGACCTGGCTGCAGAAGCTGCTTCCGCCGAGGATCAAGCGCACGCCGGGCGACCGGCGCACGCCCGTGCCCGAAGGCCTGTGGGTCAAGTGTCCGGCCTGCGAGGCGGTCCTCTACCGCACCGACCTCGAGAACAACCTGCACGTCTGTCCCAAGTGCGGACACCATTCGCGCGTCGCCGCGCGCGACCGCGTCGAGCAGCTGCTCGATCCGGAAGGCCGGTTCGAGATCGGCTCCGAAGTCGTCCCGGTCGACACGCTGAAGTTCAAGGACCAGAAGAAATATCCGGACCGGCTGTCGGCGGCGCTGGAGGAGACCGGCGAGACCGACGCGCTCGTCGTGATGCAGGGCAGCGTGAAGAGCGTCCCGCTGGTGCTCGCCGTGTTCGAGTTCGGGTTCATGGGCGGCTCGATGGGTTCGGTGGTCGGCGAGCGCTTCGCGCGCGGCGTGCGCGTCGCCTACGAGAACCGCGTGCCGTTCGTCTGCGTGTCGTCGTCGGGCGGCGCGCGCATGCAGGAAGGCGTCCTCTCGCTGTTCCAGATGGCCAAGACGACGGCGGTGCTGCAGGAACTGAACAAGGCGCGGCTGCCGTTCGTGTCGATCCTGACGGATCCGACGATGGGCGGCGTGTCGGCATCGTTCGCGTTCGTCGCGGACCTCGTGCTGGCCGAGCCGGGCGCGCTCATCGGGTTCGCGGGTCCGCGCGTGATCGAGCAGACGGTTCGCGAGAAGCTGCCCGAGGGATTCCAGCGCGCCGAGTTCCTGATCGAAAAGGGCGCGCTCGACATGATCGTCGATCGCCGGCAGCTGCGCGACGAGCTCGCGCGGCTCCTGGCGCTGCTCGCGCGGCAGCCGGCGCCGACCGGCTGACCCCATGCGACCGGCCACCGTCGCGGCCTGGCTCGCCTATCTCGAATCGCTGCACCCGAAGTCGATCGCGCTCGGCCTCGATCGCGTGCGCGCCGTGCGCGCGCGGCTCGACGCGCCGATCGCGTGCCCGGTCGTCACCGTCGGCGGCACCAACGGCAAGGGCTCGACCTGCGCGATGCTGGAGTCGATGCTGGGCAGCGCCGGCTATCGCGTCGGGCTTTACACGTCGCCGCACCTCACCCGCTACCACGAGCGCGTGCGGATCGCGCGGCGCGAAGCGACGGACGCCGAGCTGCTCGCGGCGTTCGATGCGGTCGAGGATGCCCGCGTCGCGACGCGCGGCAGCGACGGCGCGCCAATCGCGCTGACCTACTTCGAGTTCGGCACGCTGGCCGCGCTGTGGCTGTTCGCGCGCGAGGCGCCGGACGCGCTGATCCTCGAGGTGGGACTGGGCGGCCGCCTGGACGCGGTGAACATCGTCGATCCCGACGTCGCGGTCGTGACCAGCGTCGACATCGATCACGTCGACTGGCTGGGACCCACGCGCGAGTCGATCGGTCGCGAGAAGGCCGGCATCTTCCGCGCCGGCCGGCCCGCCGTGTGCGCCGAGCGGGTGCCGCCGGCGAGCGTCGTCGCGGCGGCCGAGGCGGTCGGCGCGCGACTGCTGCTGATCGGACGCGACTACGACTTCACGAACGAGGCGACGCAATGGCGCTTCCGCGGTCCGCGCGGCGAACGCTTCGGGCTTCCCTTTCCCGCGCTGCGCGGCGCCTACCAGCTCGCGAACGCGGCGACGGCGCTGACCGTGCTCGACCTCGTCCATTCGCGCCTGCCGGTGGCCGCCGGCGCGATCCGCGAAGGGCTGCTCACGGTGACGCTCGCGGGGCGGTTCGAGGTGCGGCCGGGCCGGCCGGCCGTCGTGCTCGACGTCGCGCACAACCCGCACGCGGCGCGGGCGCTGGCCGACACGCTGTCGACGATGGGCTTTTTCCCGGAGACCCTCGCCGTCTTCGCGATGTACGCGGACAAGGACATCGGCGGCGTGGTCGCCGCGATGAAGCCGCGCGTCGACCGCTGGTTCGTCGCCGCGCTGCCCGGCCCGCGCGGCGCGCCCGCCGAGCGCATCCGCGACGAGCTCGTCGCCGCCGGTGTGCCGGCCGCCGCGATCCGGATGCACGCGGATGTCGCGCACGCCTACGCCGCGGCGCGCGACGCGGCCGGCGAGGCTGATAGAATCGTCGTGTTCGGATCGTTCCAGACCGTCGCCGCAGCGCCGTAGTCGAATCCGCCGCGTCGCCGGTCCAACGCCCATGGCCGCCACCGAAGACGTCAACGTCGAAGAACTGAAGCGCCGCGCGCGACGGCGGCTGGTGGGCGCCGTCGTGCTCGCGCTCGCGGTCGCGGTGTTCGTGCCGATGCTGCTCGAAAGCGATCCCAAGCCGCTCGGCGAGGACGTCTCGGTCAAGATTCCGCCGGTCGACGAAGGGAAGTTCGTCAATCGCCTGAGCGACAAGGCGAAGACCGAGCCCGCGAAGGCGGCGACCGCGAAGGGCGAGATGCGCGCGGAAGCGCCGAAGGCCGAAGCCCCGAAGCAGGAGGCGCCGCCGGCGCCTTCGACCGAGGCGCCGAAGGCGGAAGCACCCAAAGCGGAGGCACCCAAGGCGGAACCGGCCAAGGCCGAGCCGCCGCCGCCGGAAGCGCCGAAGGCGGAAGGCCAGACGCAGGTCGCCACGGCGGCACCGGCCACACCCGCGCCCTCGAGCGAGCCGCCCGCCGGCGGCTATTCGGTGCAGCTCGCCGCGTTCTCCGACAACTACGGCGCGAATGCGCTGTCGAACAAGCTGAAGAAGGCGGGCTATCCCGCCTACACCGAGCCGCTGGCGACGAGCAAGGGCACGCTTTATCGCGTGCGCGTGGGCCCGTTCCCGACGCGCGACGCGGCCAATGCGTCGCGCGACAAGCTGAAAGGCGAGGGCTACAGCGGAATCGTCGCCGCGGCGAAGCAGCCGTAGGCGAGCGCCGATGACCGCATTCGACGCCGCGGTCATCGTCGTGCTGGCGCTGTCGATGGCGATCGCCTACGTGCGCGGCGTCACGCGCGAATTGATCGCGCTGCTCGCGTGGGTCCTGGGGTTCTTCGCAGCCGTCGCGTTCACGCCGCTCGTCGGTGCGATGCTGCCGGAATTCGGCGATCATCCGGTGGTTCGCTACCTGATCGCGTTCGTCGCGATCCTGATCGGCGCGCTGGTGCTCGGCGCGCTGATCGCGTGGCCGTTGTCGAGCGTGATCCGCAGGGCCGGGCTGTCGTTCGTCGATCGCTTCCTGGGCGCGGTGTTCGGCATCGCGCGCGGCGCGGCGCTGATAATGGCATTCGTGTTGATTGCGGGACTTACTTCGCTGCCGCAGCAGAATTGGTGGCAGAATTCGGCCCTTGCACCGCCGTTGACGGTGGCGGCGCTGTCGCTGGCGCCCTGGCTGCCGAAGGCATGGGCGGACCGGCTTGATTATTCCCGCGAAGGCCGCACGTTACCGCGTGCCGCCCCGGCGGAACGAAAGGCATGAGCGTCCCATGTGCGGCATCGTCGGCGTTGTAGCGCACACGCCCGTCAACCAGCTCCTGTACGACGGACTCCTGCTGCTGCAGCATCGCGGCCAGGACGCAGCGGGCATCGTCACGAGCGAAGGCCCGATCTTCCACATGTACAAGGGGCCGGGCCTCGTGCAGAACGTGTTCAGGACGCGCAACATGCGCGACCTGATGGGCGCGGCCGGCATCGGGCACTGCCGGTACCCGACCGCGGGCTCGGCGTTCTCCGACCTCGAGTCGCAGCCGTTCTACGTGAACTCGCCGTTCGGCGTGACGCTCGGCCACAACGGCAACCTCACCAACAGCGACGAACTGAAGCGCGAGCTCTTCCAGCTCGACTTCCGCCACGTAAACACGAACTCCGACAGCGAAGTGCTGCTGAACGTGCTGGCGCTCGAGCTCGAGCGCGCCGCACAGCATCACCGGCTCGACCCGGAGGCGATCTTCAAGGCGGTGGCCGGCGTGCACAAGCGCTGCCGCGGCGCGTACGCGGTGGTCGCGATGATCGCCGGCTACGGCATGCTCGCGTTCCGCGATCCGTACGGCATCCGCCCGCTCATCGTCGGCAGGAACGAGCAGATGGGCGGCACCGAGTACATCGTCGCGTCCGAGTCGGTCGCGATCGAGCCGCTGGGTTTCCACGTCCTGCGCGACGTCGCGCCGGGCGAGGCGATCTTCGTCGACAACACCGGCGCGTTTCATGCGCGGCAGTGCGCGGAGCGGCCGTCGCTCAACCCGTGCATCTTCGAGTTCGTCTACCTGGCGCGGCCGGACTCGGTGATCGACGGCACGTCCGTCTACGAGGCGCGGCTCAACATGGGCGGCGCGCTCGCGGACAAGATCCGGAAGATGCCCGAAGCGCAGGACATCGACGTCGTGATCCCGATCCCGGACTCCAGCCGGCCGTCGGCGCTGGAGCTCGCCAACCGGCTCGGGCTCAAGTACCGCGAAGGGTTCGTCAAGAACCGTTACATCGGCCGCACGTTCATCATGCCGGGCCAGGCGATGCGCAAGAAGAGCGTGCGCCAGAAGTTGAATCCGGTCGGCATCGAGTTCAAGGACAAGGTCGTGCTGCTGGTCGACGATTCGATCGTCCGCGGCACGACGTCGCGCGAGATCGTGATGATGGCGCGCGATGCCGGCGCCAGGAAAGTGTACTTCGCGTCGGCGGCGCCGCCGGTCCGCTATCCGAACGTGTACGGCATCGACATGCCGAACCAGGACGAGCTGGTCGCCACCGGCCGCACCGAGGCCGAGATCGCCGTCGAGATCGGCGCCGACCTGCTGATCTACCAGGACCTGGATGCGCTGAAGAACGCCGTGCGCGCCGCCAACCCGAAGCTGGTCAACTTCGAGGCTTCGTGCTTCGACGGCAAGTACATCACCGGCGACATCACCGACGACTACCTGTCGCACCTCGCGATCGAGCGTAACGAGGCGCGCGGCCAGGCCGAGGCCGACCTGCTGGAAGAGGAAAAGCAGCCCGGGTAGCGGCGGTCCCTGCCCCGGGCGCGCCGCCGCGAGGTGCCTCCCCCGGTCCCGAATGCCTGCCGCCCCGGGGACGAGACCCGGGATTGGCATGTTCATTGCGTGCCCCACCGTGCCGCAGCGGTCCGGTGGCCCTGTGCTTGCGCGTCGCCACCAGGCGGGCGCGGGCCCGGCGCCACGGATTGCCCGCTGCGGGCGAGAGACGCAAAACGTGATCGCGCTACCCACGCCATCGGGCAATTCCGTCATCACCGACGCCTCGCGCGCGTCCGGGCCCCGGCCCGCGGGCGGCTTCGCGCTGCAGGCGGTGGCCCTGGTCGCGGCCCTCCAGGTCGCGCTGGTGGCGGTCCTCTATGTGGGCTGGCTGTCGGCTCCGGCCTACGCGCTGCTGGCCATCCTGCTGCCGAGCGCTGCGATCGGGTGGCTGGCGCAGTCGCACGAGCGGCTCCTGCGCCGTCTGTCCCGGGCCATGCGGCAGTTCGAGGCCGGCGCGCCCGACGAGGGCACGCGCGCGTCGGCGGCTCCGGGCCCGCCGCTCGATCTCGCCGATCGCCTGGAGCGGTTGCACGCGCGGACGCTCGAACGTGTCGAGGAGCTCAAGGCGGAAAGCGCGGCGGCCCAGCTCGCGGGCCACGAGAAGCGGCGCCTGGCGCGGCACCTGAACCGCGCCCAGCGCATCGCCCGCGTCGGCAGCTGGGAATGGGAGCGCGCCACCAATCGCGTCGTCTGCTCGGCCGAGCTCCTGCGCATGCTGGGAATCGACGCCGAGCGATTCGTGGCCACGCCCGCGACGCTGCTGCTGTGCGTCCACGCCGACGACCGCCACGCGTTCCGCCGCTGGCTCGTCAATCTCGCTCGCGGCCGGACCGCCCCCGGCCTCGACGCCCGGATCAGGACCCGCGACGGCGAGTTCCTGCAGGTGCGCATGATGGGCGAGGCGCGGCGCGTCGCCGACGGGAGCGCGAGCCGCGTTGCCGGGACGGTCCAGGACGCCACCGAGCACGCCGAGGCGATCCACGAGGTCCACCAGCTCGCGTACTACGACGTGCTGACCGAGCTCCCCAACCGGTCTCGCTTTCACGAAAGGTTGGTCGAGACGCTCGACTTCGCGTCCCGCACGTCGACGTCGTTCGCGCTGATGTTCCTCGATCTCGACCAGTTCAAGCGGATCAACGACACGCTCGGCCATGCCGTCGGCGACGAGCTGCTGCGCGTCGTCGCGCAGCGGCTGACCCGCGTGCTGCGCGTCGACGAGGGGGGCGGACCGCCGCGCGGGAACGCGCCCGACCGCGACGTGTGCCGCCAGGGCGGCGACGAGTTCGTCGTGCTGCTCGCCGGCGTGTCCACCGAGGAGAACGCGGCGCGCGCGGCGCGGCGCGTCCTCGACACGCTCGCGCAGCCGATCAAGCTCTCCGCGCACGAGGTGTTCGTGTCGGCGTCGATCGGCATCGTGCTGTACCCGCGGGACGGCAACACGCTCGACGCGCTGCTCAGGAATGCCGACGTGGCGATGTACAACGCGAAGGCGGAAGGGCGCAACCGCCACGCGTTCTATCGCGAGTCGATGCGCGAGGCCACCGCGCAGCGACTGTCCCTCGAGCACGACCTGCGGCGGGCGATCGAGGCGGAGCAGTTCGTGCTGCACTACCAGCCGCAGATCGACGTGACGACCGGCGCGGTCGTGGGCGTCGAAGCGCTGGTGCGCTGGAACCATCCCACGCTCGGCCTGCTGCCGCCGAGCGAGTTCATCCCCGTTGCCGAAGAGGCGGGGCTGATCATGGCGATCTGGGAGTGGGTGTTCGTCGCGTCGCTGATCCAGCACAACGACTGGGTGCAGGAGGGGCTGCCGCCGATCGCCGTCGGCGTGAACCTGTCCAGCGTGCAGTTCGCCGACACCGCGCTGGCCGGTCGCGTGAAGGAGATCGCCGAAGTGGTCGGCGTGCCGCTCGACTGCATCGAGTTCGAGATCACCGAGTCGGCGCTGATGGGCGATTTCGACACCGCGCTCGCCACGCTCAACGCGCTGCGCGAGATGGGCGTGGCCATCGCCATCGACGACTTCGGCACCGGCTACTCGTCATTGTCCTATCTGCGGCGACTGCCGCTGCGCAAGCTCAAGCTGGACATCGCGTTCATCCGCGACGCGGTGGAGAGCGACGAGGCGGCGGCCATCGTCGCGGCGATCATCTCGATCGCGAATAGCCTCAACCTCGACGTCGTCGCCGAAGGCGTCGAGACGCAGGCGCAGTGCGACTTCCTGGTCGAAAGCGGGTGCACGACGATGCAGGGCTACCTGCTGAGCCGGCCGGTGACGGGGCAGGCGATTGGCGAGCTGCTGCGGCGCGGGCGCTCCCGCATGATCGACGAACCTGAGATCGCGAGCCTGCAGCTGCAGTGACCGCGGCTTCCTGCCGCCGCCGCGCGCTATGGCGGCGCCGCGCCGACCGCGAACACGGGCACGGCCGTGGCGATGCCCTTGAAGGAAACGGGGCCGAGCGGCTCCGTTTCGAAACGGTCGCCGAGCGCGTCGCGCGTCGCGCCGTCGATGAGGATTGCGCGCTGCGCGACCTTCGTGTGCTGCTCGATGCGCGCCGCGAGGTTGACGATGTCGCCGATGCACGTGTAGGTCGCCCGCGCCTTGGTGCCGGCGTACCCGGCGATCATCTCGCCCGACGCGATGCCGATACCGATGCGGATCGGCGGCTTGCCCGCGGCTTCGCGCTCGCGGTCGTACAGCTCGACCAGCTCGACCATCTCCCGCGCGGCGCCGACCGCGCAACGCTCGTGGTCGGGCAGCGTCATCGGCGCGCCGAACACGGCCATCAGCCCGTCGCCGACCATCAGCGTCACGATGCCGCCGTGGCCGCCGATCGCGTCGAACATCAGCGCGTAGTAGTTGTTGAGCAGCTCGATCGTCTCCTCGGGCGGCTGCGATTCCGCGAGCGGCGTGAAGTCCCGGATGTCGGCGAACATCACGGTGGCGCGCACGCGGCGGCCGCCGAGCGCGAATCCGGACTGCTCGAGATCCGCGGCCACTTCCGGCGTCGCGAAACGGCGCAGCAGGTCCTTCTGCTGGTCGCGCAGCCGCTTCTTCTCCAGGCTCGCGCCGATGCGGGCCTTCAGCAGCACCGGATTGACCGGCTTGGGCAGGTAGTCCTCGGCGCCGAGCTCGATGCAGCGGACGATGTGGTCGATGCCTTCGAGCGACGACGTCACGATCACCGGCACGTCGCGCAGCTGCAGGTCCCCCTTCATCTCGGCCAGCACCTCAAAGCCGTCCATCTCCGGCATTTCCATGTCGAGCAGCAGGAGGTCGTAGCGGTCGCGGCGCAGCATCGCCAGCGCGACGACGCCGTTCTCCGCCGACGCGACAGTGTGGCCCTGCAGCTCGAGGTTGCGCGTGAGCAGCAGCCGGTTGACCTTGTTGTCGTCGGCGACCAGCAGCCGCGCTCCGCCGGGTGGGGCGTCAGGCATCGCGCAGCTCCGCAAGCGACGCCGCGACGCGATCGTACTCGGCGCGCAGCGCGACGATCGGCGCGCCGCCGGCGGCGACGACCGGTTCGAGGCCCGACAGCTCGAGGTCGCGGGCGAGCGCGCCCAGCGTCCGGGCGCCGAACGTGTTGCCGTTCGACTTGAGCGAGTGCGCGGCCCGGCGGAAATCGCCGGCGTCGCGGTCGGCCAGCGCGCGGTCGAGGGCGGCCAGCATCGCCGGCGCCTCGATCAGGAACGTGTCGATCAATTCGCGCACGAACTCGGCGCCGGCCGTCTGCACGAGCTCGGCGAACGCCGCCTTGTCGATCACCGTTTCGTCCATTCCGTTTCAGCGCTCCCGTACGCGGACCAGCATGAGCGCCTCGACGAGGCGCTCAACGCGGATCGGCTTGGTCAGGTAGTCGTCCATGCCCGCGGCCAGGCACAGGTCGCGGTCGCCCTGCATCGCATTGGCCGTCATCGCGACGATGCGAGGACGCTCGTCCGCCGGCCAGCGCGCGCAGATCGTCCGCGCGGCTTCGAGCCCGTCCATCTCGGGCATCTGCACGTCCATCAGCACGACGTCGTACGCCTGCCGCGCGACCGATTCGACGGCTTCGATGCCGTTGCTGGCGAGATCGGCACGATAGCCCATCTGCTGCAGGATGCGCAGCGCGAGCTTCTGGTTGACCACGTTGTCCTCGGCGAGGAGGATGCGCAGCGGATGCCGCGTCGCCATCTGCGGATCGAGGCTCGGCCGTCCCGGCGCCGGCGCGACGGCCGGGGCCGCGTCCTTCGCCAGCAGCCCGACCAGCGTGTCGTGCAGCTGCGACTGGCGGACCGGCTTCGCCAGGTACGCGTTGAACAGCCCGTCGTCCGCGCCGGTTTCGTGCCGGCCGAGCGAGCTGAACAGCACGAGCGGCAGCGCCGCGTGGCGCTGCCGGATTTCCCGCGCCAGCGCGACGCCGTCCATCTCCGGCATGTGCATGTCGAGGATAGCCACGGTGAACGTGCCGCGGGCATCGAGCCATTGCAACGCCTCGCGCGGGGATCCGGTCGCGCGCGCCTGCATGCCCCACTTGGCGGCCTGCAGTTCCAGAATGCGCCGGTTGGTCGCGTTGTCGTCGACGATCAGCAGCTGCTTGCCCGCGAGGCCCGGCTGCACGCCGACGAACTCGCGCTGGCGCGCCTGCGGCAGGTCCGCGGTCGGCACGACGATGTTGAACAGGAACGTCGCGCCCGTGCCGGGGCCGTCGCTGACCGCCCACATGCGGCCGCCCATCAGCTCGGCCAGGCGCCGGCTGATCGCGAGGCCGAGGCCGGTGCCGCCGTACTTGCGCGTCGTCGACGAGTCCGCCTGCGAGAACGACTGGAACAGGCGGCTCATGCCTTCTTCGGACAAGCCGATGCCGGTGTCGCGGACGGCGAACGTGAGCTCGACGTTCTCTTGCGGCAGCGACCTTGCCGTCACCGTCAACACGACCTCGCCATGCTCGGTGAATTTCACCGCATTCGACAGCAGGTTGAGCAGGATCTGGCGCAGCCGCGTGACGTCGCCGCGCACGGCGGCCGGGACGTCGCCCTCGAACACGTACGCGGTGTCGAGGTCCTTCTCGCCGGCGCGCGCGGTCACGAGGTCGAGCGCCGATTCCACGCAGTCGCGCAGGTCGAACGGCTGCGCCTCGATGTCCATGCGCCCGGCCTCGATCTTCGAGAAGTCGAGGATGTCGTTGATGATCGTCAAGAGCGCGTCGCCGGACTCGCGGATCGTGCCGACGTAGTCGCGCTGCTCGGCGTCGAGCGTGGTGTCGAGCAGCAGGCCGCTCATGCCGATCACCGCGTTCATCGGCGTGCGGATCTCGTGGCTCATCGTCGCGAGGAACGAGCTCTTCGCCTCGTTCGCGGCCTCGGCGGCGGCGCGCGCTTCCTGCGTCTCCTTGAACATGCGCGCGTTCTGGATCGCGATCACAGCCTGGTCGGCGAATGTGCGCAATAGAGACTCGTCCTTGTCATCGAACGCGTTTGTCGAGCGCTGCAGCACCGCCAGCCCGCCGACGGCTCGGCCCTCGTGAATCAACGGCGTGAAGATTCCGCAGTGGTATCCGATGTTCAAGATCCTCTGGCGCACCAGCGGATAACGCTCGACCACGGAGTCGAGGTCGCGCAGGTGCAACTGCGCTGCATCGAGCACGCAGGCACCTATCGGACTGTTTCGATCCAATGGAATGGTTCCCAGCGCCAGGAGCGCATCCCGGCCCGCGCTGGTGGCTTGCGCGAGCAGGCGCTTTCCGTCAACCAACCACAACACGACACGGCTGTCGTTCAGCAAGGTACTGCAGTTCTGCACGATAGCGTCGAACACCGGCTGCGAGTCGGTCATCGAGCGGCCCAGCACCCGGAGCACGCCGCTTGTCGCCGTCTGTCGCGCCAGCGCTTCCTTGGTCTCGTTGAACAGCCGCACGTTCTCGATTGCAATCACCGCCTGGTCGGCGAACGTCTGCAGCAGGCTGATCTCGGCCGGCGCGAACGGGCGCACCTGGTCGCGGAACAGCGAAATCACGCCCACGGCCTCGTCCTCGCGCACCAGCGGCACGTTCAGAACCGTGCGGAATCCGTAGCGCCGCTGGATCTCGCGGATGTCGGGGTACTCGGACTCCATGAGTGGAACCACGTCTTCGACGTGGATGGTCCGGCGATCCAGGAACGCGCGGCCGCCGACCGAGGTCCTGCGCAAGGGCAGGACCTCGATCCCCGCCCCCCCTGCGTACGCCGGTCCGTAGCTCGTCATCGCCCTCAGTTGCCCCTCGGCGACCAGCCAGACGCGGCTGCCGTCCGCGCGGCACAGGATGCCGGCGCGCTCCGCCACCGCGTCGAGCACCGGCTGCACGTCGGTCGGCGACTCGCTGATCACGCGCAGGACCTCGGCGGTTGCCGTCTGCCGCTCCAACGCCTCGTTCGTTTCCCTGAACAGCCGCGCGTTCTGGATCGCGATCACCGCCTGGTCGGCGAACGTCTGCGCGAGCGCGACCTCCTGCTCGTCGAAGCGCCCCGCGGTCGCGCGGAGGATCGTGATGCAGCCGATGGCGCGGCCGTCGCGCAGCAGCGGCACGAACAGGCAGGACTTGTACCCGAGCGCGATCGCGAGGCCACGCATCCGCGAGAACTCCTTCGCGCCTTCCGCGGTGTCCGCCACGTTGACGACCCGCGACTCGAGAATGCACGTGCCCGCGCCGCTGCCCCTGTCGAGCGGCCACGGCTTCAGCATGCCCGGCCCGCGCTGCGCGCCGCTGTCGTCGGAATACGCGACCGATTCGAGCACCTGCCCGTTCGGAAACACGAGGGCGACGGCCTTGCCCGCGAACAGGCGCTGGCAACTCGCGACGATCGCATCGAACACCGGCTGCGTGTCGGTGACCGAGCCGCTGATGACGCGCAGGATCTCGGCGGTCGCCGTCTGGCGCTCGAGGGCCGCCTTGGTCTCGTTGAACAGCCGCGCGTTCTGGATCGCGATCACCGCCTGGTCCGCGAACGTCTTGAGCAGCGCGTTCTCGCGCTCGCGCAGTCCCTCGATCTCCTCGCGGAACATCGTCAGCGAGCCGATGCCGCGGCCTTCCCACATCAACGGCGCGATGACCACCGACGTGCCGAGATTCATCTGCAGGGCAGCCTGCACGGCCGGCTGCGACGCGACGCCCCGGTCGCGAAGATCGCGGATCTCGACCAGCCGCTTGCTGCGGATCGCCTGCTCGGTCAGCGTGCCGGCGAGCGGTCGCGGGAACGCGGCGCGAATCCGCGATTCGATCTCGGCTGCCCCGGCCTCGCCCAGTCGACGGCGCGCCGCTTGGGTCACGCGAAACACCGGCACGTCCACCTGGTCGTGCTCGTCGACGATACCCAGCGCGAACGCCTGCGCCGGGAACAGGCGGTCGCAGCACTCGACGATCTTCTCGAACACCGGCGACGCGTCGGCCATCGAGTGGCTGATGACGTCCAGCACCTCGGCGGTCGCCGTTTGCTGCTCCAGGGCCTCCTTCGTCTCGTTGAACAGCCGCGCGTTCTGGATCGCGATGACCGCCTGGTCGCCGAAGGTCTTCAGCAGCGCGAGCTCCTTGTCGGTGAACGGCTTCGGCGGCTGCCGCAGGACGGCGATCGAGCCCACGCCGCGGTCTTCCCACATCATGGGCGCCCACGCAACCGAGATGTTGCCAATGAGATCGACGACACCGCGAACCGCGGCCGGCGCGTCGGGCAGCGTCGCCGTGTCGGGAAGGTGGACCGTGCGCCGCTCGCGGACGACCCGCCCCGTCATCGTCTGGTCGACCGGCTTGGGGAACGTCTTCGCGATCGCGTCCAGCGCGGACCCGCGCCACGCGCCCGCGTGCACCTGGCCGTCGTCCTTGATGAGGAATATGCCGAGCTGCTCGGTGGCGAACAGGTGCTGGCCGGACTCGAGGATCTTGTCGAACACCGGCGCGGCATCGGCAACCGAACTGCTGATGACTTGCAGGACTTCGGCAGTGGCGGTTTGCTGCTCGAGCGCCTCGCGCGTCTCGTTGATGTGGCGCACGTTCTCGATGGCGATCACCGCCTGCCCGGCAAAGGTTTGCAGCAGGCCAATCTGGCGCTCCGGCGTCTTCCCCGGATCCGGCCAGGCGACCACGAGGGCGCCGATGGCAACCCCGTCCTTCAGCAACGGGGCGCCCAACACGCGGCGCCACCCGCCGGCGAGCGCCGTTGCCTGATCGTAATCGGGGTCGCTGAGGGCGTCGTCCTCGATCTGCACGGTGCCCGAAAGGATCACCCGGCCGCTCACCTGCGCAGGGTTGGGCGGTGCAGGATAAAGCCGGCGTGCGTTCGCGACGGCCTCGGGCGACCAGTTCTGCGTGGCGATCAGGTGCACGAGCTGGCCGTCGAAGCGGAACGCCGCTCCGATCGGATTGCCGAAGAGCCGCGCCGCGCTCTCCAGGATCGCCGAGAAGACGGGCGTGACGTCCGTCGGCGACTCGCTGATGCAACGAAGCACGTCGCTGATCGCGGTCTGGTATTGCAGGGACTCGGAGACCTCGCGTGTCCGCTCTTCGACCTTGGCCAGCGCCTCCTTCGTCTCGTTGAACAGCCGCGCGTTCTCGATGGCGATCACGGCCTGGTCGGCGAAGGTCTTCACCAGGTTCTTCTCGGACTCCGAGAAGAGCCGCGGCGGCGTGCAGATGATGTCGATCGTGCCGATCCCGCGCCCGTTCCACGTCATCGGGGCGTTGACGACGGAGAAATCGCCGCGCTTGCGCGCGACCTCCACGATGTAGTCCGGCATGTCGCCCGAAGCCAGCACGCTGGGTCGATAGAGGATCGACCCCTGGCGGATCGCCATGTCGCTGACCGTGCCGGCCAGCGGGCGAGGAAACGTCGTTTCGACGTCCTTGGCGAACTTGCCGCGGTAGGCGCCGATGTGCAGCATCTCCCCGTCGACCAGGAACACCGCCGGGTCGCCTGCGCCGAACAGCCGTGCGCAGCTGTCGAGGATCTTGTCGAAGACCGGCTTCGGATCGGCCATCGATCCGCTGATGACCTGGAGCACCTCGGCCATTGCGGTCTGCCGCTCCAGCGCCTCCTTCGTCTCGTTGAACAGCCGCGCGTTGTGCAAGGCGACCATGGCCTGCCGCGACAGGCCGACCAGGAACTCCAGGTCGCGGTCGTCGAACGGCTGGCCGCCGGTGCGCCAGACGGCCATCGCGCCTTCGACGGCGCTGTCCCCCCTCAGCGGCACGACCATCAGGCGCTCGTCGACCTGCTGCTCGGTGCCGGGGATCTGGATCGCGCGCGGGTCGGCCTGCGCGTCGTTGATGAGCTCGGGCTCGCCGCTCGCAATCAGGCTTCCGATGATGCCGGCGCCGCCTTCGACGGCCGTCGCCTTGATCGCGTCGGCGGTGTCGCCGATCGCGACGATCGCGCGGAAGTTCGACGTGCCGGTTTCCGGCAGGAAGATCGCGCTGCTGTTGCCCTGCAGCAGGTCCTTCGCGTGGCGCGCGATGCGATCCATCACGGTGGCGAGGTCGAGCGACGCCGACAGGTCGCGGCCGACTTCGGCCAGCGCCGTCGCTTCGCGTCCGCGGCGCTCGGTCTCCGACAGCAGCCGCTGCGTCTCGTCGAACAGGCGCGCGTTCTCGAGCGCGATGCTCATGCTGTTCGCGAGCGTCTGCAGCAGTCGCACGTCGGAGTCGGTGAACGCATGCTCGCGCTGCGTGTCTATCAGGCTGATGAGGCCGCGCGCCTGGTCGCCGACCACCAGCGGAACGTAAATGGCCGACTTCTCGTCGGCGGTGCCGGGAAAAGGCAGGCTCCCGTGCTTCGCCGCCACCGCGTCCATGTCCTCGTTGACGAGCAGCGTCTCGCGCGTGCGCAGCACATGGGCGGCGAAGCCGTGGTCGCGCAGCGGCGACGTGGCGATGTCGATCCGGCGGCCGTACTCGTACGTGTACGGATAGTGCATCAGGCGCGTCTTCGGATCGAGGATGCGGATTCCCACGTCGGCATTGCCGAAGATCTCGCGGACCTTGTCGCCGACGGCGTCGTAGATGCCCTGCATCGACAGTTCGGCGGCCAGCGCCTGCTGGACGCTGTTGATGATCGCGAGCTCGGCCGCACGCTGCTCGGTCTCCTTCAGCAGCCGCTGCGTCTCGGCGAACAGGCGGGCGTTCTCGAGCGCGACGCCCATGCTGGCCGCGACCGTGGACAGCAGGCGGACATCCGATTCGCCGAAAGCATGCTCGCGTTCGAAGTTCTCGATCGAAATGGCGCCTACCAACCGCTCGCCGACCGTCACGGGCACGAAGACGCACGACAGGCACGGGTCGGTACCTGGCGCAACCGCTCCACCGACGGCGTCTATGGCCGCGCGGTCGCCCAGGATGACCGGCTTGCCCGCCTGCAGCGCCCGATTGATCGGAAGCTCGGGGTTGTACGGCCACGCGTGCTGCGGCAAGCGCCGGCCGTGCTCGAAGACGTACATGTCGTGCACGAGATTCGCCTGCTCGTCGCGCCACTGGATCGCAAGGTCGCCGGTCGCGAAGAGTTCGCGCAGCTTGTCGCCGACCAGGTCCACGATGACCTGGAAATCGAGCTCGGCGGCCATGCCTTGCTGGATGCTGTTGATCAGCGCGAGCTCGTTCGCGCGTTGCTCGAGCAGCGCGTTGGACGAGCGCAGCTCTTCGGTGCGTTGCGCGACCTTCTGCTCCAGGCCTTCCGCCCACTGCGCGTTGTCGAGCGCGACGGCGGCCTGGCTCGCCAGCATCGCGAGGAGATCGCGGTCGGCTTCGTGGAAGCGGCCGAACGCGCCGTCGAGATCCGCGTACAGGTAGCCCATCAGCGCGTTGCGCGCGACCAGCGGCGCGACGATGCGCGAACGCTGCGCAAGCTCCGGCGCGCCTTCGGGGACGTGCGCGAGGCTGGCGATGCGCGTGCGCGCGACGTCGGCAAGGGCCGGCGCGACGTCCCGCATCAGCCGCGTCGCGTCCTCGCCTTTCGGCACCAGCGAGCCGGCGAGCTCGTGCCCGGCGGGCGCGTCGAGGATCAGCAGCACGCGCTCCGCGCCGGAAATCTCGGTGGCCTCGTCGATCAGGAACTCCTGCAACTCGTCGCGCGAGCGCAGCTCGTTCATGCGAAGGCCGCTGTCGACGAGCCGCTCGAAAGGCTCCTGCAGGCTCGACGGGACCGCCAGGTGCGCGGGCGGCCGCGCGGATCGGCGGCGGCCTGCCAGCGTCGCCTCGACGATCCTGCGGTGCACGGGGACCTTGTTGAGGTAGTTGCGCCGCAGGCCCTCGTCGGTGAGCTTGCGGATGGGCTCGACCAGGAACCGGTAGGCGAGGGCCAGCGCGCGCTGCGCGGCCGCGGCCCTGCCGTTGGCCCGCAGCGCCTCGCGGTGCCGCCACCAGAGTTCCGTCTCGTCGATGCCCTGGATGTCGGCCAGGCCGCGCGCACGATGGATCGACGTCGCGCGTTCGGACGCCGCCAGCGCCGCCGCCGCCCGGCCGGCCGCCAGGCACGACTCGGAGAGCCCGACGAGGGCATTGATCTGCAACGAGACCTGATCCGAATCGCGCAGGATCCGGGTCCCCTGCTCGTAGAGCGTCACCGCGGACTGGGAATCGCCCTCCCATAGCGCGAGCTGGCCGTAGACCAGCGGTCGATAGGCGGCGTAATTCGCCGGGCGCGAGGCCTCCCAGCGGTCGACGGCTTCGACGAAATTCGCCCGGGCGCCTGCGGCGTTGCCGAGTTCGTGTTCGGTGTTTCCGCGCATCCACAACGTCGTGGCGAGTCCGAAGCCCACCGATCCGGCGCGGCGGTACGCGTCTTCGGCCTTCGCGAACAGCCGCCGCGCGCGACGATAGAGGCCGAGATTGCTGTACTGGTTGCCGAGGTTGTGCGTGATGACGCCCTGACGCTCGACGTAGCCGGCGGCCTCGAACGCGGCCTGCGCCTGGCGCAGCAGGCGCATGCACCTCGCGATGTCGGGCTCGTGGAACGTGAGCATGTTGAGCGCGTTGCCGATGCCGAGGCGGTCGCCTGCGCGCTGCGCGAGCGCCAACGCCCGCTTCGCCGCGCGATCGGCGTCCTCGACGCGGCCCTCGCCGCTGCGGGCGGCCGAGATGGCCCACCATGCGCGTCCTTCCCAGGCCGTCTGTCCCGATGCCTTGAACATGCGGGCGGCCTGCGCACAGCTCCTGGCCGCTCTCGCGTTCTCGCGCGTCCGGAACTGCGCTTCGCCGAGGCGCAGCAGCGCAATCGCCTCCACCCCCGCATGCCGCGAACGGCGAGCCGCCTGCAACGCCGCTTCGGCGGTGGCAACCGCATCGCGCGCCGCGCCCGAGCGAATCTCGACGTAGGCCTGCCGGCAGAGCGCCTGCGCGAGCAGCGCGGGCCTCTTCGCGCGGCGCGCGACGTCGAGCATCGCCTTCGCGTCGGCGGCGGCCGAACCGAGGTCGCCCGCCGCGATGTGGCTTTCGGCGCGCAGGTCGAGCAGGTCGAGGCGATCCGCCGGCGCGACGCGCGCGGCGGCAAGTGCGACGGACGCTGCCTCGATCGCCTGCACGTGGCGACCGGAGGCGGCAAGCGCCGCGACCTCCGCGCACGGGGACGCCTTCGCCGGCTTCGACGCGATTGGCTTTCGGGGAATCTTCTGCGATGCGCGCATCGGGTGTTCTCGTGCGAAGGTTGCAGCGCCCGCCCGCGGCGCTGTCCCGGCGCGCCTCCCCGCGCGCTCGCTGGCCGCGCTAGTCTACCTATCTGGGCCGGCGTGTGGCCAGCGGGTGCGATTGACGGATCCGCCGACGGCCGATATACTTCAATTTGCGCCGATTTGAGGCTTCAGCTTGCGGGCGCTTAATAAATTCCGCTAAAGCGAGGTTCCGCTCCAGCCACAGGATATGTGGCGGAGCACACGAAACCCGTCCGGCGGAAGCTCGACGGGTTTTTTGTTTTCCAGGCGCAGGACGAACGATCATGAGCGACGACATCAACCGCGGCTTCACGACCGCAATCCTCCACTCCGACCGCGACGCGGCGATCGAGCACGGCGCGCTGCACAAGCCGCTGCACCTGTCGGTCGCGTACGGCTACCGCGATGCGCGCGAGCTGGCCGCGGTCTTCCAGGGCCGCGCCTCCGGGTTCGTCTACGGCCGGCAGGGCAACCCGACGTCGACCGCGCTCGAGGCCAAGGTCACCGCGATGGAAGGCGGCACGGGCACCATCACGTTCGCGACCGGCATGGCCGCGATCGGCGCGATCATGCTGGCGCTGCTCAAGGCCGGCGACCACGTCGTGTCGAGCCAGTTCGTGTTCGGCAACACGACCAGCATGCTGGCCACGCTGGAGGGGCACGGACACGCGGTGTCGTACGTCGACGCCACGGACGCCGCGAAGGTCGAGGCCGCGCTGACGCCCGCCACGCGCCTCGTGTTCGTCGAGACGATCGCCAATCCGCGCGTGCAGGTCGCCGACCTGGCGCGCATCGGGCAGTTGTGTCGCGCGCGCGGCATCCTGTACGTCGTCGACAACACGATGACGTCGCCGTGGCTGTTCCGTCCGAAGGACGTCGGCGCGTCGCTGATCGTCAACGCGCTGACCAAGTACATCGGCGGCCACGGCAACGCGCTCGCCGGCAGCATCACCGACACCGGCCTCTTCGACTGGACGAAATTCCCGAACATCGCCGACGCGTACAAGTCGCAGCCGCCGCGCAACTGGGGGCTGCAGCAGCTGCGCAAGAAGGGCCTGCGTGACTGGGGCGGCACGCTGGCCGCCGAGCAGGCGCACCACATCGCGATCGGCGCGGAAACGCTGGCGCTGCGGATGGAGCGGATCTGCGCGAACGCGCTGGCGCTCGCGCAATGGCTCGCCGCGCAGCCGCAGGTTCGCGCCGTCCACTACCCGGGCCTCGCGTTGCATGCGCAGCACGCGCTCGCCACGCGGCTGTTCCGCGGCTATGGCGGATTGCTGTCGTTCGAGCTGGCGGACGGCATCGATCCGTTCGAGTTCCTCAACCGGCTGAAGGTCGTCGTGCTGTCGTCGAACCTGGGCGACAACCGGACGCTCGCGATTCCCGTGGCGCACACGATCTTCTACGAAATGGGCGCCGAGCGCCGCGCGGCGATGGGCATCGCGGATTCGCTGATCCGCATCTCGACCGGCATCGAGGACGGCGACGACCTGATCGGCGACTTCCGACAGGCGCTGGCGGGGCTAGGGCCCGCCAAACGGTACTAGGCGCGGATCTCGCGCGCGTGCACGCCGTCGGCGTCGACGGCGAGGTAGTGGCCGCGGTCGTGCCAATCGGCCAGCACGAAGCGCTCGCGGATCGCGCCGTCGACGACGTGCTCGTGGCGCGCCGGCCGGTGCGTGTGGCCGTGGATCATCCGCAGGACGTCGTGCGCACGGAACGCCGCGGCGACGGCGTCGGGCGCGACGTCCATGATCGAATCGGGCTTCAGTGCCTTCTCGTTGCGGCTGCGGCGACGCAGCCACCACGCGATCCCGCGGCGCACGAGGTAGGGCAGGCGCAGCAGCCGCGCCTGCGTGTCCGGCGCGCGCATCCGCGTGCGGTAGGTCTGGTACTCGACGTCGTCGGTGCAAAGCTCGTCGCCGTGGCACAGCAGCGTGCGGGTGCCGCCGGCGCTCACGACGACGAAATCGTCCAGCAATTTCGCGCCGGTCGCGTTCGCGAAGCGCTCGCCCAGCAGGAAGTCGCGGTTGCCGCGGCCGACGAACAGCGGCACGCCGGAATCCGAGATGTCGCGCAGCGACGCGACGATCGACGCGACGAACGGATCGCGCATCTGGTCGTCGCCGACCCACCAGTCGAAGAGGTCGCCCAGGATGTAGACGCTCGCGGCCGCGCGCGCCGGGCCCGCGGCCAGCGCATGGAACGCGGCGACCGCGCCGGGCCGGTCGGGCGACAGGTGGAGGTCGGACAGGAACAGCGTGGGGTCGGGTCCCATTTTCGGCTTCGCCGCCGGTGCGTCGGCCACGACCCCTGGGAAAAGGGGTCAGACCCCATTACAGGCCGTAATGGGGTTCGACCCCATTTTTCTCAGGGCGCCTCGACCGCCTTGTGGATCACGACGTCCTCCTTTGGGACGTTCTGGTGGAATCCGCTGTTGCCGGTGGGCACGGCGCGGATGCGGTCGACGACGTCCTGCCCCTCCACGACCTTGGCGAACACGCAATAGCCCCAGCCGTTGGCGCTCGGCGCCTTGTAGTCGAGGAACTCGTTGTCGGCGACGTTGATGAAGAACTGCGCGGTCGCCGAATGCGGGTCGGACGTGCGCGCCATCGCGACCGTGTACATCTTGTTCTTGAGGCCGTTGGTGGCCTCGTTCGCGACCGGCGCGCGCGTGGGCTTCTGCTTCAGGCCGGGTTCCATGCCGCCGCCCTGGATCATGAAGCCGTCGATCACGCGATGGAACACCGTGTTGTCGTAGTGCCCCTCGCGAACGTATTGCAGGAAATTGGCGACGGTGGCCGGCGCGTTCTCGGTGTCGAGCGCGAGCTTGATGTCGCCGTGGCTGGTTTTGAGTACGACCATGGGTTTCTCCATTTCTGGGGGCGGTCTTGGCCGCTCGAAGGATCAGCCGCCGATCACCTTCGCTGACTTGATCACGACCTGCGTGGCCGGCACGTCGCCCGGATTGATGCCCTGCGGCACCGGTCCCGTCGCGCCCTTCGGGCCCTTGGCGATCTTCATCACGACGTCCATGCCGTCGACGACCTTGCCGAATACCGTGTAGCCGTAGCCCTGCGGCGTCGGCGAGCTGAAGTTGAGGCGGCTGTTGTCGGCGACGTTGATGAAGAACTGGCTCGTCGCGGAATTGGGATCGCCGGTGCGCGCCATCGCGAGCGTGCCCACCACGTTCGACAGGCCGGCCTTGCTCGACGATTCCGATTCGATCGGGATCGGCGGCTTGGTCGGCTTCTGCTTGAAGTCGGTCGTGAAGCCGCCGCCCTGGATCATGAAGCCGTCGATCACGCGGTGGAACTGCGTGCCCACGTAATGGCCGCTCTTCACGTAGTCGAGGAAGTTGGCGACCGTCTTCGGCGCCGCGTCCGGGTACAGCTCGATCCTGATCACGCCGGCGGTGGTGTCCAGCTCGACCTGCGGATTGGCGGCGAGCGCCGGGGTCGTCGCCAGCGCGAGCGCGGCGGCCATGACTATGTTGCGAATCATTGCTGAGTCTCCTTCTGCGGAAAAACCGGGATCATTGTGGCGCCGGCGCGGCAGGCGCCGCGGCCGGAGCAGGGACGGAAGCCGCGGCCGGAGCAGGCACGGAAGCCGCGGCCGGAGCAGGGACGGAAGAAGCGGCCGGAGGAGGGACGGAAGCCGCGGCCGCAGGCGGCGTCGCAGGCGCCGGCGCAAGCACTTCGCGCACGAGCCTGAGCTTGGCCGGCGCGGACTTGTTCCGCGCGTCGCGCGCGATCGCCTTCTCGTAGTTGACGGCCGCGAGGCGCGCGTAGATGTCGCCCAGGTTCTCGTACGCGACCGTGTAGTCGGGGGCCGCGCTGATCGCCGCCTCGAGCTCGTCGCGCGCGAGCCCGTATTCGCCCTTGCTCGCGTAGAGTACCGCCAGGTTGTTGTGCGGTTCCGGCAATTCCGGGTAGTCGCCGAGCACAGCCTGGAACATGGTGATCGCGGCGTCGGTCTTGCCGGCGTCGGCGAGCGCGAGCCCCTTGAGGAACCGCGCCTGCGGCTCGCGCGGCCGTTCGGCGGACAGCTTGTCGAGCAGCGCGATCGCGTCGTCGTACTTCTTCTCGTTGATCAGCGTGCGCGCGTCCTTCAGCGTCTGCGCGTAGGCCTTGCGCGCCGCATCGTTGAACTCCCGCGGGTCGGTCGTCTGGTCCGATTGCGCGTGCGCCGGCGACGCCAGGAAGGCGGCGAGCAGGATGGCGGAGAGGAGCGGCGCGGTGCGCATGAAGACGGCGATTCTAGCAGTCCGCGGCGGGCGCTCGCTTGCTGGACTCCCTTCGCGCTCGGGACGGCCCTGCGCGCTCATGCGCCGCGCAGCCGGGCCGCGGTCGCTTCGATCAGCCGGCGCGCGATCGACAGCGACGGCGGCAGCGGCGGCAGCGCGTCGGCGGCGAACCAGTGGGCCTCGGCGATCTCCTCGTCGTCCAGCCGGATGTCGCCGCCCGCGTACTCGGCCGTGTACGCGATCATCAGCGAATGCGGGAACGCCCACGACTGGCTCGCGAAGTACGTCAGCTCGCCGACCTCGACGCCGACCTCCTCGCGCACCTCGCGGCGCACGCAGTCCTCGATGGTCTCGCCGGGCTCGACGAAGCCGGCGAGCGCGCTGTACATGCCCGGCGCGAAGCGGTGCGCGCGCGCGAGCAGGATCTCGCGGCCGCGGGTGACGAGCGCCATCATCGCCGGCGACACGCGCGGATACGCGACGAGTCCGCACTGCGGGCACTCCTTCGCGCGCTCGTTCGCGCGATCGCGCGTCGGCGCGCCGCAGCGGCCGCAGTAGCGGTGGCAGCGGTCCCAGTCGACGACCTGGAAGCCGCGCGCGGCGAGCGCGAGCAGCGGCTCGGGCACCTTGAAGAACAGCGTCCGCAGGCCGACGTAGCGCATGCCGGCCGGTTCCGGTGCCGCGTCGGGCAGGTTGAGCGCGATGCAGGCGGTGCCGTCCAGCGTGCCGAGGAAATGCGGGATGCCGGCGACGCCCGCGGCGGTCAACGCGTCGAGCGTCGGAAACGCGAACGCGTCGTCCGGGCCCGCGTGCGCGAGCACGCGGTCGCCGCGGAACGCGAACGCGTGCGCGCCGCCGGGCAACACGGCGGGCAGCGCGTATAGCGGCGCGAATCCGGGGGGCGTGTGCATGCGGAGCGCGGCGCGGTCACCGGCGCAGCGATCGCCGGCGACCGCACTGAGCGGGTGGCGGCTACGCGAGCGACAGCGGCAGCGAGCGCAAGCGCTTCCCCGTCGCCGCGGCCAGCGCGTTGGCGACCGCCGGCGCGATCGCCGGCACGCCGGGCTCGCCCACGCCGGTCGGCTTTTCGGTCGACGGCACGATGTGGACCTCGACCGCCGGCATCTCGCTGATCCGCAGTACCGGGTAGTCGTGGAAGTTGGACTGCTCGACCACGCCGTTTTTCAGCGTGATCTTTCCGTACAGCGCGGCCGACAGCCCGAAGCCGATGCCGCCTTCCATCTGCGCGCGCACGTTGTCCGGATTCACCGCGATGCCGCACTCGACGGCGCAGACGACCCGGTCGACGCGGAACTTGTTGTCCTTGTCGACGGTGACCTCGGCGACCTGAGCGACGACCGTGCCGAACGACTCGTGCACGGCAACGCCGCGGCCGCGCTTCTCGCCGGCCTTGCCCGCGGCCAGCGGCTTGCCCCAGTCGGCCTTGGCGGCCGCGAGTTCCAGCGCCGCCAGGTGCCGCGGATGCCTGGCGAGCAGCGCGCGCCGGTATTCGACCGGGTCCTTGCCTGCCGCGACCGCCAGCTCGTCCATGAACGTCTCGGTCGAGTACGCGGTGTGCGTCGAGCCGACCGAGCGCCACCACAGCACCGGCACGCCCTGCTTCGGCGAATGGAGTTCGACGGCGAGGTGCGGGATCGCGTAGGGCAGCGTCGACGCGCCTTCGACGCTGGTGAGGTCGATGCCGTCCTTGACCATCACCGACTCGAACGCCGTGCCGACGAGGATCGACTGGCCGACGATGCGGTGATGCCAGCCCGTGACGTTGCCGGCCGCGTCCAGCCCGGCCTTCAGCGCGTGCACGTACATCGGCCGGTAGTAGCCGCCTTTCATGTCGTCCTCGCGCGTCCACACCATCTTGACCGGGATGCCGGGCTTGCCGCTGCGCGACAGCGCGTCGGCGATCGACACGGCCTCGAGGACGTAGTCCGACGCGGCACTCGCGCGGCGCCCGAAGCTGCCGCCGGCGTACAGCATGTTGAGCTTGACCTGCTCGGGCTTGAGCCCCGTGTACCTGGCGATCGCGGCCTGGTCTCCGGTCTGGAACTGCTCGCCGTTCCAGATCTCGCACGCGTCCTTCGTCAGCTTGACCACGCAGTTCATCGGCTCCATCGCCGCGTGCGCGAGGTACGGAAATTCGTAGACGGCGTCGAGCTTCTTCGCGGCGTCGCCGAGCGCCTTGCCCGCGTCGCCGTCGCTGCGCGCCTTGGCGCCGGGGCCCTCGGCGAGCTTGCGGTACTCGGCCATCATTGCGTCGCTCGAGCCCTTGAAGCCGGAAGTTTCGTCCCACTCGACCTTGAGCGCGTCGCGGCCCTTCTTGGCCGCCCAGAACGTGGTCGCGATGATCGCGATGCCCGTCGGGATCTCGACGACGTAGCGCACGCCCGGGACGCCCGACACGCTCGCCGCGTCGAACGTCGCGACGTTCTGGCCGAACCGCGGCGGATGCGCGACCACCGCCGTCAGCATGTCCGGCAGCTTCACGTCCTGCGTGAACCGCGCGGTGCCGTTGGACTTGGCCTTCGAATCGGTGCGCGGCACGTGCTTGCCGATGAACACGAAGTCCTTCGCGTCCTTCAGCTTGACGGTCGTCGGCACCGGCTGCCTGCCGGCGGCCGCGGCGAGCTCGCCGAACGACGCGCGCTTGCCGCTGGCATGCGAGACCACGCCGGCTTTCACCTGGACGGAATCGGCGGGCACCTTCCACTGCTCGGCGGCGGCCGCGACGAGCATCGCGCGCGCGGCGGCGCCGGCCTGCCGGTACTGCTCGAACGAGTTGGCCATCGCCGTCGAGCCGCCGGTGCCCTGCGCCGGGCCCCAGAACAGGTTGTTGTACCGCGACGCGTCGGCCGGCGCGCCTTCGACGCGCACCTGCGACCACGCGGCGTCCAGTTCTTCCGCGATCAGCGTCGGCAGTCCCGTGTACACGCCCTGGCCCATCTCCAGGTGCTTGACGATGACGGTGACCGTGTTGTCGTTGCCCACGCGCAGGAAGGCGTTGGGCGCGAACGTTCCGGCGGCCGCGGCGCCGACCGTCCTGCCCGGTCCGGACGTCTGCGCGGCGGCGGGGCCGAGCCAAAGGCCGAGCGTGAGGCCGGTGCCTGCGGCGGCGGTGGACTTGAGGAACACGCGGCGGGAAACGCCTTCCGCCGGGACCGGGGGACGCATGCGCATCGGATTCATCGTTCGTCTCCTTACGCCAGCGTCCGGGCGGCTTCCTTGATCGCCGCGCGAATGCGTACGTAGGTTGCGCAGCGGCAAGCGTTGCCCGCCATCGCCTGGTCGATATCGGCGTCCGAAGGACGCTTGTTCTTCGCGAGCAGCGCGGTCGCGGCCATCACCTGGCCCGATTGGCAGTACCCGCATTGCGGGACGTCGAGCTTCTCCCACGCCGCCTGCACCGCTTTCGCCTCGCGGGTGGCGAGGCCTTCGATGGTCGTGATCTCCACGCCCGGCTTCAGCGCGGACAGCGGCGTCGTGCACGAGCGCGTCGGCGTGCCGTCGATGTACACGGTGCATGCGCCGCACAGCGCCATGCCGCAGCCGTACTTGGTGCCGGTCAGGTTCAGGTTGTCGCGCAGGATCCACAGGAGCGGCGTGTCGCCGGGCACGCTGTTGGCGATGTCGACGCGTTCCTTGTTGACGAAGAAGGTGGGCATGGAGACTCCGGAAGGGGGGCGGGGATGCGCCGGGGCACCCCGCTTGAAACGCGCATTCTACCGTCGCCGCGACGGCCGCCTGCCGAACAGATGAGCGCGCGCGCCGCGCGCTGCGACCGGTCGTCGCGCCGGATGCGGGCGTCGCGTATAATTTCCTGTTTTGGCAAGAGAAATTCGCTCGGGGACAATACCATGGAAGCGGAACAGGTAAACGCCATCGCCAACTCGCTCGCGGACCTCGCGCAACGCTCGGCCGAGCTGCGGAGGTATCTTTGACTTCGAAGTGAAGGCGGAGCGGCTCGCCGTCGTCACGCGCGAGCTCGAAGACCCGAAGATCTGGGACGCGCCCGAGCGGGCGCAGGCGCTGGGCAGGGAGAAGAAGGCGCTCGACGGCGTCGTCGGCACGATCACCGTCCTCGACGGCGGCCTCGCCGACAGCCGCGAGCTGTTCGAGCTCGCGCGCTCCGAGGGCGACGACGCGACGATGCGCGCGGTCGAGGAGGACGTTGCGCGGCTGCGCAGGACCGTCGAGGACCTCGAGTTCCGTCGGATGTTCAGCAATCCGCTCGACCCCGCCAACTGCTTCATCGACATCCAGGCGGGCAGCGGCGGCACCGAGGCGCAGGACTGGGCGTCGATGCTGATGCGCATGTACCTGCGCTACTGCGAGCGCAAGGGCTACCGGACCGAAGTGCTCGAGGAGTCCGACGGCGAAGTCGCCGGCATCAAGAGCGCGTCGATCAAGGTCGAGGGCGACTACGCGTACGGCTACCTGCGCACGGAAGTCGGCGTGCACCGGCTGGTGCGCAAGAGCCCGTTCGACTCCAACGCACGCCGGCACACTTCGTTCGCCAGCGTGTTCGTCTACCCGGAGGTCGACGACTCGATCGACGTCGACATCAACCCGGCCGACCTGCGCATCGACACGTACCGCGCATCCGGCGCCGGCGGCCAGCACGTGAACAAGACCGACTCCGCCGTGCGCATCACGCACTTGCCGACCAACATCGTCGTGCAGTGCCAGAACGACCGCTCGCAGCACCGCAACCGCGCCGAGGCGATGGCGATGCTGAAGTCGAAGCTGTACGAGCTGGAGCTGCGCAAGCGGCGCGAGGAGCAGCAGAAGCTCGAGGACAGCAAGACCGACATCGGCTGGGGCCACCAGATCCGGTCGTACGTGCTCGACCAGTCGCGGATCAAGGACCTGCGGACCAACTACGAGGTCGGCAACACGCAGGCGATACTCGACGGCGACCTCGACGACTTCATCGCGGCGAGCCTGAAACAAGGGGTATAGCAATGCCGAACGAGAACACGAAGGGCCCGCCCGACGCACCGGACGCGCCGCAGGACGAGAACAGGATCATCGCCGAACGCCGCGCGAAGCTCTCCGACCTGCGGGCCGCGGGACAGGCGTATCCGAACGACTTCCGGCGCGACGCGCTGGCTGCGGAGCTGCACGCGAAGTACGACGGCGCGGCCAACGAGGCGCTCGAGCCGCAGGCGGTCCGCGTGGCGATCGCGGGGCGCATGGTGTTGAAGCGCGTGATGGGCAAGGCGTGCTTCGCCACGCTGCAAGACATGTCCGGCCGCATCCAGGTGTACGTGACGCTCGACGCGGTCGGCGCCGCGCAGCTCGACGCGTTCAAGCACTGGGACTTGGGCGACATCGTCGGCGCCGAGGGCACGCTGTTCGTCACCAAGACCGGCGAGCTGTCGGTCAAGGTGTCGGCAATCCGGCTGCTCGCGAAGGCGCTGCGGCCGCTGCCGGAGAAGTTCCACGGGATGACCGACCAGGAGCAGCGCTACCGGCAGCGCTACGTCGACCTCATCACCAACCCGGCGTCGCGCGACGTGTTCGTCAAGCGGTCGCAGATCGTGCAGGCGATCCGCGAGTTCTTCGTGGCCCGCGGCTATCTCGAAGTCGAGACGCCGATGATGCACCCGATCCCCGGCGGCGCGGCGGCGCGGCCGTTCACCACGCACCACAACGCGCTCGACATGCAGCTGTTCCTGCGCATCGCGCCGGAGCTGTACCTGAAGAAGCTCGTCGTCGGCGGCCTCGAGAAGGTGTTCGAGATCAACCGCAATTTCCGCAACGAAGGGATTTCGACGCGGCACAATCCCGAGTTCACGATGCTCGAGTTCTACGAGGCCTATCGCGACTACCACTACCTGATGGACCTCACGGAGACGCTGATCCGCGAGGTCGCGCAGAAGGTGCTCGGCCGGACGGCGATCGAGTACCAGGGCACGCCGATCGACCTGTCGCGGCCGTTCGACCGGCTGACGATGGCCGAGGCGATCCACCGCTACAATCCCGAGTACCCGTTGCACGAACTCGCGAAGCCCGAGTATCTGCGCGTTGCCCTCGCGCCATTCGACGCCGAGGTGTTCGACACGGACGGCGTGGGCCTGCTGCAGCTGAAGCTGTTCGAGGCGACCACCGAGGCGAAGCTCGCGCAGCCGACGTTCATCGTCGCGCATCCGACCGACGTGTCGCCGCTCGCTCGCGCCAACGACGCGAATCCGGCCGTCACCGACCGCTTCGAGCTGTTCATCACCGGACGCGAGATGGCCAACGGCTTCTCGGAGCTGAACGACCCCGAGGACCAGGCGGCGCGCTTTCGCGCGCAGGTCGACGCGCGTGAGGCCGGCGACGAGGAGGCGATGTTCTACGACGCCGACTACCTGCGCGCGATGGAGTACGGATTGCCGCCGACGGCCGGCGAGGGCATCGGCATCGACCGGCTGGTGATGCTGCTCACCGACTCGCCGTCGATCCGCGACGTGATCCTGTTCCCGCAGTTGAAGCCGGAGACGTAACCGCGTACGGTTGCGCAATGGCGAAGGCGTACGCGTCGTTCGCGGAGTTCTATCCGTTCTACCTGTCCGAGCACGCGAACCGGACGTGCCGCCGGCTGCACTTCGTCGGCACGTCGCTGGTCGTGGGGTGCCTGGTCGCGCTCGCCGTCACCGGCAACGCGTGGTGGATCTCGGCCGCGCTGGTCGCCGGCTACGGCTTCGCGTGGATCGGCCACTTCTTCTTCGAGCACAACCGGCCGGCCACGTTCCGTTATCCGCTCTACAGCTTCGCCGGCGACTGGGTCATGTACCGCGACATGCTGACCGGGCGCATTCCGTTCTGACGTCACGCATTAGCGTCAGTTCGGCAGCGGAATCGCGAACACCGTCCCGTTGCCGGTGACGCCCGGATCGTCGGGGCTCGGCCCCGGCGCGCCGCCGTAGACCGTCATGCCAAACAGCGTGTTCCCGATCCTGATCACGTTGTCGATGGGCTTGATGCCGTCGTTGGGGCGGGTCCCGAAGTGGTACAGGATCGTCGGCGTCGCGGTGCCGTTCATCGCGACCGGCGCCACGCGGAACACCGTGCCCTTGTCGAACGTGCCGCCGGCGCTCGTGGTGCCGTACAGATAAGTGCCGTCGTACATCAGCGAGCCGTACGGACCCGCGCCGTCGCCTTTCTCGGTGCCCTGGAACGAATAGACGACGTTGAACGCCGCGGCGCTGCCGGGCGTGGCCGACGGGTCGATCTGGAACAGCACGCCGTCGCCGCCGCCGTCGGATTTGCCGCACGCGTCCTTGCCGGTGCCGGTGCCGCCGCATTGCGTCAGGCCGAACAGCAGCGTCTTGCCGCCGACGGACACCGGCGTCAGGTAGCCGTGATCGGACAACGCGCCGTCGGCCGCGCCGCCGGCGAACGTGTGCAGTACGGTGATCGGGCCGCTGGCCAGCGGCGTCGTCGGCGTGAACGAGAACACCGCGCCCTGGCCCGACTTGCCGTCCGGCAGCGTGCCGTCGCTGCGGGCGATGCCGTACAGCACGCCGTTGACGAGCACGATGCGGCCGTGCGGATTGCGGCCTTCGGCCTTGGTGAAGTCGTGCAGGTGGATGAACGTGGATCCGTCCGTGCTCGTCGCGTAGAGCAGGCCGTCGTTGCTGGCGCCACCGGCCGCCGACATGCCGTACATGAGGCCGCTGACCGGATCGATCGAGAACGAGCTGTGCTGCTGCGCGCCGTCGGGCGTGCCGGTGAACGTGTGAACGGCGGTAATCGGCGTGGGAATCGCGGTTCCCGGCGCGAACGAGAAGATCTGGCCCTGGTTGCCGTAGGTGGCGTTGTTCGTCTGGTTGACGCCCTGCGTGGTCGCGTACAGCCGGTTGTCGTTGGGATTGAGCGTCATCGCGTCGTGGCGCGGATCGCAGCCGTCGGCGCCGCCGAAGCGGTACTGCACGCTGTAACCGGACCCGTCCGGGTTCACCGAGAAGATCGTCCCGCATCCGTTGCTGCCGCCGATCGCCGTGCGGCCGAACAGCACGGTGCTGCCATTCTGGGTGACCGCGGTGAGCGAGCCCTTGGGCTCGGCGCCGTCCTGCGCGGGCGACGACGTCGCGCCGAACGCGTAGATCGTGCCGGTGGGCGGCGGCGGCGGAGCCAGCGTCACGTCGCCGCTGCCGCCATGGTCGTTGTTGCAGCTCGCGAGAAACGTCGCGGCGACGAGGAGGGCGGTCAGCTGCGTTCGACTCATGGGTCGGGTCCCGGGGGGTGGAAGTCGTTGCGTCGCCGTCGAGTATACCCGGACCGGGTATGTTGAAAAAGCCGTCGGCAGCGCCTACATTGACGCAATGGAAGCCGCCGCGCCCGCGTCGAACCGCGTCGAACTCGGCCTGACGGGCATGACGTGCGCGGCCTGCGCCACGCGCATCGAGAAGGTGCTGAACCGCGTGCCGGGAGCCAAGGCCGCCGTCAACTTCGCGACCGAGACCGCGACGGTCGGCTACGACCCCGCGCTCGCAGGCCCCGAACAGCTGATTGCCGCGGTGGCGCGCGCCGGCTACGGCGCGGAGGTCCGCCGCGACCCCGAGGCCGATCGCAAGCGCGACCAGGCGCGCAAGGCGGCCGAATTCGCCGCGCTGAAGCGCGAATTCATCGTCGCCGCGCTCCTCACCGCGCCGTTGCTCGCCCAGATGGTCCCGATGCTCATGCAGGGAAGCCTCGTCGGGCCGGCGCACGCGGACTTTCTGCCGCGGTGGCTGCAGCTCGCGCTGGCCACGCCCGTGCAATTCTGGATCGGCCGCCGCTTCTACGTCGGCGCGTGGCATTCGCTGCGCGGCGGCGGCGCGAACATGGACGTGCTGGTGGTGCTCGGCACGACGATGGCGTACGCGTTCTCGGCCGTCGTCGCGCTGGCCGGCCTGCACGACCAGCACGTCTACTTCGAAGCGGGCGCCGCCGTGATCACGCTGGTGCTGCTCGGCAAGCTGCTGGAGGCGCGCGCGAAGGCCGGCACGTCGGCCGCGCTGGAAGGCCTGCTGCGGCTGCAACCGAAGGTCGCGCACGTGGTCCGCGACGGGACGCCGCGCGACGTGCCGCTCGCCGACGTCGTCGCCGGCGACCGGTTCGTCGTGCGCGCCGGCGAGAGCGTGCCGGTCGACGGCGTCGTGCGCGACGGCACGTCGGCGGTCGACGAAAGCATGCTGACCGGCGAGAGCCGGGCTTCGCCCAAGGCGCCCGGCGCCACCGTGTACGCTGGCACCGTGAACCAGGACGGCCTCCTCGCCTGCGAGGCGACGGGCGTGGGCAGCGGCACGCTGCTCGCCGGCATCGTGCGGCTGGTCGCCGAAGCGCAGGGGTCGAAGGCGCCGATCCAGCGGATGGCCGACCGCGTGGCCGGCGTGTTCGTGCCGGTCGTCGTCGTCATCGCGGCGATCACGTTTGCCGTCACGTGGTGGCTGGGCGGCGACGGCACGCAGGCGCTCGTGCACGCGGTCGCCGTGCTGGTCATCGCCTGCCCATGCGCGCTCGGGCTCGCGACGCCGACGGCGATCATGGTCGGCACCGGGCGCGGCGCGCAAACGGGCATCCTGATCCGCAATGCCGCGGCGCTCGAGCAGGCGGGCCGGCTGCAGACGCTGATCGTCGACAAGACCGGCACGCTGACCGAGGGCCGCCCCGCCGTGACCGACGTCGTCGCGTTCGGCGACGCGAGCCGCGCCGACGTGTTACAGGCGGCCGCGAGCCTGGAGCAGGGCTCGACGCACCCGCTCGCGCTCGCGATCCTCGCGGCGGCGAAGCGCGAGGGAATCGCGCCGTCGCCGATCGCAGGCTTCGCGTCGGTCCCGGGCAAAGGCGTGGCCGCGCGAATCGGCGCCGATCCCGAGGAAACCGCGCTTGGGGCGCTGGCCTTCGTCGCGCCGCGAGGCTTCGATCCGCCGACGCCCGAGATCCTGGCGCTGGAGGCGCAGGGCAAGTCGATCGTCGGCGTCGTGCGCGGCGCTCGCGCGCTCGGCGTCATCGCGCTGGCGGATGCCGTGCGGCCATCGTCGGCCGCGGCCGTGCGCCGGCTGGCCGAAATCGGCGTCGACGTCGTGATGCTGACCGGCGACAACGGCGCCGCGGCGCAGGCGGTCGCGTCCGCGGTCGGCATCGCCAAGTTCGAGTCGGGCATGTTGCCGGCCGACAAGGCGGACGCGGTGCGCGAGCTGAAGGCGAAGGGTGTCGTGACCGGCATGGTCGGCGACGGCGTCAACGACGCACCCGCGCTCGCCGCCGCCGACGTCAGCTTCGCGATCGGCGCCGGATCCGACATCGCGGTCGAGGCGGCCGACGTGACGCTGATCCGCGGCGACCTCACGGCCGTCGTCGACGCGATCCTGCTGTCGCGCGCGACGCTCGCAAAGATCAAGCAGAACCTGTTCTTCGCGTTCGCGTACAACGTGCTCGGCATTCCGCTGGCGGCAATCGGCATGCTGAACCCGGTGATCGCGGGCGCGGCGATGGCCGCGAGCTCGGTGTCGGTCGTCGGCAACGCGCTGCTGCTCAAGCGGTGGCGCCCCGGCAAAAAAGGGTCAGACCCCATTACAGGCCTGTAATGGGGTCTGACCCCATTTCAACGAGGAGAAGGCAATGGAAACGATCACGATGAACGTAAAGGGCATGACGTGCGGCGGCTGCGTGGCGAGCGTCACGCGCGTGCTGAAGGCGGTCCCGGGCGTGGCCGACGTCGCGGTGACGCTGACACCCGGCGCGGCGAAGGTCACGTTCGACCCGGCGCGCACCGGCGCGCCGGCGCTGCGAACGGCCGTCGAAGACGCCGGATATGACGTCGTCGCGTAAGGCGGCGCCGGCCCATGCGCATCCGGCGGTCGCGCGCAGCGACGGCGCGGCGCTGGCCAAGCGCGTCAACCGCATCGAGGGCCAGGTGCGCGGCATCGGCAAGATGATCGCGGACGACCGCTACTGCATCGACGTGCTGACGCAGGTCAGCGCCGTGCAGTCGGCGCTCGACGCGCTCGCGCGCAAGCTGCTCGAGCATCACCTGCACGGCTGCGTGCAGCACGCGGTGAAGTCCGGGCGCGGCGACGCGGCGATCGACGAGGCGCTGGCGGTCATCCGCAAGTTCGCGCGCTAGTCCTCGCGCGCGAGCTCGCTCTCGTGCCAGCGGGCGAGCGCCAGTCGCGCGACGGCGCTTATCGCCGCGTAGAGGACGACGCCGGCCAGCGTGATCAGCACCAAAGCGGCGAAGAGGCGAGGGATGTTGAGCTGGATGCCGGCGAGAAGGATCTGGTAGGCGAGCCCGGCGCCGGCGCCGCCGGTGCCCGCGACGAACTCGGCGACGACCGCGCCGATCAGCGCGAGCCCGCCGGCGATGCGCAGGCCGGCGAAGAAATACGGCAGCGCGCTCGGGATGCGCAGGCGTACCAGCGTCTGCCAGCGCGTGGCGCGGCTCATCCGGAACAGGTCGGCGAGGCCCGGATCGACGCTGCGCAAGCCCAGGGTCGTGTTGGAGATGACCGGGAAGATCGCGACGACCGCCGCGCACAGCACGAGCGCCGTACGCGTGTCCTTGACCCAGATGATGATCAGCGGCGCGATCGCGACGATCGGCGTCACCTGCAGCAGGATCGCGTACGGGAAGAGGCTCGCTTCGATCAGCCGGCTCTGCGCGAACACGAACGCGATCGTCACGCCGGCAACGACGGCGATGGCCAGCGCCGTCAGCGCGATGCCCGCCGTCACGCCGAGCGAGCCGGCGAGCAGCGCGCGGTCGACCCACAGCGTCTGCGCGACGCGCAGCGGCGACGGCACCAGGTACGCCGGGACGTCGTAGAGCGTGACCAGCGCCTGCCAGGCGGCGAGCACGAGCGCCGCGACGCCCAACGGGGCGACGATGCGCAGCGCGCGCGACGGGGACGGCATCACGCCTGCGCGGTCGCCGCGTCGGCGACGCGCGACGACAGCTCCGCGCACAGCGCGGCGAATTGCGCCGACCCGCGAAACGCCGCGCCGCGCGGATGCGGCGCGGGGATCGCGACGTCGGCGACCACGCGTCCCGGTTTCGCCGCCATCACGACGACGCGCGTGGACAGGAACACCGCTTCCTGGATGCTGTGGGTGACGAACAGCACGGACAGCGAACGCGAGTGCCACAGCGCCGCGAGGTCGGCGTCGAGCCGATGGCGCGTGAACTCGTCGAGCGCGCCGAACGGCTCGTCCATCAGCAGCAGCGCCGGCGCGTTGGCCAGCGCCCGCGCGATCGCCACGCGCATCTGCATGCCGCCGGACAGCTCGCGCGGAAACTTCCGTTCGGTGCCGGCAAGGCCCACGCCGGCCAGCGCCTCGATCGCAACGCGCTCGGCGTCGGCGCGCGGCGTGCCCGCCAGGTCGAGCGGCAGCCGCGCGTTGGCGGCCACGCTCGCCCACGGCATCAGCGTCGGCGACTGGAAGACCATCGCGAGCCGGCGCGCCGGATCGTCGGCCGGCGGCGCGGGCGCGCCCCACCACGCGATGCGGCCCTGCGTCGGCGCCGACAGTCCCGCGACCATCCGCAGCAGCGTGGTCTTGCCGCAGCCCGACGGCCCGAGCAGCGTGACGAACTCGCCGCCGGCGATGGCCAGGTCGACCGGCGCCAGCGCGCGCGTGCCGTCGGCGTAGGTCTTCGCGACGCCTTCGACCGCGACGACCGGGGCTGGGGACGTCACCTGCGCGGCGCGCGCTACGGCAGCACGCGGACGTTCTTCACGACGTCGAGCGTCCAGCCGCGCCGGTAGTCGGTGCCGGCTTTCGCGAGTCCCGCGCCGCGCAGGAAGTCGACCGTCGCGTTCCAGCGCGCGTCGGTCATCGTAAGGAGGCCCGCGGACTTCGCGTCGCCGCCGTCGACGATCGCGTACTCGCGCATCTTCCGGTGCCCGTACGCGAGCAGCGCGTCGCTCATCTCAGGGTTGTCCTTGCGGATCAGCGCATTGCCGGGCGCAGGATTGGCGAGGTAGCTCTTCCAGCCCTCCGCCGATGCACGGACGAAGCGCGCCATCGCGTCGGCGCGCTTGCCGAGCGAATCGCGCGTGACGACGAGCACCTCGGAGTAGGGCGGGTAGCCGAGGTCGGCCAGCAGGAACACGACGGGCGACACGCCGGCCTTTTCGATCGAGAACGGCTCCGACGTGGCGAACCCCTGCTGCGACAGCCTGGGGTCGGCGAGAAACGGCTGCACCGAGAAGCCGTACGGCCGTTTCTGGTCGTCGGTGAAACCGTATTGCTGCTTGAGCCACGGCCAGAACGTCGTGTTGCTCGCGGCGCCGATCGCGATCGGCCGGCCCTTGAGGTCGGCCAGCTTCGCCACACCCGGATGCGAAATGATCACCGTCGGATTCTTCTGGAACGTCGCGGCGATCGCGACGAGCGGCACCTCCTGCTCGACGGCCGACATCACCTGCAGTCCGTCGGCCATCGCGACGTCGAGCTGACCGGCCGCGAGCAGCTGCATGCCGTTGACCTGCGGGCCGCCCATCCTGATGACGACGTCGAGGCCGTGCTTCCTGTACGTGCCTTCGGCCAGCGCCTGGTAGAAGCCGCCGTGCTCGGCCTGCGCGAGCCAGTCGGTGGCGAACACGATCCTGTCCTGCGCGTGCGCGAGCGCCGCGAGCGCGGCGAAGCAGCCTGTCGTGACGATGCGGAGGGCGGAGCGGAGCATCGGGCAAGTCCTCGGAAGTCGGTGGCGCGAACGCGAGATTAGCGCATCTGCGGCGGCGTTTGCCCGGGGACGGCGCCGGATGGCACAATTGACCGTTCGGGGTGTAGCGCAGCCCGGTAGCGCGCTTGCTTTGGGAGCAAGATGTCGCAGGTTCGAATCCTGTCACCCCGACCACGAACGCTCCGCAGGCGATGGCCCGCGACCGCGGACGTGTCGAAGCCGCGAAACGCTACCAGCCGAGATCGGCCCAGGTGACGCCCAGGAAGGGGTCCGACAGGTCGTGCGCGGTCGCCGCTCGCATCGAGGCATCCTGCTTCGCGCGGTACGCGTTCGTCTCGTTCGCGATGTCCTGCGCCGACTTTCCTTCCGGGTGCAGCTTCCGGTAGGCGTCGTATTCGGCAGGACCGCCGACGAAGATCCGGTTCGCGGACGCGTCCGGGTAGATGAAGAACTTCCTGCCCGTGCGCTGCACCGGCTTGATCCTGCCGGGCGGAAGGCTTCGCACCCAGTCCTTCTGGACCTTCGTCTCCGCGACGAGGACCTTGAAGCCGAGGCTCACCATCTCGCTTTCGTCCACGCCCGCCGCGGCTGCGGCGGCACCGGCACCGGCCGCGGCGATCGACGCCACGGCCAGCGCGCCTAGCGCCCGGCGCAAACTCGACAGGCGCGGTTTCACGAAACGCTTCATGGTTTTCGATCCCGTCGTCATTGCCTTGATCTGCGTCAGTCCACCGGTCGTGGCCGGCGAGGGAAGATTGCGGCGACGGGCAATCTCGACGAACGGCAACGAAGCATGACGGCCCCATCTTAGCAAGGAACGCAGATCCGGCCATGAACGTCGCGCAGGCGCTGCTGCACGCGCTCCAGGATCACGGCGCCCGCGAGATCTTCGGCATCCCGGGCGACTTCGCGCTGCCGTTTTTTCGCGTCATCGAGGAGTCCCGCCTGCTGCCGCTCTACACGCTGAGCCACGAGCCGTCGGTCGGGTTCGCCGCCGATGCCGCGGCGCGGGTCCACTCGACGCTGGGCGTTGCCGCGGTGACCTACGGCGCCGGCGCGCTGAACATGGTCAATCCGGTGGCGGCCGCCTACGCGGAAAAGTCGCCGGTCGTCGTGATCTCCGGCGCGCCGGGGAAAGGCGAGGCCAGTCGCGGCCTTCTGCTGCATCACCAGGCGAAGACGCTCGACTCGCAGTTCGAGATCTTCCGGCAGATAACCTGCGACCAGGCGCGCCTGGACGACGCGCTGCGCGCGCCGGCGGACATCGCGCGCGTCCTGCGCAGTTGCCTCACGCATTCGCAACCGGTGTATCTCGAGTTGCCGCGCGACATGGTGGCGGTCCCGTGCGAGCGCGTGATTGCCGCGGCGTCGCCGCCATGGGATCCGGAAGCGCTCGCGGCGTGCGTCGACGAAGTGCTGCAGCGGCTCGCCGGCGCAAGCGCGCCGGTCATCATGGTGGGCGTGGAAGTTCGCCGGTTCGGCCTCGAGGCCCGGGTCGCGGAACTCGCGCGGCGGCTGGGACTTCCGGTCGTGACGAGCCTTTCCGGCAGGGGGTTGCTGGCCGATTCGGACGCCCCGCTTGCGGGTACCTACCTCGGGGTCGCGGGCGCCCCCGAAATCTCCGCGCTGGTCGAGAACTCCGACGCGCTGCTGCTGCTCGGCGTGATCATCTCCGACACCAATTTTGGCGTGTCCGCGCAGCAGATCGATCTGCGCAGGACCATCCAGGCGCTCGACGAGCGGGTCACGCTCGGGCATCACGTCTATCCGCAGGTTCCGCTCGGCGCGCTCGTGGACGGGTTGCTCGCCGCGGCGCGAACTGCGCGCCCGATGGCCCCGTTCGCCGCGCCGTCGTACCCGCGCGGACTCGTCGCCGACGATCGACCCATCGCGCCGAACGACATCGCGACCGCCATCAACGACCTGATGGCGGAATCGGGGCGGTTCCCGATCGCGTCGGACGTGGGCGATTGCCTGTTCACCGCACTCGACATCGAGAACACCGCGCTGGTGGCGCCCGCCTACTACGCGACCATGGGCTTCGGCGTGCCTGCCGGGCTCGGCGTGCAAGCCGCCACGGGCAGGCGACCGCTCGTTCTCGTGGGCGACGGCGCGTTCCAGATGACGGGATGGGAACTCGGCAACTGTCGTCGTTACGGATGGGATCCGATCGTCGTCGTGTTCAACAATGCGAGCTGGGGCATGCTGCATGCGTTCCAGCCGGAATCGAAGTTCAACGACCTCGGCGACTGGCGATTCGACGAATTGGCCGCCGGCCTGGGCGGCGACGGCGTGCGCGTGCGGACGCGTCGCGAGCTGCGCGACGCGCTTCGTCGCGCCGTCGCCGTGCGCGGCCGGTTTCAGCTCATCGATGCGGTGATTCCAGCCGGGGAGCTCTCGTCGACGATGCAGCGATTCGTGGCGGGCGCCAGGCGATCGTCGAGCGGGAAGTCCTGAACCGCCATCGCGCAGCACTTCGCGGAACCCGACTCTGCCGCCCAAAAAAAGGAAAAGGCCGGGGAAACGACGTCGTTTCCCCGGCCTTCGTCATGCTGGCACCGGTCGTTGTTCCGAGGAACAGCGCCGGTGCGCGACTGCGACGTCTACGGGCTGACGCGCCAGACGTACGTGCCCCAGTTGGCCAGCTGCGCGGGCGCCGGGAACACGTTGATCGGGATGTACTCCGCCGCGACCCAGATGTTGCCGGCCTCGTCCACGCCCGCCGAATAGTCGCCCCAGCGCTGGCGACCGCCGCCGGCGCCGGAGAACCCGATGTCCGGCGCGACGCCTGCCCCGGCGACGTACACCGGACCCTGCGCACCCTGCTGCTTGTGAAAGCCGATGTACGCCGCGCTCGGGAAGTAGTCGGGGCCGATGAGCGAGAACGCAATGACGCCCCTGCCCTGGTGGTTGAGCGCGATCGACGGCCGCTGCAGGAAGTTGTTGGCGACCGAAACCATCCCTTCGGTACGCACCGAACCGCGCAGCGCACCTCCCGGCCAGCTCGGCTTGATCCCCCAGTACGCGACGCCGGAAAGCGCCGTCGCTCCGGTGCCGACCGCCGTCGTCAGCGAGCCGTAGACCGTGTTGTCGACCATCACGACCTGTTGCATCCGGTCGTCGCCGCCGTCGATCTTGCGTGGAGCGGGTGTTGCGGCACTCGGCTTCTGCGTCGATCGCGGCGGCGAAACGTACGCCGTGTTGGTCGTGACGATGTCCAGGTGAATCTTCAGATCGGGCACCGTCTGCAGCGAGTTGGTATTGGTGAGCGCCCAGAGTGCGACGCGATTGTCGGGATTGCCGCTGAACTCGAGGGCGCTCAGGAAGTACTGGATGCCCTTCATCTTCTGCGACGTGCCGTCGTTGCCCGGCTTGTTGGGCGGGGTCACCGCCGGTTGCACCGTGTACCAGATGCCGCCGACCGCGGCGTCCGCGGGAGGAACGGGAATGGCGCCGGCATTGATGTAGCCGACGGGAATCGGCGTGCTCGAACCGCTGGTCGCCGCGGCGGCCAGCTTCTGCTTCGAGATGCCGTAGATCTGCGCGCCGTTGAACCCGTAGTTGAAGAACCCGAAACTGCCGTCGCCCGTCGAGAACTCGTTGGTCGTGATGAACAGGCCGTTGTCGTCCGTCCCGATCAAAGGCTGGTCAGGCAGGCACGGGCAATCCGGGTTGTTACCGGTACCCGGCGAACCATCGTTGGTCGTGTCGAGGCTGAAGACCCGGAACCCGTTGAGCGGGTTGCTCGTCTTGCTGACGGCGATCAGGACCGCGGTCGGGCCGGTGAATGCGCCATTGGCGGGATTGGTCGTCGCTTTCAATATGGTTACGAAGAACCGCTTGGTGTCGTTGTCGTAGAGGCACTTCGGGTCGCTGGTGAACGGTCCCCGCACACCGGTCGTCCGGTTGATCGAGTAGGGGAGCCCGAAGAACGTGTTGAGGCCGGTGACCGTGCCCGGGATGCGCTGGTTGGTCGCGGCGTCACGCAAGCCGACCACGAGATTGACGGCCTCGAGCACGAAGCCATTACCGACGCACAGGCCCTGGTCCGGCGGTTCGATGCTGAAATTGTTGCCGCCGTCGGCCGTGCGATTGTCGAAATGGTTGAGGCCCTGGGCGCCCAGTACGGCGGGAGGGGCGCTGGAGACGGTCGCAATGCCGGACGCTGCCGGCGCGGCGGTGATCACCGGATCGGGCGAAGGCGTGTCGTAGTTCTTCCGCAGTTCCGGCCCGCCGGTGGCGTTGCCCGGCGTGCTTCCGAACCCTGCGGTGCCTGCGTCGCTGAGTACCAGCGGCGCCGCTTGCGCGAGTCCGACGAAAAGGCTGGCACCCGCCAGCAGCGTCGCGCGTGCGATGTTGCGGTTCGCAAACGTGGACATTTTTTTACCAATAGGCATTTCTGAACCTCCAGCGAACTTGGATTTCTTGGGGAAAAGGCGCCAGCGCCACTACAGGCCTCGCTCCTTCGAGTTCGAGGAGCGGGACCAGCCGGCTATCGATACAGTGGGTAGAGACGACTGCGCCCTTGATCGACGGGTCTCGGCGGCTCGGACTGCCTTGACCTGTAGATTAGTTGTTGCGCAGTACAGCGGACTCTGCGCCGTAAGTTGCGAGTCGTCAAGCTAAGAGTTGGAACCGCGACGATCGCGGGGCAACGCCCGTGCTTACGGAATAGCAACTCCCATTACCAGGCCCCGCCGATTTCCAGAATTGTACTGGACAGCCACGCCCGGACCTCGCCCATCCCGTCCGCGTAGCTCAGCGCGAGGCCGGCGCGTTCCGCGGCGGTGAACGCCTCATCGCCCAGCGCGGTACGCGCCTGCGCCAGCAGCGGCGCCAGAATCGCGTCCTCGCGCTTTGCGTCGAACCCCTGCCACCGCTCTCCGCCTGCGACCACGCCGCCTTTGGCCTCGACGGCCTCCCGGCAGAGCAGGTCGTGCCGCGCCAGCGCGGGCCGCATCCGGTCGGGCTCCTCCTCCCACAGCCGGGTGCTGCCCTCGATGTCGGTGAACAGGAACGTCGTTTCGAGGGCGCTGCCGGAATGCATGCATATCCTCCGGGCGCGGCCGGAACGAATGCGACAGCATGGCCCCCGAGGGCCGGGCAGCGTACCGCAGACGCGGCGGTGTTCGCGTCGCGCGATCGCCGGCAGGCGCGCCGGCCTACTTGAAAATGCTGCTCGTCGAGGCCGGCGCCGCTTCCGCCGGCGAGGGCTTGCCACCCGCATCGGCCGGCGCGTTGCCGGTCCGCAGGTTGCTCTTGGACGTGTTGATCTTCGAGGCGCGCTGGGCCGCGGCATCGTCCGCGGCGGCTGCGCTGCCGGGCGTGCGCCCCGAGCCGTTGCTGACGATCGGACTCGCCGTGCGCGTGTTGTTGCTGCGCGATTCGTTGAACGTCTTCTGTTCCTTGCTGGGCTTGCCGCGATTGGCGGCGCCGTCGGCATTGACGTTCGCGCCGTCGCCGGCGACGGGCATCCGGCCGGATTGGGGCGCTGCGCCGCCGCCAGGCGTCACCGACCCGGCTTGCCCGGCGGCAGGGCTGCCGGTCCGCTTCACGCCCTTCTGGTCGATCGTGAATCCACTCGCGGGCGCCGCATTCCGCGACGCCGCCGAGGCATCGGTTCCCATCGGCGCCCCTTGCGCCCAGGCCAACGTGGCGGTGCCCGAAAGCACGGCTGCTGCCATCACTGCGGCGCTGACCATACGCTTCTCCGGTTGTGTCGAGGCGGGTGTCGGGGGCCGTTGCGGCACCGCGGCATCGTCAGTTGCCTACGCAGGCAATAAGGGTGCCATGGCCGCCGTTCGGGGCCGGACGTGCCGGCTGGCCGAAACTGCGGGCCGAACCGATGATGGTCCGGACATGCTGCGGAGCCGGTCCACGCAGAAGATCACGCCGTTCCCCGGGTATTCGCGCGAAGCCGAGGAGGCCGCCGCTACGGCCTCTCGTGGCAGATCGTGCCGACCGTCCTTTTCGAAATGATGGCCGATCCGGATCCGGCGAAAGCGAAGCGGGCGTCGGACGCGATGATGAAGAGCGTGTAGTTCGACATCGCGGCGATGAAGGCCGCGTTCGACGGCTGACGCGATCGGCTAGGCCGCCAGCACGCCGATCAGCTTGTTGGCCTGGCGAAGCTTCTGCGCGAGGTCCAGCGAGACGTTGATGAGGATCGCGATCTTGATCTCCGGCCGCTGCACCGACAGCTGGTCGAGCGTGTCCGCGCGGAGCGTCCAGCAGGTGACGGCCGTGTCGGCGTAGACGCTGGCGCTGCGGGCCGCCTGCCCGAGCATCGCCATCTCGCCGAAGCTCATGCCGCTGGTCAGCGTGGCGATCCGCTGGTGCGAGCCGTCGGACAGATCCAGCACGACGCTCACCTCGCCTTCGCGGATGAAGAAGACGCGGTCGTCGTGTTGCTGTCCCGCGGCCACGATGACCGCGCCGGCGGCGTAGTCGACCGACTGCATGCGGCCTTCCAGCGCTGCCCGGTCGGCCTCCGTCGTTCCGGCGAAGATGGGAAAGTCGGCGAGCTTCGTCACGATCGGCGGCGTCACGCCTTCGGAGGCGAGCAGGCGGTTCTCGCACCATTCGACCGCCACGTCGTTGTCCTCGAAACTCAAGTACCCGTGGTCGTCCGGCGGCAGCGTGCGCCGCAGCGCGCCTTCGATCGCGGCCCGGCCGCGGATGCGCGAGAACACCAGCGCGCGCCCCTGCGAGACCAGCAGCCGGCGCACGTCGTGCAGCAGCCGCGCGGCGCTGTCGCTGACGATGCTGACGCGGTTCATGTCGAGCACGATGCTGTCGGCTTCGACGGCGGAGCGCATCAGCATGCGCACGACGTACTCGGCGCCGTCGAACGCCACCTCGCCCTGCAGGCCCATCAGCCTGATCCGCGAAGACAGCTGCCGGAGCCGCGCGGCGACGGCCGGCGCGCGCGTTCGCCGCGACGGCGCCTCGACGCCGGTGTACGTGCGGTTCAGCACGAGCGACGGGGCGTTTGCCACGCCGAACACGTGCAGGCCGAAGTCGCGGGAGATCTGCCGGCAGACCGCGATGCCGCGCACGCTGTTGCCGTTCTCGTCCAGCCGCGGCGAATAGATGGCGACGCCGAAGCGCCCGGGCATCACCGCGATGACGCCGCCGCTGACGCCGCTCTTCGCGGGCAGGCCGACTTCGTAGAGCCAGCTTCCCGCGTAGTCGTACATCCCGCAGGTGGCCATGATGCTCAGCACCGATTGCACGTCCTCCGCGGGCACGGCGCGCCGTCCGGTGACCGGGTGCACGCCCGCGTTGGCCAGCGTCGCGGCGAGGAACGCCAGGTCGCGGCAGGTGACGTTGATCGAGCATTGCCGGAAGTAGTTCTCGAGCACCGGCATCGGATCGCCGTCGATGATCCCGAAGTTCTTGAGCATCCAGGCGATCGCGCGATTGCGGAACCCCGTTTCGCTTTCCGACCGGTACACGGCGTCGTCGACGGTCACCTCGTGCCCGACGAAGTCCGCCATCACGCCGGCGATCCGCGCCCATTGCTCGTCCACCGTGGCGCCGTTCAGCAGGCCGGTCGTGGCGATCGCACCAGCATTGATCATCGGATTGAGCGGCGCACCGGTTTGGGGATCGAGACTGATCGAGTTGAACGCCTCGCCGCTCGGCTCGACGCCGACCTTGCCGAGCACGTGCGCGCGTCCGCGATCGGCCAGTGCGGCCGCATAGACGACGGGCTTGGAGATCGACTGGATGGTGATCGGGCGGTCGCTGTCGCCGACCGCGTAGACGTGGCCGTCGGCAGTGACGATGCAGATGCCGAAATCGTCCGGATCGGCCGTCGCAAGTTCCGGGATGTAGGTGGCGACCTTGCCGTCGTCCAGCGATCGATGCTGCTGGTGGAGCGAGGCCAGGTAATGCTGCAGCGGCAGAGTCGTGTCGTGCATTTCGGGGAGATCGGGCCGGGAAGCAACGAACTGCAGGGCATCCTTGTCGCAAGAAGCGCGCCATGGACGGGTGGCCGGGTCAAGGGGGCGAGGTTTCCGCGGGCCGGCAAATCGACTACGATGGGATCGGTCGAACCGATCCTGGCGCGGCGCCACGCGCCGCATTCCCGAACTCCCAGCCAAGGTGCCTGCCATGAACCGTCCGTCCCGCACGCCGCGTCGCCGCTTTCTGCGTTCCACCTCCGCACTCGCCGCCGCGGGTGCGCTCGGGCTCCCGTCGCTCGCGCGGGCGCAGGCCGCCGCGGTCAAGATCGGCGTCATCCATCCGGTGACCGGGCCGCTCGCCTACTCCGGCCAGCTGTGCCGGCTGGGCGCGAAGATCGCCATCGACGAAATCAACGCGGCCGGCGGCATCCGCGGCCTTGGCGGCGCGAAGCTGGAGCCGATCTACGCGGACGCGCCCAACCCGCAGGCGGGCACGGCCGAAGTCGAGAAGGCCAACGAGGCCGGCGTCGCGGCGATCGTCGGGGCCTACGCGAGCGCGATCTGCCTCGCGACGACGCAGGCCGCGGCGAAGTACTCGCTGCCGCACCTGGTCGACGTCGGCGTGGCCGACCAGATCGTCGAGCGCGGGCTCACCAATACCTTCCGGTTCGGCCCCGGCTATCGCAAGACGACGGAGGACGCGGTCAAGTACCTGCACACGATCAACACGCTGGCCGGCAATCCGGCGAAGACGGTGTTCATCGTCCACGAGGAGTCGCTGTTCGGCACCGGCACCGCCAACCTGCTTTCGCAGGAGCTGCCGAAGCTGGGCTTCGAGGTCAAGGAAGTCATCAAGCACGCCAACCCGACGCGCGACTTCTCCAACATCGTGCTGCGGATGAAGGCCGTGAACGCCGACATCGTGATCCCCGCCAACTACTACAACGAGTACGCGCTGCTCGTGCGGACGATGAAGCAGCAGGGCGTGCGGCCGATGGCGATCTACTCGGTGCTGGGCGGCGCGGCGTCGTCGTTCAAGTTCCTGGCCGAGTTCCCCGACGTGGCGAGCGGCATCATCGACGTCAACCACTGGTACAACCCGGCCAACAAGCAGGCGCTGGCGCTGCGACGCAAGGTCGAGGCGATGAAGGACCAGTACTTCACGTACGAGGTCTTCCTCAATTACGAGAACGTCTACCTGCTGGCGGACGCGCTCGAGCGCGCGAAGTCGGCCAGCCGCGAGACGATCACGCAGGCGCTGGCCTCGTCGCAGTGGAACGGGCACTTCATGCCCTACGGCCCCACGAAGTTCGTCAACGGCCAGAACACCGGCGCGCAACCGCTGACGATGCAGGTCCGCGACAAGGACATCAAGGTCGTGCTGCCCGGGCTGTTCGCGCAGGTGCCCCCCGTCTTCCCGTGGAAGGGGTGACGGGCCGCTGATGCCGGCCGGCCGCGGCGCGGCCACGCGGCGCCGCCGCGCGCCCCTTGACCGTGCCTGATTTCCCGATCCTCGCCGCCGCGCTGATCAACGGCGCCACGCAGGGCGCCGTCTATGCGTTGATCGCGCTCGGCCTCACGCTGATCTACGGCGTCCTGCACATCATCAACTTCGCGCACGGCGCCGCGCTGATGGCGGCGCTGTACGCGGTGTTCCTGCTGTTCACGAAGCTCGGCGTCGATCCGTACGTGGCGCTGCCGCTGGTCACGGCCGGAATGTTCGCCGCCGGCTACGCGCTGCAGCGCTTCGTGATCGGGCCGGCGAGCCACGGTCGCGACGAGAACATCCTGCTCGCAACGCTCGGGCTGGCGATCCTGCTCGAGAACCTGGCGCTCGTCGTCTTCAAGTCCGACACGCGCACCATCGACACGCCGTACACGTTCGCCACCGTCGATTTCGCCGGCATCCTCGTCGCGGTGCCGAAGCTCGCCGCGCTGGCGGGCGCGCTGGCGATGACGGGCGCGCTGTTCCTGCTGATCGAGCGCACCGACCTCGGCCGCGCGATTCGCGCGGTGGCGCGCGAGCGGCAGGGCGCGCGGCTGTGCGGCATCGACGTCGAGCACGTGTTCGCGCTGTGCTTCGGCATCGGGCTCGCGTGCGTCGGCGCCGCCGCGTGTTTCCTGCTGCCGTCGTACTACGTGAACCCGACGGTCGGGGGCGGCTTCGTGCTGATCGCGTTCACCGTCGTGGTGCTGGGCGGCATGGGCAGCTTCGTCGGCGCGCTGGCCGGTGGGCTCATCGTCGGGCTGGCCGAGTCGCTGGGCGGCCTGCTCGGGATCACGCTGGGCTGGGGCGAGAACATGGGCCAGCTCGCCATCTTCGTCGTGTTCATCGCCGTGCTGCTGTTCCGGCCGCAGGGCCTGTTCGGCGCGCGCGCGTGAGGCTTCCCTTGCGCGCCGGTCCCGGCCGCGATTTGGCACTGGTGGCGGCGATCGCCGTGGCGATCGCGCTCCTGCCCTTGCTCACCCGTTCGGGCACCGTGCTGAACGCGGTGATCGCGACGCTGCTCGCCACGCTGCTGGCGCAGGGCTGGAACATCCTGGGCGGCTTCGGCGGCCAGTTCTCGTTCGGCAACGCGCTGTTCTTCGGCGTCGGCGCCTACACGGGAACGCTGCTGCAGATGCGCTTCGGCGTGAACGCGTGGGCCGCGCTGCCGGCGGCGATGGCGGCCGGCGGCGCGGTCGGCGCGCTGGTCGGCGCGCTCGCGTTCCGCTACGGACTCAAGGGGTCCTACTTCGCGCTGGTCACGCTGGCGTTCGCCGAAGTCTTCCGCATCCTCGCCAACATGGTGCCGTTCACCGGAGGCGGTGTGGGCCTGATGCTGCCGCTCGACGCGCGGGCCGGCGCGATGCAGTTCCCCGAGCGCGCCGGCTATCTCTACCTGATCGGGGCGCTCGTCGTCGCGGGCTTCGTCGTCCACGTGTGGCTGCGCCACTCGCGCTTCGGCGCGTGGCTGACCGCGGTGCGCGACAACGAGGCGTCCGCCGCGGCCCTCGGTGTGGACGCGTTCCGGGTCAAGCTCGGCGCGATCGTGCTGTGCGGCGCGCTCACGGGGGCGGCGGGGATGTTCTACGTGCAGTACCTGCACTACATCGACCCGGGCATCGCGTTCGGTCCCGCGTTTTCCGTAGAGGCGCTGCTCGGCGCCATCGTCGGCGGCATGGGCACGGTGTTCGGCCCGCTGGTCGGCGCGGTCGTCCTGCACCTGCTGTCGGAGTCGATGCGCAACCTGGTCGCCGACGTTCCTGGCGCGAGCCTCGCCGTGTACGGCGTCCTGCTGATCGTCATGGTGCGCTTCCTGCCCACGGGCCTGATGGGCCTCGCGGCGCGGCGTCGCTGATCATGCTTGCGGCCCGCGGACTGTCCATTCGCTTCGGCGGCGTGGCCGCCGTCGACGACGTCTCGATCGCGGTGCCGGCGGGCCAGCTCGCCGCGCTGATCGGTCCCAACGGCGCGGGCAAGACCACGCTGTTCGCGCTGCTGTCCGGTTTCCTGCTGCCGGAGACGGGTCGCGTCGAGTTCGCGGGAAACGACATCACCGGCGGCAAGCCGCACGCGGCGTGCCGGCTGGGCCTCGCGCGCACGTTCCAGATCGTGCAGCCGTTCGCCACGCAAACGGTGCGCGAGAACATCGCGGTCGGTGCGCACCTGCGCGTGCGCTCGCGCCGCGCGGCGCTCGCGGCGGCCGAGGACGTGGCGCAGCGCGTCGGGCTGGCCGCGGAGCTCGACAAGCCCGCGGGCGCGCTGACGATCGCCGGGCGCAAGCGGCTCGAGCTCGCCCGCGCGCTCGCCACCCGGCCGAAGCTCCTGCTGCTGGACGAGGTGCTCGCGGGCCTCAATCCGCAGGAGGTCGCAGCGATGATTCCCGTGGTGCGCGCGATCCGCGACGGCGGCGTCACGGTCCTGATGATCGAGCACGTCATGCAGGCGGTCATGAGCCTCGCCGATCACGTCCACGTGCTGGCAGGCGGCCGGATGATCGCGGCGGGGCCGCCGGCGGCGATCGCCGCGGATCCGCGCGTGATCGAGGCGTATCTCGGTCACGGCACGGCGCGCCGGCTGGGCGCGACGCCGGGCATCGTCCATGACTGACGTGGCGCCGCTGCTCGCGGTGACCGGGCTGCGCGCCGGCTATGGCGGCGTCGAGGTGCTGCGCGGCGTCGATCTGGAAATCCGCGCCGGGGAAATCGTCGCGGTGCTGGGCGGCAACGGCGCCGGCAAGTCCACGCTGAACAACACGCTGTCCGGCATCGTCCACGCGCACGCGGGACGCGTCACGTTCGACGGCTGCGACATCACGCACGCCGGCAGCGCGGCGATCGTCGCGGCCGGGCTGATCCAGGTGCCCGAGGGGCGCCGCGTCTTTCCCGACCTGACCGTCCGCGACAACCTGCTGGTCGGCGGCTACCGCCGGGGCCGCGCGCAGCGCGCTCAGACGCTCGATCGCGTGTATGCGGTGTTCCCGCGTCTTGCCGAACGCCAGAGACAGCGCGCGGGAACGCTTTCCGGCGGCGAACAGCAGATGCTGGCGATCGGCCGCGGAATGATGGCGCAGCCGCGCCTGCTGATCCTCGACGAGCCTTCGCTCGGGCTCTCGCCGAAGCTCGTCGACGAGATGTTCGCGCTGGTGAGGCGGCTGCACGCCGACGGGCTGTCGATCCTGCTGGTCGAGCAGAACGTCGCGGAGACGCTCTCAGTCGCCGATCGCGGCTACGTGCTGGAGAACGGCGCGATCCGGCTGGCCGGCGCGGCCGCCGACCTGGCCGCCGATCCCGACGTGCGGCGCGCGTATCTCGGGTTGTGAACGCGAATGGGGACGCTGCAACGCCCGGCGGCGGTACGATGGCGGATGTGACGGCCTCGAGCGCTCATTCTCCCGGCACCGCGCCTGCGCAGACGCTCGCGCAGAAGCTGGTCGCCCGCGCGGCCGGGCGCGATCACGTCGTGCCCGGCGAAATCGTCACGTGCCGCGTGGACCTCGCGATGATGCACGACTCGGGCGGGCCGCGGCGCGTGGGGCCGATGCTCGCGCAACTCCGCGCGCAGGTGTGGGACCCGTCGCGCGTCGTGATCATCACCGATCACTACGTCCCGGCGCGGGACGACGAGTCGCGGCGGATCGTCGCCATCGCGCGCGAGTTCGCCGCCGCACGCGGCGTGCGCAGGCTGCACGACGAGATGGGCATCTGCCACGTCGTGCTGCCGGAGCAAGGGCATTTGAAGCCCGGCATGTTCGTCGTCGGCGGCGACAGCCACTCGCCGACCGGCGGCGCGTTCGGCTGCTACATGTTCGGCATCGGCGCCACCGAGATGACCGCCGTCCTGGTCACCGGCGAGATCTGGCTCAGGGTGCCGCACACGATCCGCATCGAATGGGACGGCGCGTTCGGCGACGGCGTCGCCGCGAAGGACGCGATGCTGCACGCGATCACGGCGCTCGGCATGGACGGCGGCCGGTACGAGGCCGTCGAATACGCGGGCAGCGCGGTGCGCGGCCTGTCGATGCGCGAGCGGATGACGATGGCCAACATGACGGCGGAGTTGGGCGGCCAGACCGGCCTCTTCACTCCCGACGCGACGACGCGCGAGTTTCTCGCGGATGCGGGTGTGGACGAGGTCGACCTCGACACCTGGCAGGGCGACGCCGGTGCCGCGATGCTCGCGACGCATCGCTTCGACGCGTCCGCGCTGGCGCCGCAGGTCGCCGCGCCGCACAGCCCGGCCAACGCCGCCGCCGTCGACGCGCACGCCGGCACGCGCATCACCGCCGCGTACATCGGCGCGTGCACAGGCGCCAAGCTCGACGACCTGCGGATGGCGGCGCGCGTGCTGCGCGGCCGGCGGCGCGCGGCGGACGTGCGGCTGATGGTGGCGCCGGCGTCGCTGCGCGACCAGGAGATCGCGCGCGGCGAAGGCGTGCTGCAGGCGCTGCTCGACGCCGGCGCCGAACTGCTGCCCACCGCCTGCGGCGCCTGCGCCGGCTACGGCGTCCATCGCTTCGCCGACGACGACGTGGTGATCTCGTCGACCGCGCGCAATTTCCGCGGCCGGATGGGTGCGCCCGGGTCGCGCGTCTACCTCGCTTCGCCCTACACGGTGGCGGCGAGCGCGGTCGCCGGGGCGATCGCCGACCCGAGGGACTTCCTGTGAGCGCCGGCCGCGCGTTCGTGTTCGGCGCCGACGTCGACACCGACGCGCTCGCGCCGGGTGCCTGGCTCAAATGCGGGCCCGACGAGATCGCGCGGCATTGCCTCGAGTCGATCGATCCGGGCTTCGCGGCGTCGGTGCGGCCCGGAGACGTCGTCGTCGCCGGCCGCAACTTCGGCGCGGGCTCGTCGCGCGAGCAGGCCGCGGCCGCGCTGCGCACGCTCGGCGTGGCCGTCGTGCTCGCGCCGTCGTTCGCCGGCATCTTCCACCGCAACGCGATCAACCTCGGCCTGCCGGTGCTGGTCTGTCCCGACGCGCAGCGCGTGCGCGCCGGCGATCTCGTCGCCGTGGACATCCACCGCGGCGCCGTGGACCTGCCGGAACGCGGGATCACGCTTGCCTGCGAGCCCCTGCCTGCGCACCTGACCGCCATCCTCGACGCCGGCGGCCTGCTGCCGTGGCTCGAGCGGCGGATCGCCGCACAACCTCCGTCATCGCCTTCGGCCTCCCCATGACCCCAACCTATGATCTCGTCATCAAGAACGTCCGCGTCGTCCGGCCGGGCGTCGCCATGCCGCAGCCGCTCGACATCGGCATCCGGGACGGACGCGTCGCCGCGCTCGCGCCGGACCTGCGCGCGGAGGACGCGAAGGCCGTGCGCGACGGCCGCGGACAGCTGGCGTTTCCGGGTGTGGTGGACGCGCACATGCACGTCGGCATCTACCAGCCGATGGACCGCGACGCGGTGACCGAAAGCAAGGCGGCGGCCTCCGGCGGCGTGACGACGAGCCTCAACTACGTGCGCACCGGCCAGTACTACCTCAATCGCGGCGGCCCCTATGCCGAGTTCATGCCGGAGGCGCTGAAGCTCGCCGCGGGCCGCTTCTGGGTCGACTACGGCTTCCACATCGCGCCGATCTCGGCGTCGCACATCGACGAGATGGAGTCGCTGCTCGTCGACTGGGGCGTGCCGTCGTTCAAGATCTTCATGTTCTACGGCGGCTACGGCCTGCACGGAAAGTCGTCGGCGCAGAACGACTTCCTGATGATCGGCCCCGACGAGCGCTACGACATCGCGCACTTCGAGTTCGTGATGCGCGGCGCGAAGCGCCTCATGGAGCGCCATCCGGCGGCGGCCGACTCGATCAGCGTCAGCCTGCACTGCGAGCTCGCCGACATCCTCACCGCGTACACGAAGATCGTCGAGCGCGACCCCACGCTGACCGGGTTGCGCGCGTACAGCGCGGCGCGGCCGCCGCACTCGGAAGGCCTCGCCATCTGGATCGCGTCGTACCTGGCCTACGAAACCGAGTGCATCAACATCAACCTGCTGCACCTGTCGTCGCGCAAGGCGATCGACGCGGCGCTGAAGATGCGCGACGTCTTTCCGCACATCCGCTTCCGCCGCGAGGTCACCGTCGGGCACCTGCTGCTCGACGTCGATTGCGAATGCGCGGTGCACGCGAAGGTGAATCCGCCGATCCGCCCGCGGGAGGACGTCGAGGCATTGTGGGAGGCCGTGCTCGCCGGCGACGTCGACTGGATCACCAGCGACCACGCGTGCTGCTCGGCCGAGCAGAAGTGGTCGGCCGCGGACCCGTCGAACATCTGGCTCGCCAAGTCGGGCTTCGGCGGCACCGAGTACCTGCTGTCCGGCGTGCTGTCGGAAGGCCGCCGCCGCGGTCTGACGTACGGGCGCATCGCGGAGCTTCTGTGCCGCAATCCGGCGCAGCGCTATGGCCTCGCCCACAAGGGCGACCTGGCGCCGGGGTTCGACGCGGACGTGGTGCTGGTCGACCCCGACGAGACGTTCGTCGTGCGCGCGTCCGACTCGCCGTCGCAGCAGGGCTACACGCCGTTCGAGGGGCAGTCGCTGGCCGGCCGCGTGAAGACGACGCTGCTGCGCGGCGAAACCGTCTACGACGGCGGCAACGTGGTCGGCGCGGCGCGCGGGCAGTACCTGCGCCGGCCCACGCGCTGAACCGGCGCCGTGAGCGCCGCACCCGACGACGGCGTTCACTTTCCGGTGATCGTCGTCGGCGCCGGCGCGTGCGGTCTCGTCGCGGCGCTGGCCGCCCGCGATGCGGGGCGCGAGGTGCTCGTCCTCGAGCGCGATGCGGCGCCTGCGGGTTCGACGGCGCTGTCGTCCGGCTTCATCCCCGCCGCCGGCACCCGCTGGCAGCGCGCCGCCGGCGTCGCGGATTCTCCGCAATCGATGGCCGCGGACATCCGGCGCAAGAACCATGACGAGGCCGACCGCGCGTGCGTGGACGCGGCGTGCGAGGCGAGCGGTCCCGCGCTCGAGTGGCTCGCCGATGCGCACGGCATCGCGTTCGAACTGATCGACGGCTTCCTCTACCCCGGCCACTCCGTTCGCCGGATGCACGCGGTGCCGGAGAAGACCGGGGCGGCGCTCGTGCAGCGGCTCGCGCGGGCCTGCGCCGACGCCGGCGCGACGCTCGTCACGTCCGCGACGGTGACCGACGTCGTCGCCGGCGGCGACCGTCGCGTCGCCGGCGTGCGCTTCGCGCGGCCGGACGGCGCCGCCGATTCGGCGACCTGCGACGCGCTGGTGCTTGCCTGCTCGGGATTCGGAGGCAATCCCGATCTCGTGCGCGCGTACATCCCCGAGATCGCCGCCGCGCCGTACTTCGGACACGCGGGCAACCGCGGCGACGCGCTGGCGTGGGGTCGGGCGCTCGGCGCCGCCACGCGCGACCTGTCCGCGTATCAGGGGCACGGGTCGCTCGCGACGCCGCACGGGATCCTCATCACGTGGGCCCTGCTGATGGAAGGCGGTGTGCAGGTCAACGCTGCCGGACTGCGCTTCGCCGACGAGACGGCCGGGTACTCGGAGCGGTGCCTCGACGTCTTGCGACAGCCGGGAGGCGTCGCGTGGGACGTCTACGACGCGCGGCTGCATGCGCTCGGCCTCGATTTTCCCGACTACCGCGACGCGGTGGCCGCAGGCGCCGTGCGCGAAGGCACGGATGCCGGCGAGCTTGCGCGGCGCTGCGGGCTGCCCGAACAGGCGCTGGCGGACACGCTCGCGGAGACCGCCGCCTGCGCGCGCGGGCAGGCGCACGACCGTTTCGGGCGCGCGTCCTGGGGCGCGTCGCCGCTCGCGCCGCCGTACTTTGCCGTGAAGGTGACGGGCGCGCTGTTCCACACGCAAGGCGGATTGGCGATCGACGCGCAGGCGCGCGTGATCGACGCCGCGGGCCGGCCGCTGCCCAACCTCTGGGCAGGCGGCGGTGCCGCGTGCGGCCTGTCCGGCGCGCACGCCGACGGCTATCTTTCGGGCAACGGGCTGCTGTCGGCCGTCGCGTTCGGGCGGCTTGCGGGGATGGGGGCCGCGGACGGACGGTGATCACCGGTTCGCCGGCGGCCTCCGGGACCGGAAGATTCCCGTTGTGCGTCCCGGACAATGAGCCCTCACGCGTCTATAGTGCCACCGTCTGCCACGTACCCAGGAGACGCACACATGAACCACGCCAGGAAGATCCGTTGGTTCGCGCTTTCCATCGCGCTGGCATCGATGCTCGCAGGCCCGACGGCATCGGCCGACGTGATCACCGACTGGAACGTCGTCGCGGCCGATGCGACGTTTGCGGGGGGCCCGCCGCCGCCGCCCGCGAACCGGACGCTCGCCATCACGCAGACCGCCGTCTACGAGGCCGTCAACGCGATCACCAGAAAATATCCGCCCGATCGAATGACATTGCCGGCGGCGCCCGATGCTTCCGTACCCGCCGCCGTGGCCGCGGCGAATCGCGAGGTGCTGGCGCGCCTCGTGCCGTCGCAGAAGGCCGCGGTCGACAAGGCGTACGCGAGCGCGCTCGCCGCGATCGCCGACGGTCCGGCGAAGATCGCAGGCATTGCGATTGGCGAACGGACCGCCGCGGCGGTGCTCGCGATGTGCGCGGACGACGGCGCGGGGACGCCCGAGCGGTACCGGCCGGTGACGACCCCCGGGGTTTACGTCCCCACGGCCATCCCCGCCGTTCCACAGTGGCCGCAGCGCAGGCCCTGGGTGATGACGTCGCCCAGTCAGTTTCGTCCGGGGCCGCCGCCCGCGCTCACCAGCGAGGCATGGGCGCGCGACTACAACGAGATCAAGGCGGTCGGCGGCCGAAACAGCATGGCGCGAACGCCCGCGCAGACCGAGATCGCCCGCTTCTGGGAGGCGACCTCGCCGACGATCTACTATCCGGTCGTGCGCTCGGTCGCCGACATGCCGGGCCGCGACGTGACGCAGAACGCGCGGCTGTTCGCGATCGCCGGCGAGGCGATGGACGACGCGCTGATCGCTGTCTTCGAGGCCAAGTACTTCTACAACTTCTGGCGCCCGTTCACCGCGATCCGCAATGGCGGCGTGGACGGCAACGACGCCACCGAGCGCGACGCGGGTTGGTTGCCGCTGATCGACACCCCGATGCACCCGGAGTATCCGTGCGCGCACTGCATCGTCTCGGGCGCGGTCGGCGGCGTGCTGCTGGCGGAGATCGGCGCCGGGCCGACGCCGACGCTCCGGTCCGCCAGCCCGACGCTGCCGGGCGTGGTGCGCAGCTGGACGAGCGTCGACGACTTCGTGCAGGAAGTCGCCAATGCCCGCATCTACGACGGCGTGCACTACCGCAACTCGACGGAAGTGGGAACTGCGATGGGGAAGAAGATCGGCGCGATGGCCGCCGCCAACGCGTTGCGGCCGGGAAATTAGCGATCCGGGTGCGGATGCAGTGATTCGATCGTGGACAGGCGCACATTCGTTGGGACGACCGGGGGCGCGCTGCTCGGGCTCTGCGTCGGCGTGCGCGCGCAGGGCCCGGCAACGGTGCGGCGCATCGGCTATCTGTCCGGGTTCGCGCGCGCCGACGTCGAGGCACTACGCAACGAAGTGCGGTCGGAGCTTGTCAAGCTCGGCTGGGTCGACGGCCAAAACGTCCTGCTGCTCGATCCGCGCACTTCGGAAGGCAGGAACGATCGCCTGCCGGCGATGGCGGCCGAGGCTGTCGCCGACAATCCCGACGTCATTCTCGTCACGAGCGCGCCGGCAACCCGTGCGCTGATGAATGCGACGAAGACGATACCGCTCGTGATGGTCGGCGTGGGGAATCCGGTCGAGTACGGAATCGTCGCAGACTACCGGAAGCCGGGCGGCAACGTCACCGGCGCGAGCTACCTCGCGGACGAGTCCGTCCTCAAGACACTCGAGCTCCTCAGGGAAGCTGCGCCGCGGGCGCGCAGCGTCGTCGTGTTCGCCAATCCGAGCAACGAAGCCGCGGCGCCGATGATAAAGCTGCTGCGCGCCGAAGTTGCCGGTTACGCAATGCGCTTGCAGGTCGCCGAGGTTACGGGCCCGGGCGATTTCCCGTCCGCGTTCGCGGCCATCGAACGCGAAGGAACGGAGTCGATCCTGCTTCCTCCGGAACCGCTGATCCGGGGCCACCGCGTGGCGATCGCGGACTTCGCGCTCGCGCACAAGCTGCCGATGGCCATCGTCGGCAGCAGCCGGTACCTTCCGGCGCACGGCCTGATGAGCTACGGCCCGACGACCGCGCAGTACGCGCAGCTGGCCGCCCGCTACGTCGACCGGATTCTCAAGGGTGCGAAACCGGGCGATCTTCCCGTCGAGCAACCGTCGCGCTTCGAGCTCGTGGTCAGCCTGAAAACCGCGAAGGCGCTCGGCCTGACGCTCCCGCCGTCGCTGCTCGCGCGCGCGGACGAGGTGATCCAGTAGTCGAGGCGAAGCCGGGTCAAGGCAACGGAATCCATTCGGATTCGCCGGCGATCCGTCCCATCCGCTGCGCCGTCCAGTCGGCCTTCGCCTGCTCGATGCGCGCCTTGCTCGACGACACGAAGTTCCACCAGAGGAAGCGCGGACCGTCCACCGGCGCGCCGCCGATGACCACGTAGCGGCCGACTTCGGGCGCAGCGATCGTCACGGTCTCGCCCTGCGGGATCACGGCGAGCGTGAACGGCGGCACGTCGACGCCGTCGATCGTCAGTCGCCGATCGACGCCGTAGACCGCGCGCTCGTCGGCGAGCGGCGGCAGCACGAACGTGGCGCCGGGCGCCGCGTCGACGTCGAGATACAGCGTGGGCGCGTAGGTCGCGACCGGCGACCTGCGGCCGAACGCGTCGCCGATCATCAGGCGCAACGACAGTCCGCCTTCCTTCCACGCCGGAATCGCCGCGGCCGGCGTGTGCGCGAACGACGGCTCGGCTTCCTCGAACGATTGCGGAAGCGCCGCCCACAACTGCAGCCCGTGCACGTCGTAATCGACGTTCGCGAGATCGGCCGGCCGCCGCTCCGAGTGAACGATGCCGCGGCCGGCGGTCATCCAGTTGATCGCGCCCGGCTCTATCCGCTGCTCGTACCCCAGGCTGTCGCGATGCATCATCGCGCCGTCGAACAGGTACGTCACCGTCGCAAGGCCGATGTGCGGATGCGGCCGCACGTCGTGGTTGTCGCCCGGATGGACGCGCACCGGCCCGAAGTGGTCGAAGAACACGAACGGCCCCACCGACTGCCGGCCGAACGCGGGCAGCAGCCGGCGGACCATGAAGCCGCCGCCCAGGTCCTTCGCGCGCGGTGCCAGAAGCTGGAGCGCCGACATGGACGGCGCCCTCAGGCCGGCGCGAGATCGGTCGTGATCTCGGTGGTCACCTGCGTCATCAGGCGGTGCACCGGACACTTGCCGGCGACGGCGAGCAGCTCCCCGCGTTGTGCATCGGACAGCGCGCCGGTCAGCGCGAGCGTCGCGCGCAGCCTGTACGTGCCCTTGCGCTCGTCGGCGTCGTCGCGCTCGACGGTGACGGCGATGCCGTCGACCGGGATCTTCTTGCGGTTCGCGTACCACAGGACGGTCAGCGCCTTGCATGCGCCGAGCGCGGCGTCGTAGAGGTCGTGCGGCGTGGGGCCCAAGTCGTCGCCGCCCACCGCGGGCAGCTCGTCGACGGTCAGGCAGTGGCCGCGGATGGCCACGACGTGCTTCATCTTTTCCGTGCGATCACGGGTGACGGTGATGGTCATCGAATGCTCCGGGGTGCATCCGCCAATCGGCAGGCGAGAGTGAAAGGATACCTTGGCGAGCGTGGCCTCGCGCGATGGCCGCATAATGCTTAAACTTGGGACAAGTCGGCGGGAGACTGCCGGCCACGGAGGCGACCGATGCGCGACTACCTGCCCTTGAGTTCGTTTTCCCCGGCGCACACCGGCGCCTGCACGCTGACGCGCCCGGCGCCCAATCCCGTCACGCTGGACTCGCCGGCGCTCGAGGTCATGACCGACCTGGCGCAGGTCGCCGCCGTGACGATCGAGCCGTCGGCGTCGGTGCTCGCCGCCAACGAATACATGATCGCGCGCGCCGTGCGCGCGCTGTTCGTCGTCTCGCCGGAAGGTCACGTGCTGGGCCTCGTCACCACGTCGGACATCCTGGGCGAACGGCCGGTGCGGATCAGCCACGAGCGCGGCGTCAGGCGCAACGAGCTGGTCGTCGCCGACGTCATGACGCCGATCGACGCGATCGTCGCGCTGAAGCTGGAGGACGTGCGCGCCGCCAAGGTCGGCCACATCGTCGCGTCGCTGAAGGCCGCGGGCCGCCACCACGAGCTGGTCGCCGAGACGCACGGCAAGGGCCACGCGCGGATCCGCGGCATCTTCTCGGCGTCGCAGATCGCGCGCCAGCTCGGCGTGCCGCTGCAGATCACCGAGCTCGCGCGGACGTTCGCCGAGATCGAGCAGGCGCTAGGAACGGCGCCCTAGAATCCACGAAGTTCCATTCGTCACCGGGAGAGACAATGAACAAGAAAGCATGGCTGTGGGCCGTTTCGATCGTGATCCTCGCCGGGTGCCAGCCGGCCGCGAGCCAGCGAAGCGACAATCCGATCAAGGCGCAATGCAACGCCGCGGTCTGCCAGATCAAGGTCGACGTCGCCGGCACGCCGCCGCGGGTAACGGTCGACATCGACGAATTGACGGTGACGCGCGGCAACCGGGGCCCCGGCGGCGCCGGCGTGACGATCCACTGGAAGCTGACCAACAACGACTACGAATTCAGGGACGACAGCATCCAGTTCTACGACCCGAGGTTCCCGACGCAGTTCGACCAGCCCGGCACCGGCGACAACCGGTCGCTGTTCAGATTCCGCAACAAGAACTCGGAGCGGGGCAGCTGGGGCTACCAGATCAAGGTGTACGACCGGCGGACGGGCGTCTGGATCCAGCTCGATCCGTTCATCATGAACGACGGCTGAAGTCGCTCACTCGGGCGTCGCGAGCCACTCCGCAACGCGGCCGACCGCCACGGCGACCTCCAGTCCGCGGCCCGCTTCGACCGCGTCGTCGAATGCGGGCTGGCCGAGCGCCGCACGCATGTTGTCGACCATCGCCGCGACGAACGCTTCGTCCGCGGGATCGCGCCGCTGACCGGATTCCTTCGCCTGCACGTCGGCCGCGCCGTAGTACGCCGCGGCGCGCGCGGGTTCACCGCGCAGCACGGCCAGTCCGCTCGCGACTTCGAGCAGGCTCTGCGCGAGTGCGGTCCCGCCAAGCTCGGCGTTGATCGCGACGATCTCGCGCAGCATCGCGAGCGCCTGCGGGGCCTTTCCGCGCAGCAGCGCGGTCATCGCGAGGTTGAGCAGCGCGAGGCCGATGCTCAACCGGTCGTCGAGCTCGCGGGCCAGTGCGAGGGCCGCCGTCGACATCGCCTCGGCCGCGTCGAGATCGCCCTCGACTCGATGCAGCTGCTCCATCGCGACCATCGCGGCGGCGATTTCGCGAGGCTTTCCCTGGGCCCGTGCGAGCTCCAGCGCCTCGCTGAAATAACGGCGTGCCATGCCGAGGTCGCCGTTCGCGAAATAGGTGCGGCCGAGCGGCTGCAGCGCGATGGCGATGCGGGATGCGTCGTTCAACTCGCGTGCGATCGCGAGGCTTTCCTCGAGATAGCCACGCGCCTCGTCGTAGCGGCCGATGTGCAACGCGAACTGGCCGGCGTCCGAGAGGCCGCGGCAGCGCAGGATATCGCGCTGACTCGCGCCGTCGCGATCGAGGGCTTCGACGATCATGGCGTAGCCGAATTCGAGCAGCCCGCGGCTGAACAGGTAGAACCGCACGGCGCGCACCAGCCGCAGGCCGAGCGCACCTCCGTCTTCCGCGTGGTCGCACCACGCATGCGCCGCCAGCAGGTTCTCGCGCTCGGCGTCCAGGCGCGCCAGCCACGCGCCCTGCGCCGCGCCGATCAATTCCGGCGCGATCATTTCGACGAGCGACACGCAGTACTGCAAATGGCGCGTGCGGATCGCGGCATCCTCCCCGGACGACTTCAATCGTTCGAGCGCGTACTGCCGGACCGTCTCCAGCATCCGGTAGCGCTGGCCGCCGGCGTCGAACTGGACGAGCGACTTGTCGACGAGCCGCGTCAGCGCGTCGAGCACCTCGTCGTCGCCGGCGCCCACGACCTCGGCGGCTTCCAGCGTGAACCCGCCGGCGAAGACGGCGAGCCGCTGGAACAGCAGCCGCTCGTCCGGCTGCAGCAGCTCGTAGCTCCAGTCGATCAGCGCGCGCAGCGTCTGCTGGCGCGGCAGCGCGGTCCGGTCGCCGCCGCGCAGGATGCGGAAGCGGTCGGACAACCGCTCGGCCAGCATGTCGACCGACATCGCGCTCGTGCGCGCCGCCGCGAGCTCCAGCGCGAGCGGGATGCCGTCGAGCTGTCTGCAGATGTCCGAGACGGCCGCCGCGTTCTGCGGCGTGATCTCGAAGTCCGGGTGCACGGCGAGTGCGCGCTCGGCGAACAGTCGCACCGCCGCGAATTGCTCGAGCAGGTCCGGCGCGAGCGTGATGCCCGACGCTGGCGCCGCCAGCGGCGCCAGCGGATACGTCGTCTCGCCGCGCAGGTTGAGCCGCTCGCGGCTGGACGCCAGGATCCTCACTTTCGGGCCCGCCTCGAGCAGCAGCCGCGCGACGGACGCGCATGCCTGCGTGAGGTGCTCGCAATTGTCGAGCACGACGAGCAGGCAGCGATCCTTCACGAACCGGGCCAGCGCCTGCTCGACGGAATGCGCGGCGTCTTCCTTGACGCCCAGCACGGACGCGACGGCCTGCGGCACGAGCCGCGCGTCGGCCACCGGCGCCAGCTCGACGAACCACACGCCGTCCGGGAAGTCGTCCATCACGTCCGCCGCGGCCTGCAGCGACAGCCGGCTCTTGCCCAGGCCGCCGATGCCGACCAGCGTCAGCAGGCGCGTGGTCGAAAGGCGCCCCTTCACTTCGGCGAGCTCGCGCTCGCGGCCGACGAACGACGTCAGCGACTGCGGCAGGTTGTTCGGCGTGGACGCCAACGACCGCAGCGCCGGAAACTGCGCGCGCAGCTGCGGATGGACGACCTGGAAGATCGGCTCGGCGTGCGCGAGGTCGCGCAACCGCACCACGCCCAGGTCGTGCAGCGACACGCCGGCGGGCAGCCGATCGCGGATGGCGTCGGCGACCGTCGACGAGACCAGGATCTGGCCGCCGTGCGCGGCGCTCATCACGCGCGCGGCGCGATTGACCGCGGTCCCGTAGAAGTCGTTGCCGCGCCGGCCCTCGGCGCCGAGGTTCAGTCCGCAGCGCACACGCAGCTCGATGCCGGCGGTCGCGTCCGGTCTGGCGAGCCCGAGCTGGAACGCGATCGTCGCCTGCACGGCGTCGAGCGGATCGGCGAACACCGCGTGGATGCCGTCGCCGGTCGTCTTGACGACGTTGCCGTGGTGCCCGGTCACGCACGCCGCGGCGATCGCGTCGTGACGCGCGAGCGCCTCGTGCATGCGCTCGGGCTCCTGCTCCCACAGGCGCGTGCTGCCTTCGATGTCGGTGAACAGGAACGTGGCGACGGACTGCGCGTGCATGGAGCCCTTGGGCACTGGCCAACCGGGCCGACTTTACGGGACCGCGCCGGCCGCGGCCAGTGACCGGTTAAACAGCCCGTTGTGCTACCATTTCACCCCTGTTTCCAGCGGCGGGCCCCCGATGTCCCGCCCGTGTCCGCCAGGCATCGCGCCCGTAGCTCATTAGGATAGAGCACCGGCCTTCTAAGCCGGGGGTAACAGGTTCGAGTCCTGTCGGGCGCGCCAGATGTGCCCGCGCCGCACGGCAGCGCCGAAGCGTGCGCGGCAACGGTTTCGACGGTGGCTGTAGCTCAGCGGTAGAGTCCCGGATTGTGATTCCGGTTGTCGTGGGTTCGAATCCCATCAGCCACCCCATCTCCTCCTGCGTCTGTTCCGGTTGCGCAGGTAACGGTTCAGGCCGCAGACACAGGCGGCACCCCGGGCGCGACGGCCGCCGCGCGCGGCTCGCCGCCACGGCGCCGGTTGCTCGCGGCCTCCTGCCCGTGCTGTGCGCCGCGACCGCATTGCTGTTCGCCGCGCACGCGGCCGCCGCCGACTTCGGCGCCAGGGGCGGGCCGGAGCCCGCCAACATCGCCGAGATTGCCGCCGTCCTGCGACAGGATCCGTACGACATGGAGCTGCTGATCAGCTTCGGCACGTCCAAGGGCGGCTCGGCGGGCCACCTGGCGCTGGCCCTTCGCGACCAGGCTCCCGGCGACGACGTGGTCTACTCGGCCAACTTCTACGCCGACCGGGACGCCGGGCACGAGAAGGACTTCTACACCGACGAGCTCATGGTCCGGATCCCGAAGAACGAATACCTGTTCCGGACGGTATCGACGCTCGCGGAAAAGGCCTCGTTCGGACTCGACTTCGGCGAGATCTACAAGCGTTCGGTCATCGGCGTCCGCGTCTACGGCGTGCCGGCCGCGGAAAAGAAGGCGCTGGCCGCTTTCTTCACGCGCATCAACGACGACTATCGCAACCGGGTGCGGAACACCGACTATCACGACGGCGAGATCCGCTACGACTACCTGCGCTTCAATTGCGCCAAGTCGATCGGCGCGGCGTTCAAGTTCGGCGCCGGGTACCAGGATCTCGACGTCACGAGCGCGACGCTCTTCTCCAGGCGGACGGTGGTGGCGGCCGCCAACGCCAACATTCCCACCGAGATGGCGATGAAGCTGCTCGAAGCGTGGAACGCGCGCGGGTACCGGATGGACGTCGTTCTGTACCGCAAATACGGCGGCTCGACCTACGTGGACCCGCACGACGAGGACGGCGTGGGGTTCAAGGACCTGCCCAACCGGTTCCCCTCGGTGCTGTCCCGCGACTTCCGGAAGGAGCAGGGCGAGTACGAGGACTTCGACAATCTCTTCGCGATGTACGTGCTCGCCAACATGGGCAGGTACGTCGTCCGCGTCGACGACGTGACGAAGCGCCTCGCAATCGACGTCCGGAATCATCCAGTGGGCTACGCGGAGGCCGTCCGGCTTGCCGAGCCGAGCGCCAGGTCGGACAGCGACAACTTCCGCAGGCGTTTGCCGTTCCGGAAAAAGGGAGCGGCAATCGAATGAGGCACCGATGACGTCCGTTCGCAGCCGATGAACGATACCAAGACGACGACCAGCCCGGCGGGCGCCGCGACGCTGCGCTTCGACGTCGTCGCGGGCCTCACGGCCGCCGCGGTCGTCCTGCCCAAGGCGATGGCCTACGCGACGGTCGCCGGGCTGCCCGTCGCCGTCGGCCTCTACACGGCCTTCGTCCCGATGGTCGTCTACGCGCTGCTCGGCACCTCGCGCGTGCTGAGCGTGAGCTCGACGGCGACGCTGGCGATCCTGGCCGGCACGCAGCTGGGGCTCGCGGTGCCGGATGGCGATCCCGGCAAGCTCGTGACGGCGACCGCCACGCTTTCTCTGCTGGTCGGCGCGCTGCTGATCGTCGCAAGGCTGATGAAGCTGGGCTTCGTCGCGAACTTCATCTCCGCGCCGGTGCTCACGGGGTTCAAGGCGGGCATCGGGCTCGTGATCGTGCTGGACCAGGTGCCGAAGCTCCTGGGCATCCACATCACGAAGCAGGGCTTCTTCGCCGACGTTCTGAGCGTCGCGCACCACGTTCCCGACACGTCGCTGATCACGCTGGCGGTGGCGGTGGCGACGTTCGCGCTGCTGATCGGCATGGAAAAGCTGTGGCCGCACTCGCCGGCCCCGCTGGTGGCCGTGGCCGGCGGCATTGCGGCGTCGTGGTTCTTCGGCCTGCAGGCCGCCGGTGTCTCGACGGTCGGGCTGATTCCGCAGGGATTCCCGTCGCTGACGCTGCCGGATCCCGCGCTGATCGAGCAACTGCTGCCCGGCGCCCTCGGCATCGCGCTGATGAGCTTCACCGAGACGATCGCCGCGGGCCGCGCGTTCGCGCGTCCCGACGATCCGCGCATCGATGCCAATCGAGAACTGGTCGCCACCGGCGCCGCCAACCTGGGCGGCGCGCTGCTCGGCGCGATGCCCGCCGGCGGCGGCACGTCGCAGACCGCGGTCGTGCGCGCGTCGGGCGGCCGGTCGCAGAAGGCGTCGCTGGTCACGGCCGGCGCCGCGGTCGCGACGATGCTGCTGCTCGCGCCGCTGCTGGGTCTCTTGCCGCACGCGACGCTCGCGGCGATCGTGATCGTCTACTCGGTCGGATTGATCCAGCCGGCGGAGTTCGTCGCCATCCGCAACGTGCGCGGCATGGAGTTCCGCTGGGCGGTCATCGCGGCGCTGGGCGTGCTGGTGCTCGGGACGCTGAAGGGCATCGTGGTCGCGATCATCGTGTCGATGATCGGCCTCGCGAGCCAGACCGCGCACCCGCGCGTTTCCGTGATCGGCAGGAAGCGCGGCGCCGACGTGCTGCGGCCGCTGTCGCCGGAAAATCCGGACGACGAGACGTTCGAGGGCCTGCTGATCCTGCGGCCGGAGGGGCGCCTGTTCTTCCTCAACGCGCAGGATGTCTCGGACCAGGTGAACGCGCTGATCGCCGAGCACAAGCCGCGCGTGGTCGTGCTCGACATGAGCCGCGTGCCGGACGTCGAATATTCGGCATTGCAGGCGCTGATGGAGGGCGAGCGGCGCGCCGCCGGGCACGGCGTCGCGGTCTGGTTCGCGGGGCTGAACCCCGGCGTCCTCGAGGTCGTCCGCCATGCCGGAATCGACAAGCGGCTCGGGCCCGAGCGGCTGCTGTTCAATGCGCGCGAGGCGATCGAGCGCTACCGGTCGTTGCCGCAGACTCCGTAGCGCCGCGCCGCGGCCTCGGGTTGATTCCGGACAAGGCGAGACGCGCCCGATTCGGGCGTAATGGGCGTGCGCTGGCCGCAGCGCATGATCGGATGCGCGTCAATCGACGGCAGCGGCGACGATCATGGACAAGATCTGGCTTAAGAATTATCCGGCCGGCATTCCCGCGGAAATCGACCCCGACCGTTTCAGCTCCATCCCGGATCTGGTCGAGAAGACGGCCGCAAAGTTCGGCGACAAGCCGGCGTTCCACAACCTCGGCCGCACGATCAGCTATGCCGAGCTCGCGCGGCTGTCGCGCGACTTCGCCGCCTACCTGCAGCGGCTGCCGGGATTGGGCAAGGGCGAGCGCGTCGCCATCATGGCGCCCAACCTGCTCCAGTATCCGGTGGCGCTGTTCGGCATCCTGCGCGCCGGCCTGGTCGTGGTGAACGTCAATCCGCTGTACACGGCGCGCGAGCTCGAGCACCAGCTGAAGGACTCCGGCGCCAAGGCCATCGTCATCGTCGAGAACTTCGCCGGCGTGCTGCAGCAGGTGATCGCGAACACGCCGGTCCGGCACGTGATCACCACGCAGGTCGGCGACCTGCTGCCGTGGCCGAGGCGCACGATGGTCAACCTGGTGATCAAGCGGGTGAAGAAGATGGTGCCGGCGTGGCACATCGACGGCACCGTCGATTTCCGCACGGCGCTCGCGCGCGGCGCGGCCGCGCCGCTGGAGACCGTCGCGGTGGCGCGCGAGGACCTCGCGTTCCTGCAGTACACCGGCGGCACCACCGGCGTTTCCAAGGGCGCGATGCTGACGCACCGCAACGTGCTGGCCAACATGGAGCAGACCGGCGCGTGGGTCTCGATCTGTTTCAGGGAAGGCGCCGAGATCGCCATCGCGCCGCTGCCGCTGTACCACATCTTCTGTCTGACCGCGACGCTGTCGTTCATGGCGTGGGGCAGCCTGAACGTGCTCGTCACCAACCCGCGCGACCTGCCGGCGCTGGTCAAGGAGCTCGGACGCTGGAAATGGAGCGTGATGACCGGCGTCAACACGCTGTTCAACGGCCTCCTCAACACGCCCGGCTTCGACCGGCTCGACTTCTCGTCGCTGAAGGCGGTGATCGGCGGCGGCGCGGCCGTGCAACAGGCGGTGGCCGAGCGCTGGCAAAAGGTGACCGGATGTTCGATCACCGAGGGCTACGGCCTGACGGAAGCCTCGCCGGTCGCCTGCGCCAACCTGATCGGCACGCCGTGGAACGGCACCATCGGCATTCCGTACCCGTCCACCGACGTGTCGATCCGCGACGACGGATTCAACGAGTTGCCGGTGTGGTCCGGCGAAGGCGACATCGAGAAATACACGGGCGAGCTGTGCGTGCGCGGCCCGCAGGTGATGATGGGCTACTGGAACAATCCGGAGGAGACCGCGAAGGTCATGCAGGACGGATGGCTCAAGACCGGCGACGTCGGCCATCTCGACGCGAGCGGCAACTTCACGATCACCGACCGCAAGAAGGACATGATCCTGGTGTCCGGCTTCAATGTCTATCCGAACGAGGTCGAGAACGTGGTCGCCATGCACGCGGGCGTGCTCGAATGCGCGGTCGTCGGCGTGCCCGACGCCAGGACCGGCGAGGCGGTGAAGGTGGCGATCGTGAAGAAGGATCCGGGCCTCACGAAGGAGAGCGTGATCGAGCACTGCAAGCCGCTGCTCACCGGCTACAAGATGCCGCGCCACGTCGAGTTCCGCGACGTCCTGCCGAAGTCGCCGATCGGGAAAGTCCTGCGCCGCGAATTGCGCTAGGCGAAAGGCACACAGGGTCGTTGCACGAGGAGGCAGCCCATGGTGATCACCGAAAAGTCCGGGACGAAGAACGAAAAGGGCAGGTCGACCCAGCCTGCGGTCGCGAAATTCCTTTCGCGCGACGAGCGCCTCGCCGCAGGCAAGGCGCTGCGCGAGCGGGTGCCGCGCGAAGCGCACGCCCTGTGGAAGGCGTCCGTGAAGCGGCGGCAGGCGGTCGACGTGCTGGAGGAGTCCAATCGCGACCGGCTGAAGGAACTGGTTCCGATCCGCTACGGCCGCATGCTGCGCAGCCCGTTCACGTTCCTGCGCGGCTCGGCGGGGCTGATGGCGTACGACCTGGCCACGACGCCCGACACGGGCTTGCGCGTGCAGGCGTGCGGCGACTGCCATCTGCTGAACTTCGGCGCTTTCGCGACGCCTGAGCGCAACCTGGCCTTCGACATCAACGACTTCGACGAGACGCTGCCGGCTCCCTGGGAGTGGGACGTCAAGCGCCTGGGCGCGAGCTTCGCCGTCGCGGCCCGCGACAACCGGCACTCCGACGCCGACGCGCGCGACGCCGCCGTCGAGTGCGCGCGCGCCTACCGCGAGCACCTGCGCGATTGCTCGAAGCGCAGTCCGCTGGAAGTCTGGTACGAGCGCCTCGACATGCAGGCGCTGATCGCGCTGGCGCCCGACGCCAAGGCGCGCAAGGCGCGCGAGGACATGGTCGCGAAGGCGCGGCAGCGCATCGGCGAGTACCTGATTCCAAGGATCACCGAGGCGGTCGGCGGACGGCGCCGCCTGGTGGATCAGCCGCCGGTTCTCTTTCACGTCGCCGACAAGGCGGCGGCCAGGCGATTCAGCGACGGCATGGACGACTATCGCAGGTCGCTGCCCGAGGATCGCCGCGTGCTGTTCGATCGCTACCGGCTGGAGGACTTCGCGGTGAAAGTGGTCGGCATCGGCAGCGTCGGCACGCGCTGCATGGTGGGGCTGTACTACTCCGCGGAAGGGCATCCGCTGCTGCTGCAGGTGAAGGAAGCGCGCACGTCGGTGCTCGCCCCGTATGCCGGCAAGAGCATCTACGAGAACCAGGGCCAGCGGGTCGTCGTCGGGCAGCGGCTCATGCAGTCGTCCAGCGACATCTTCCTCGGCTGGACGCACGGAGCGCTCGGCTACCAGTACTTCGTGCGCCAGTTGCGCGACATGAAATTCTCGGTCGAACTGGCGGGGGCCACCCCCGCGCAATTGAAGCGGTATGCGGAAGTCTGCGGAACGGTGCTCGCCCGCGCCCACGCGAGGTCCGGCGACGCTGCGACGATCAGCGGCTACCTGGGCAAGACAGACGTGTTCGACCAGGCCATCGGCGAGTTCTCGCTCGCCTATGCGGACCAGACGATTCGCGACCACGCGGCGCTCGCGGCAGCGGAGCGGGCCGGACGCGTCAAGGCGCTGGTGGAGGAAGACCTCTGACAACGGTCCGTCGCGCCGCGGCGTGCCGGACGCGAACGGAATTGCTACACTGGTCGCGACGCATCGCCGCACCGCGATGCGCATGGCGACCATGGCCAACGACGACGACAGCCACGACCTCGACTCGACCATCAAGGCGGCGCGCAGGATCTCGCGCGGCTACCGGATCGACAACGGCAGGAAATTCCGGCTGAAGGACGCCGACCCCGGCGACACCGGGGGCTTGGGCTCCGAGGACAAGCCGCGCGCGCAGCAAGCGCTGGAGATCGGCCGCAACGCGCTGTCCGAGCTGCAGGACATGCTGTACGCGCAGGACCGCTGGGCGGTGCTGCTGGTGTTCCAGGCGATGGACGCGGCCGGCAAGGACGGCGCGATCAAGCATGTGATGTCGGGCGTGAATCCGCAGGGCTGCCAGGTGTTCTCGTTCAAGGCGCCGTCGTCGGAGGAGCTCGACCACGATTTCCTTTGGCGCTGCGCGAAGAACCTGCCCGAGCGCGGCCGCATCGGCATCTTCAACCGCAGCTACTACGAGGAGGTGCTGGTGGTGAAGGTCCACCCGCAGTTCCTCGCCGGGCAGAAGCTGCCGCCGCAGCTCGTGACGAGGAAGATCTGGGACGACCGCTACCAGGACATCCGCGCGTTCGAGCGCTACCTGTCGCGCAACGGCGTGGTCATCCGCAAGTTCTTCCTCAACGTGTCGCGTGCCGAGCAGAAGCGGCGCTTCCTCGAGCGCATCGATGAGCCGGAGAAGAACTGGAAGTTCTCGCCGGACGACGTCAGGGAACGCGGGCACTGGAACGAATACATGGACGCGTACGAGACGATGATCCGCGAGACGTCCACGCCGGATTCGCCGTGGTACGTGGTGCCGGCCGACAACAAGTGGTTCACGCGCGTCGTCGTTGCGGCCGCCGTCGTCGACGCGCTGGCCTCGCTCGACCTCCACTACCCGAAGGTCGACCGGGCCAAACTCGCCGACCTCGCCGCGGCGAAGAAGCTGCTGCTCGCCGAGAAGAAGCCGGTGAAGTAGGCGTTACGTCCGCTGCGCGCGGGCGATTGCGCGAACGCTCGGCTTCGGTTCGCTGCGCAACGCATCCGCGATGCGGCCGATCAGCGCGCGCACGATGCGCGCCATCTCGTCGTTGCGCATCTGCCGCGCATACCGGTCGAGCGCGAATCTGTCGGGAAAGTGATCGGGATTCAGGCGTGCCATTTCGCTCTCCTGGTTGAATCGTGCGCGCCGTTGCGCGCCACGACCTCACTTTAATTACTGTCATAACTACTAACAATCCGTTGCTTTGGAATTTCATTTATGACACTATGGAACAAATAGCCTGAAGGAGGGGCGACTCCATGGAAACGACGTTGGCGATGACCGCGTTCGTGCGGGCGGTCGAGCACAACGGGTTCTCGTCGGCGGCGCGCGATCTGGGGGTGACGCCGTCGGCGGTGTCGAAGCTGGTGACGCGGCTCGAGCGCAAGCTCGGCGTCGTGCTGCTGCAGCGGACCACGCGACGGCTCGCGCTGACGCCGGAGGGCGAGATGTACTTCGAGCGCGCGCAACGGATCGTCGAGGCCATCGCCGACGCCGAGGGCGAAGTGATGCGGTTCCGCGAGCGGCCGCGCGGCAAGCTGCGCATCAACACCGGCACGGCGTTCGGCACGTACGCGCTGGTGCCGGCCGTGCCCGAGTTCCTCGCGCGCTATCCGGAGATCGAGCTCGAGCTGACGCTGACCGACCGCGTCGTCGACATGGCCGAAGCGGGCGCCGACCTGGCGATGCGCCTGGGGCCGCTGACCGAGGCGAACCTGGTCGCGCGCAAGCTGTGCAAGCTCAACCGCGTGATCTGCGCGGCGCCCGCGTACCTGGCGCGGCGCGGGACGCCGCGCACGCCGGAGGACCTGGCGCAGCACGACTGCCTGATCATCACGGGCGTCACCGGCCAGCGCGAGTGGCCGTTCGCCGGTCCGGACGGCGCGCGCAAGCTCGCCGTTCACGGTGCGGTCACCGTGAACAACGCGGAAACGCTCTACGAGCTGGCGCTGGCCGGGGTCGGCATCATCCGTCTCTCGGACATCATCGTCGGGCCCGCGATCCGCGACGGCCGCCTGGTGCCGTTGCTCGCGGACACGCATCGGCCCGAGGCGCTGATGCTGTACGCCGTGTACCAGGCGACGCGCTATCGCCCGCTGAAGGTGGGCGCGATGATCGACTTCCTGGTGGAGAAGTGCGCGGACCCGCCGTGGCTCATTCCGCCGGAAATGCTGGCCGCGGCGGCGAAGTCGCGGCGCCGGCGGTGAAGCGCTAGCGGTCGAAGAACTGGTCGACCGCGACCTTGCCCGGGCCGTACACGAACAGCACGAGGAGCAGCGCGCCCCACAGGACGTGGTCCTTGAGGCCCGCGTCGCTCAAGTCCGGGTACGAAATGACCGCGACGATGTTGAACGCGAACAGCGCGAGCGCCGCGAAGCGCGTGCCGAGGCCCAGGATCAGCAGGATCGGCAGCCCCAGCTCGGCGGCGGTGCCGAGCAGCGCGGCGACCGCCGGCGACAGCAGCGGCACGTGGTACTCGTTCTCGAACAACGAGAGCGTGATGTCCCAGTTCTGGATCTTGGTCAGACCCGACATCAGGAACACCTTCGCGACGTAGAGCCGGATCGCGAGCGCCAGCAGCGGCTGCAGCCGGTCGATCAGGTGGGCGGCGTCGGCGTAGACGCGGCCGGCGCGGGCAACGAGGGACGGGCTTTCCGGCGACATCGAGGGCTCCTTCATCGAAACGGTTGTCCGATTAGTCGCCGCTGGTGACGATTCCTGTCAGCGTGCCGTTGGCGATGAACGTGCGCAACGCGGTGCCGAGGTCGAACGTCGGGTCGGCCGACAGCGCGGCGTCGAGCGCCGCGGCCAGGTCGGCGCCGCCGGCGAGCGCCGCGAGCCACGCGTAGTCGCCGGGCGCCAGCCGCTCGATCACCACGGCGCCCGCCTCCCGGCGCACGAGCAGGCAATCGGCGCCGGTGCCCGTCGTCGCCGGGCTCGCCTCCGGCTGGTGTTCGCGCCAGATGCGCAGGACCGGGAACGGCGAATGCAGGAACCGGCACGACGGGTCGAGCGTGAACCGCTGGCGCGCGACGTCGGCGCCCGGTATCGCGGCCAGCGCCGCCAGCGTGCGTTCGGCCGAGCCGTCGCAATCCGCCGCGCGATGCGCGTCGTCGATCGCCCACTCCAGGCGCGCCACGTCCGGCACGTGCGGCCACGGCATGACCGGCGGATGCAGCGCGAGGAACTGCGCGAACGCGTCGCCGTAGACATTGAGGTCGCCGCCGCGCGACGGATGCGCGTCGGCGAACGCGTCGACGGCGACGGCGAACGCCGCGTCGCCGATCAGCTCGCGGACGACGCGATAAGTGGCGCCGAGCGCGTTGCGATAGTTCGCCCGCACGGCGTTGCGGTAGACGGCGATGCCCGGGTCGCGCGCACCCGCCGCCGCGGTCAGCTCGGCCGCGAACCTGCGCTGCAGGTCAGGCAGCGACGACATCGTGGGCGTCCAGCGCGGCCTGCGCGGTCGCCGCTTCGCGTTCGAGCACGGCGAACTCGGGAATGTCGGTGTCCCACTCGATCAGCGTCGGCACGCGGCCGAAGCGCTCGATCGCCGCCGCGTACAGGCGCCAGACCTCCGGCGCGACCGGCGCGCCGTGCGTGTCGATGACGATCGGGCCGGAGTCGTCGAAGCCGGCAAGGTGGATCTCCGCCACGGCCGCCGGCGGAATCGCCGCAAGGTACGCGTGCGGATCCACGCCGTGGTTGCGCGCGTTGACGTGGATGTTGTTGACGTCGACCAGCAGGCCGCACCCGGTCCGCGCCGCGACCGCGGCGACGAATTCGTATTCGGGGATCGTCGATTCGACGAATGCGAAGTAGCTCGACACGTTCTCGACCAGGATCGCGCGGCCCAGGTAATCCTGCACGGCGCTCACGCGACCGCACACGTGCGCGAGCGCTTCCTCCGTGTACGGCAGCGGCAGCAGGTCGTTGAAGTGGCGGCCGTCGACGCCGCTCCAGCACAGGTGCTCGGAGACCGCGGACGGCGCGACGCGGTCGGCCAGCCGCTTCAATTTCGCGAGGTGCGCTCGGTCCAGCGGATCGGCGGAACCGAGCGACAACCCGACGCCGTGCAGCGCGATCGGATAGTCGGCGCGGATGCGGTCGAGCGTCGCCAGCACCGGCCCGCCGTCGGCGAAATAATTCTCGCTGTGGACCTCGAACCACGGGACGCGGGGGCGCCGCTCGAGCACCTCGCGCACGTGCGGCGACCGCAGGCCGAGGCCGGCGGCGACGGGAAGCGGGGTGCGGGTCACCATGAACGCAGATGCGCGGCGCGGGCCCGTTGCCGGGCGCCGCGCCGCGCGGTCGGCTGGGTCTTTCGCGTTACTTCGGCGCGGCCGTCTTGCCGCCCATCTTCTCGCAGGTGCCTTTCTCGACGTACTTCCATTCGGCCGGATCCTTGTCGGTCTTGGCGCCCAGGCCGGCGCACGCGTGCTTCGCGGTGCCGCAGTCGTTCTTGCCGGCGCTCGCGACGCCGTAGCACTTCTCGGTGCCGGGCTTCTGGGCCACGGGCTGCGCGGCGACGAGCGACGCGAAACCCAGCGCGACGATGCCGGCGACGGCGGCCTGGATCTTGGCTTGGTGGTTCATGGCGGACTTGCTCCTCTCGAGGGTGGGAAGGGGCGGGACGTCGTGCCCCGCCTGCGCCAATGGTCGGGCGCATGCCCGCTACCTTACATCGACGCGAATGGAATTTGTCGACTGTAAGCACCGCAGCATCGGGTCCGACCACTCGCGAGTCCGCAGCGCACCGCGTTGCGGCCCCTTCGAAGACATCATCCAGGAGACAGACATCATGCAGATCGAAACGACGAAGCAACCGACGTGGCAACGGATTGCAGCGGCCGGGTTTGTGGCCGCCGCGCTGGCGATGGCGGCGAACGCGGCGTCGGCCGGGGAATGCCCGGTCGGCAGCCGCGTGGCCGACGGCAAGGGCCAGCCGATGGGTCCGACGGTACCGAAGGACGTCACCGACGTCGTGCGCGCGACGACCGACCTGTCGCACGAGCCGGCAATGATCGCCGATCGCCAGTTCCGCCTGCGCCAGCTCGACATCAAGCCGGGCGGCGTCGTGCCGTGGCACAGCCACGACAACCGGCCCGCGATGATCTACATCGTGTCCGGCGAAGTCGTCGAGTACGCGAGCAACTGCGCGGTGCCCATCGTGCACAAGGCCGGCGACGTCGCGCCCGAGAAGAAGGGCACGTCGCACTGGTGGAAGAACACCGGCAGCACGGCCGCCGTGCTGATCTCGGTCGACCTGTTCCCGGTCGGCATGAAGATGGACGACCACATGATGTAACCGCGTTCCGCCGTTCCCGCGCAAGCGGGAACCCGGTGTCGTTCAGCGCCACAGGGTCCCCGCGTCCGCGGGGACGGCGGGATCCCTTGTTTCATTCTCGATCGGAGCAGCGATGATCGGCACCGGTAACGGACTTCCCGCGCGCGTCGCGCCAATGCGGCGCGCGCTGAACTCGGCCGTCGTCCGGTCGCTGATCATCGGCCTGACGGCGTTCCTGACCGTCGTCGACCTGTTCGCGACGCAGGCGATCCTGCCCACGCTCGCGGCCGCGTACGACGTATCGCCGGCGGCGATGGGCTTCGCCGTGAACGCGAGCACGTTCGGCATGGCGGTCGCCGGGCTCGGCATCGCGTTCTTCAGCCGCAGGATCGACCGCCGCGTCGGGATACTTGCAAGCCTGGCGCTGCTCGCCGTGCCGACCGCGCTGCTCGCGATCGCGCCGAACCTCGCCACGTTCACGGCGCTGCGCGTGATGCAGGGCCTGTGCATGGCGTCGGCGTTCGCGCTGATGCTGTCGTACCTGGGCGAGGCCTGCACGGCCGAGGAGACGGCCGGCGCGTTCGCCGCCTACATCACCGGCAACGTCGCGAGCAACCTGTTCGGCCGCCTGATGGCGGCCGCGCTCGTCGACCACCTGGGCCTCGCCGGCAACTTCTGCGTGTTCGCCGCGCTCAACCTGTCCGGCGCGGTGCTGGTCCACTTCTATCTGCGCGGGACGTCCGCGATGCCGATCATGGGACCCGCGTCGCGATCGCCGCTGGCCGTCTGGCGCGAGCACCTGCGCAACCCGGCGCTGCGCGCGGCGTTCGCCATCGGCTTCTGCATCCTGTTCGCGTTCATCGGCACGTTCACCTACGTGAATTTCGTGCTGGTGCGCGAGCCGCTGTCGCTGTCGCCGATGGCGCTCGGCTTCGTCTATTTCGTGTTCGTGCCGTCGATCGTCACCACGCCGCTCGCCGGCCACGCGGTCGCGCGCTTCGGAACGCGGCGCACGATCTGGTCCGCGCTGGCGCTGGCCGGCGCCGGCCTGCCGCTGCTCGTCGTCGCGCACCTGCCCGCGGTGCTCGCCGGGCTTGCGCTGGTCGGCGTGGGCACGTTCTTCGCGCAGGCGGTCGCCACGGGTTTCGTCGGCCGCGCCGCCAGCGTCGACCGCGGCGCCGCCTCCGGGATCTATCTCGCCTGCTACTTCGCAGGCGGCCTCGTGGGCAGCGCGGTGCTGGGCCAGGTGTTCGATCGCCTCGGCTGGGCCGCCTGCGCGGCCGGCGTCGGGCTTGCGCTGGCGGCGGCCGCGGTGCTGGCATTCCGCCTGCGCATCGCAACCGAGAGCGACTGAGCGATGCCTGCCCTCTTTTCGACGTTCCGCGCCGGTGGCGCGGACATTCAACCCAAGGAGACTCCTGTCATGAACGCAACCCGCAATCTCGTTTCGGCCGCGCTCGCCGCGGTGGTGTTCGGTACGTCGTCGGTCGCGCTCGCGCAGTCCGCGACGCCCATGATCGCAGGCGACGGCGTGGTCAAGGTGAAGAGCGCGTTCCCGATGGACGAGACCATCGCGCGCATCAAGGCCGACATCGCGCAGAAGGGCATCATGTTCTTCTCGGCGGTCGACCAGCAGAAGCTCGCGGCGAATGCCGGCATCGCGCTGCCGCCGTCCACGCTGCTGATGTTCGGCAATCCTGCGTTGGGTTCCCAGTTCATCACCGCGAAGGGCGAGGCCGGCCTCGACTGGCCGGTGCGCCTGCTGGTGCAGCAGGATGCCGACGGCAACGTGTGGGCGATCTACACCGACTTCGGCTGGATCGCGAAGCGGCACGGCATCACCAACCGCGACGCGCAGTTCACGATGGCGTCCGGGGTCGTGGCGTCGATCACGTCGACCCTCCAGCCGAACTAGGGCCGGGCTCCCGGCGCCGCCGAAGCGCCGGCGCGTCCCCGCGTTTTCTGGCAGGATTCCCGGTGCCGCACACCGGGAGCCTGCCTTGAACGAACCTGCGTCGCGACCTGCACTGTTCCGGGCGAAGTCGTCACGAGCGGCCGCCTTGCGCGCGATGCTGGACGGCAGGCGCTTCTTCCTCGCGCCGGGCGCCTACGACTGCATCACGGCGCAGCTCGTGCATGCCGGCGGATTCCCGGCGGCCTACGTTACGGGCGCCGGCCTGTCGCTGGCCACGCTCGGCGCTCCCGACGTGGGACTGATGTCGTACAAGGAGATCCACGACCGCGTCGCGTCCATCGTCGATGCCGTGGACCTTCCGTTCATCGCCGATGCCGACACCGGCTACGGCGGACCGCTGAACGTGATGCGGACGGTGCGCGACTTCGAACGTGCCGGCGTGGCCGCATTGCAGATCGAGGACCAGGAGTGGCCGAAGAAGTGCGGCCACGAGCCGGGCAAGCGCATCGTCGCGATCCGCGAGATGAAGGGTCGCCTGGCCGCCGCGCTGGACGCGCGCACGGACGCGGACCTGGTCGTCATCGCGCGCACCGACGCGATCGGTGTCGAGGGCTTCGACGCCGCGCTCGAGCGCGCCCACGTCTACGCCGAGGCCGGCGCGGACGTGATCTTCGTCGAGGCGATGCCGGATCGGGACGCCATGGCGCGCGTCGCCGCGGAAGTGCGCGCGCCGGTGATGGCCAACCTGGTCGAGGGCGGCAAGACGCCGATGCTTCCCCGAGACGAGCTGGTGAAGATGGGCTTCGCTTTCGCGATCTTCCCCAACGCGCTGACCCGATTGTTCGCGCGCACCGGGCTCGCGATGCTCGCGAGCCTGCGCGAGACCGGAGGCACGACGGAGTGGCGCGCGCAGATGATGGATCACCAGGAGCTCTGGCGGCTGTTCGACAGCCCGGCGTGGCACGCGCTCGAGCAGAGGTTCGCCGACCCGGCGCAGCGCGACGCGGGCGCCTGAGCGCTGGTGCCGGCCGTGCCGGGGCGCTACCGCGTGCGGCCCGAGAACCCGTCCACCCCCTGCGCGAGCCTGGGCGCGAACTGCGTCGCGGCGTCGTGGATGATCACGCCTTCGGTCGGATCGACCGGCCGCTCCCACGGCGCGCGCTTCAGCATCCGCTTGGCGTCGGCGAGTCCCGCCTGCCAGCGCGCGCGGATGCCGCCCGGCGTGAAGTCGATGTCCTTGGTGTGGTCCTCGCCGTCGATCGGCGGCGCGACCAGCCGCACGACGTGCATCGTCGTGCCGCAACCCCAGGATGCCAGCTCGCGGACTTCCGCGGAGTCGCGCACCTTGTCGGGCATTTTCTTCGTCAGCTCGCGGATGATGTGCCGCAGGTGATGGATCTGCTTCTGCCGCGCGATGTGGCTGCGCGCGCGGCTCGCGTACTGGATGTCCTTCTGCCGGCCCATCACCTGCCACAGCGTCTCGGGCTCCGGGCCTTCCGGATTCCACATGTGCACGGTGAAGATCACCGAGTCGGCCCTCGGCTTGTCGTCGAGCACCGCCTCGATCGGCGTGTTCGAGTAGATGCCGCCGTCCCAGTACGGGTCGCCGTCGATGCGCACGGCCGGAAACGCCGGCGGCAGCGCGCCCGACGCGAGCACGTGGTCGAGGTGCACGGTCTCGTCGCGGCTGTCGAAGTAGCGCATCTCGCCGTTGCGCACGTTCACGGCGCCCACGGTGAGCCGCGTGTGGCGCCTGGCGATCCGGTCGAGGTCGACCAGGTCGGCCAGCGTGTTGCGCAGCGGCGCCGTCGAGTAGTAGGCGGCGTGCTCGACGCCCAGCTGCGCGTGCGCCGACAGCCACGCGAGCGGGTTCGGCACGAAGAATTCGGGGATGCCGTGCGCGACCGTCGCCAGGTTCGCCGGCAGGTTGGAGAGCCCGGTGAAGAAGCGCGAGAAGTCGTGGGCCGGGTGCTGCTCGACGCGCGACCAGAACTCGCGCAGGCGCGCCAGCCGGTTCTCGGGCTCGTTGCCGGCGATCAGCGCCGCGTTGATCGCGCCGATCGACGTGCCGATCACCCAGTCGGGCTCGATGCCCGCGTTGTGCAGCGCTTCGTACACGCCGACCTGGTAGGCGCCGAGCGCGCCGCCGCCCTGCAGCACGAGCACCACCTGGCCCGGCAGCGCGGCCTTGGCCGTTTCGGCGCGCGGCGCCGAACTGCCGTTCTTCCGTCGATTCGCGTGGGTCGCAATCATCATGGGTCCTATTGCGCCGTCCAGCCGCCGTCGACCGGCATGATCGTGCCGGTCACCGACGCGGCGCCGTCGCTCGCGAGGAACGTCGCCAGCGCGGCGATCTCGTCGACCTTGACGAACCGCTTGGTCGGTTGCGCGTGCAGCAGCACGTCGTTGATCACCTGCGCCTCGGTGAGGCCGCGCGCCTTCGCGGTGTCGGGGATCTGTTTCTCCACGAGCGGCGTCCACACGTAGCCCGGGCAGATCGCGTTCATCGTGATCCCCTGCTGCGCCACTTCCAGCGCCACCGTCTTGGTCAGTCCTGCGATGCCGTGCTTGGCCGCGACGTACGCCGACTTGTACGGGCTCGCCACCAGCGCGTGCGCCGACGCGACGTTGATGATGCGGCCCCACTTCTTCGCCTTCATCGGCGGCAGCGCGAGGCGGATCGTGTGGAACGACGCGGTGAGGTTGAGCGCGAGGATCGCGTCCCACTTGGCGGTCGGGAACTCGTCGATCGGCGCGACGTACTGGATGCCGGCGTTGTTGACCAGGATGTCGACGGCGCCGAACTCGCGAATCGCCTTGCCCATCATCGCCTCGATCGCGTCCTGCTTCGACAGGTCGGCGCCGTCGTAGCGGACGGTGCTGCCGGTCTCGTCGGCGAGGCCGGCGCGCAGCTTCTCGATCTCACCGGCGTCGCCGAAGCCGTTGAGGATGACGTTGGCGCCGGCCGCGGCGTAGGCCTTGGCGATGCCGAGGCCGATGCCGCTGGTCGAGCCGGTGACCAGCGCGGTCTTTCCTTGCAGCATGGTGTTCTCCCGGAAGCAATGGATGAAGTGGTTCCGGATAGTCCGTCGAGGACGCGCAACCTTACGGCTGTAAGCAATCGGCGCGGCGCGCGACCACTGGCGAAGGCGGGTGTCCGCCTGCGGGAGGGACGACGTGAAGACGATTGCGATCGTCGGCGGCGGGTTTGCCGGTACCGCGCTGCTGCGCGCGCTCGACGGCCGGCTGCCGGCCGGCCACGAACTGCTGCTGATCAGCGACGAGAGCTACACGACGTTCAATCCGATGCTGCCGGAAGCGCTCGGCGCGTCGATCTTTCCCGAGCAGGTCGTGGCCCCCATCCGCCAGATGATCCGGCATGCGCGGTTCGTGATGGGCCGCGTGACGGCCGTCGATGCGAAGCGCCGCACGCTGCGCTGCGAGACGCTCGCCGGAACGCTCGAGCAACCGTACGAGCACCTGGTGCTCGCGTTCGGCAATCGCGCGCGACTCGACCTGCTGCCCGGCCTCGCCGAGCACGGCCTCGCGCTGAAGACCGTCGGCGACGCGATGCACATCCGGAACATGGTGCTGCGCCGCGTCGCGCGCATCGAGCTCGAGACCGATCCGGCGCTGCGCGCGCGGCTCGGCCACTTCGTCGTGATCGGCGGCGGGTTCTCCGGCGTGGAAACCGCCGGCGAGCTGGTCGACTGCCTGGCCAGCCTGCGCCGCTACTACCCGCGCGTCGCCGAAGGCGAGCTCAGGGTGACGCTGCTGCAGGACCAGCCGCGGCTGCTGGTCGAATTGTCCGAACGCCTGGGGCGCGCCGCGCACGCGTCGCTCGCCGAACGCGGCGTCGCCGTGCGCACGTCGACGCGCGCGCGCTGCGTCGGCGAGCGAGGCGTGCTGCTCGGCACCGGCGAGTTCGTGCCGGCCGCGACCGTCATCTGCACGATCGGCACGCGCCCCAACGCGCTGGTCGAACGGATGCTGCTGCCGATCGAGCGCGGACGCATCGTCGTCAATCCCGACCTCGCGGTCGCCGACGTCCCGGGCGTGTGGGCGATCGGCGACTGCGCGCGCGTGCCCAACGCGCACGACGGAAAGCCTGCGCCGCCGACCGCGCAGTTCGCGGTCCGCGAAGCGAAATGCCTGGCCGGCAACCTGCTGGCCGCGATCGGGCAACGGCCGACGCGCGCGTTCTCCTACCGCGCGCGCGGCACGATGGCCGCGATCGGCCGCCGCAAGGGCGTGGCCGACGTGTTCGGCGTTCCGCTGTCCGGCTTGCCCGCGTGGCTGCTGTGGCGCGCGTACTACCTGTCGCAGATGCCGACGTTCGGCCGCAAGCTGCGCATCTTCGTCGAGTGGACGTGGGGGATGTTCTTTCCCAACGACATCACGCACCTGCGCTTCACGCGCAGCCCGGAGCTCGACGCGCCGGTCGCGGGCGGCGCGTCCGCCACGAACGCGGCGGCGGCCGGCGATTGACCGGGCGGATCAGCCCACCCAGCGATACTCGACGTCCGGCTCCAGCTCCGGCGCGGGGCTCACGGAGAAGGCGACCGCGGCAAACCCGTGCTTCTCGTAGAACGCGCGCGCCTTCGAATTGCGCTGGAACGTGAACAGCCGCAATTCCCGTGGCGAGGCTTCCTGCGCCTTGTGCAGCAGCGCCGTTCCCGCACCGCTGCGCTGGAACTCCGGGAACACGGCGAGCTGCCGGATCCAGGGAGCCTCCAGCGCCAGCAATCCGACGAGCCCTCGCGAATCCTCGGCCACCCACACCTGGCAGGTTGGGAGCAAGCTGTCGCGAAAGAAGCGCCGCGCGTCGTCCAGCGTGTGCTTCTGGTGCAGGGCGACGTACGGATAACTCGCGAGATTGGTGTCGTGCCATCTCCGTACGACGTCGTCGAAGTCGCGATCGGCGTACCGGCGGACCATGCGGCGGCGGCCCTTGCCCGGTGGCCTAGCCCTTCTTCGCCGGCTCCATCTTGCCGCCCAGCTTCGTGCACTCGCCCTTCTTGACCATCTTCCAGTCTTCCGGATCGCGGTCGACCTTGGACATCGTCGCGCAGGCGTGCTTGGCCGTGCCGCAGTCGTTCTGGCCGGCCTTGGCGACGCCGAAGCACTTCTCGGTGTTGGCGCCGGCCTTGGGGTCGTGCGCGGGTGTCTGCGCCGCGAGTCCCGTGGCCAGGAGGCCCGCGATCGCCGCGAGCACGAGGTGGTTCCGATCGTTCATTGCGAAGGCTCCGTCGTGGGCAGCGGCGCCGGCACCGGCGCCGCCGCGCATTATCGTCCGATCCGGCGCGGCCGGCCAGATGACGTTACCATTGAGGGGTCCCATGAGTCCGGTCGAGCCGCAGCACCGATGAAGTTCAGCGTCGCCACGTACAACATCCACAAGGGATTTTCGCATCTGACGCGGCGGATGGTCATCCACGAGCTGAAGGAGAAGCTGCACGGGCTGTCGGCCGACCTGCTGTTCCTGCAGGAGGTGCAGGGCGTGCACCACCGGCACGCGGGCCGCTACCACGACTGGCCCGGCAAGCCGCAGCACGAGTTCATCGCGGACACGATGTGGCACGAGGTCGCCTATGGACGCAACGCGACCTACCGGCACGGGCATCACGGCAACGCCGTGCTGTCGCGCTATCCGATCGTCGCGCAGACGAACGAGGACATTTCGGCGCACGCGTTCGAAAGCCGCGGCCTCCTGCACTGCGAGGTCAAGCTCGGCGAGCGCGCGCCGGTGCTCCATTGCCTCAACGTACACCTCGGCCTGTTCGAGCGCGGCCGGCAGTGGCAGATCGGCGCGCTGGTCGACCGCATCCGCGCGTCGGTGCCGAAGGACGCGCCGATGATCATCGCCGGCGACTTCAACGACTGGCGCCGCAAGGCCGACCGCGCGCTGACCGACGCGCTCGGCGTGTACGAGGTGTTCGAGGAGGTGAAGGGACGCCCGGCGCGCACGTTCCCGTCGATGATGCCTGTGTTCCGCCTCGACCGCATCTACGCGCGCGGCCTGAACGTCGTCGACGCGCGCGTGCACTACGCGTTTCCGTCCGGGCGGATGTCCGACCACGCGGCGCTGGCCGCCACGTTCGAGGTTCCGCGCAAGCGCCGCTGACGGGTCGCCATGATCCGCTTCCGGCCGGGCAACACGATCGAGCTGCTGCGCGGCGGCGGCGAGTACTTCCCGGCGCTCGGGGCCGCGATCGACGGCGCGTCCCGCGAGGTGTGGCTGGAGACGTACATCTTCGCCGACGACGCGACCGGCCGCGCGATCGCCGATGCGCTGGTGCGCGCGGCGCGGCGCGGCGTCGCCGTCCGCGTGCTGGTCGACGGCTGGGGCGCCAAGCACTACCTGACGAAGCAGCTCGAGCGCACGCTGCGCGACGGCGGCGTGCAGCTTCTGAAATACCGCCCCGAAGTCGCACCGTGGCAGTTCCGGTCGCACCGGCTGCGGCGGCTGCACCGCAAGATCTGCCAGGTCGACCAGCAGGTCGCGTTCGTCGGCGGCATCAACCTGATCGACGACATGAACACGCCGCGGCAGAAGCCGCCGCGGATGGATTTCGCCGTGCGCGTCCGCGGGCCGCTGCTGGCGCCGATCGTCACGACGATGCAGCGGCTGTGGGCGCTGGTCGAGCTGGTGCAGCTCGACCGCAGCGACGTGCCGCTGTTCCCCGATCCGATCGCCGTCCAGCGCGACGGCGTGCAGACGGCCAAGTTCGTCATCCGCGACAACCTTCGCTATCGGCGCGACATCGAGTGGGCGTACCTGGCGGCGATCCGCACGGCGAAGCAGGAGATCCTGATCGCCAACGCCTACTTCTTCCCGGGCATCCGCTTCCGGCGCGCGCTGATCGCCGCGGCGGCGCGCGGCGTCCGCGTCACGCTGCTCTTGCAGGCGCGCGTCGAGTACCGGTTGCTGCACTATGCTTCACGCGCGCTGTACGGGCAGCTGCTCGCCGCCGGCGTGGAGATCGCCGAGTACCACCGGGCGTTCCTGCACGCGAAGGTCGCCGTGGTCGACGACCGCTGGGCAACCGTCGGCTCGTCGAACATCGACCCGTTTTCGCTGCTGATGTCGCGCGAGGCGAACGTCTTCGTGCGCGATCCGCATTTCGCCGACCAGCTGCGCGTGGAGCTCCTGCAGATGATCGACAACGGCACGCGGCACGTCGAGCCCGAGCGGTGGGCGACCCGCAATCCGGTCGCCAAGGCGATCACGTGGATCGCCTACGGCATCGTGCGCGCGGGGATGGGCCTGCTGGGCTACGGCGGCAACGAGTGGTGGCGCGGCCGGCGTCCGCCGGCTTAGCCGCAGTGCGCTGCTAGACTCGCGCCTATGCGCCACTCGTCGAGTTCAACCGCCGCCCCCGCCGAACTGAACGTCGCGCGCACGAAGCTGGGCGACTGGGCGACGATCCGCACGCTGCTGCCGTACCTGTTGGAGTACAAGGGACGGGTGATGGCGGCGATCGCGTGCCTCGTGCTCGCGAAGGTCGCCAACGTCGGCGTGCCGGTGCTGCTGAAGCAGATCGTCGACAGCCTCGACCGCAGCACGGCCGTCCTGTTCGTGCCGCTCGCGCTGCTGGTCGCGTACGGGCTGCTGCGGCTGTCGACGACCGTGTTCACCGAGCTGCGCGAATTCCTGTTCGCGAAGGTGACGCAGCGCGCCGTGCGCAAGATCGCGCTGCAGGTGTTCCGGCACCTGCACGCGCTGTCGCTGCGCTTCCACCTGACGCGGCAGACCGGCGGCCTGACGCGAGACGTCGAGCGCGGGCAGCGCGGCATCTCCACGCTCATCCAGTTCGCGCTGTTCTCGATCCTGCCCACGCTGGTCGAGATCACGCTGGTGTCGGCGATCCTCGTCGCGCGCTACGACTGGACGTTCATGGCGATCACCGCCGGCGCGCTCGCGCTCTACATCGCGTTCACCGTGCTCGTCACCGAATGGCGCACGCATTTCCGGCGCACGATGAACGAGCTCGACAGCCGCGCCAACACGCGCGCGATCGACAGCCTGCTCAACTACGAGACGGTCAAGTACTTCGGCAACGAGGAGTGGGAGGCGCGCCGCTACGACGAGAGCCTGCAGCGGTGGGAGGCGGCGGCCGTCAAGAGCCAGACGTCGCTGTCGGCGCTCAACATCGGCCAGAGCGCGATCATCGCGATCGCGGTGACGCTCATCATGTGGCGCGCGACCGTCGGCGTGGTCGAGGGCAAGATGACGATCGGCGACCTCGTGCTGGTCAACGCGTTCATGATCCAGCTGTACATCCCGCTCAACTTCCTCGGCGTCATCTACCGCGAGATCAAGCAGGCGCTGGCCGACATGGAGCGGCTGTTCGGGCTGATCGAGGAGAACGCGGAGATCCGGGACAGGCCGGGCGCGCAGCCGCTGGCCACGCGCGGCGCGACCGTCGCGTTCGAGCACGTCGACTTCGGGTACGAGACGAACCGGCAGATCCTGTTCGACGTTTCGTTCACGATTCCCGCCGGGCAGACGGTGGCGGTGGTCGGGCCGTCCGGCTCGGGCAAGTCGACGCTCGCGCGCCTGCTATACCGGTTCTACGACGTGACCCGCGGCCGGATCACGATCGACGGCCAGGACATCCGCGACGTCAGGCAGGCGTCTCTGCGCGCGGCGATCGGCATCGTGCCGCAGGACACGGTGCTGTTCAACGACTCGATCGAGTACAACATCGCGTACGGCAGGCCGGGCGCGACGCACGACGAGATCGTCGCGGCGGCGCGGCTCGCGCAGATCCACGACTTCATCGTCTCGCTGCCCGACGGCTACGCGACGGCGGTCGGCGAGCGCGGCCTGAAGCTGTCGGGCGGCGAGAAGCAGCGCGTCGCCATCGCGCGCGCGGTGCTGAAGGCGCCGGCGATCCTGATCTTCGACGAGGCGACGAGCGCGCTCGATTCGCGGTCGGAGAAGGCGATCCAGTCGGAGCTGCGCACGATCGCGCGCAACCACACCACACTCACGATCGCGCACCGGCTGTCGACGATCGTCGACGCCGGCGAGATCCTGGTGCTCGACGCCGGCGGCATCGTCGAGCGCGGCACGCACGCGTCGCTGCTGGCCGCCAACGGCGCGTACGCGCGGATGTGGCGGCTGCAGCAGGACGAAGAGCGCCGCCGGCCCGACAGCGCGTCGGCGGAAAGCGGCGCCGAAGCGTTTTGACGGCTCGATCAGGCCCCGTCCGGCTCGTTTCATGCACGTTTGCAACAGGCGGGCCCTCCCTAAGTCATTGATGCTTATGGGGGATTGACGGTGGGCCGTCCGCCGTGAGATAACCTGCCCAGCCTAATCCGAGATTCGGCATGATGATCCGTCGCTTATTCGTTGTTTTTGCTTGCTTCGCCGCCGTCGAAGCGGGTGCTGCCCCGACCGCGCTCGACGCCAGCAAGCTGCAGCTTTCCTCGGCCAACGTCGTCGTCGTCGACGCGGGGGACGGACGGGCCGTCTACGCGAAAGCGGCCGACGAAGTGACGCCGATCGCATCGCTGACCAAGCTGATGACGGCGATGGTCGTGCTCGACGCCGCGCAGCCCGGCGACGACCCGATCGCCGTCGACATGGACGACTTCGATTACCTGAAGGGCAGCCACTCGCGGCTGCGCATGGGGGCGACGCTGACCCGCGACGAGATGCTGCGGCTCGCGCTGATGGCCTCCGAGAACCGTGCGGCGTCGTCGCTCGCGCGGCACTATCCGGGCGGCCTGCTCGCGTTCGTCGCCGCGATGAACGCCAAGGCGCAATCGCTCGGCATGACGCGTACGCACTACGAGGATCCGACCGGGCTGTCGCCGCGCAACGTGTCGACCGCCAACGACCTCGCGAAGCTCGTGCGCGCGGCCGCCGACTACCCGCTGATCCGCGAATACTCGACCACGCCCGCGCACTACGTAGAAGTGCAGCCGACCGGACAGACGATCGGCTTTTCCAATTCGAACGCGCTGGTCAAGAGCGGCGCATGGGACATCCAACTGCAGAAGACCGGTTACATCCGCGAGGCCGGCCGCTGCGTGGTGATGCTGGCGACGATCGCGAGCAGGCCGATGGTGATCGTGCTGCTGGACTCGATCGGCAAGTTCACGCGGCTGGGCGACGCGCAGCGCGTCAAGTACTGGCTGGAAACCGGCGACGCGATGCCTGCGCCATTGGCCAGGCACGCCGTGCAGAAGTCCGCCCCGAAAACGTCGAAGGCCTCGCCGCGTCGCGTGCAGGGAAAGATCGCCGCTGCCGGCAAGTCGCCGCGCGGCTAACCGGCCGACCGCCGGTTCTGGTCGTACAGCTCGCGCGCGTGCGCGCGGGTCTTCGCGGTGACGGCGGCGCCGCCCAGCATCCGTGCCAGCTCCTCCACGCGCTCGGCGGCCGACAGCCGCGTGAGATCGCTGGCCACGCCGTCGCCGTCGCCGACCTTCACGACACGGAAATGCGCGTCGGCGAACGCCGCGACCTGCGGCAGGTGCGTGACGCACAGCACCTGGCGCCGCGTCCCGAGCGCCTGCAGCATCCTGCCGACCGTGGCGGCCACTGCGCCGCCGATGCCGCTGTCCACTTCGTCGAACACCAGCGTCGGCACCGCGCCCGCCTCGCTGCCGACGACCGACAGCGCGAGCGCGATCCGCGACAGCTCGCCACCGGACGCGACGCGCGACAGCGGTCCCAGCGGCTGCTTCGGATGGCCGGCGACGCGGAACTCGATCTGCTCCAATCCATGGCTCGCCGGCGACGGCAACGGCGTCAGCGCGATCTCGAGGCGGCCGCCGGCCATCGCGAGCGCCTGCATCGCGTCGGTCGCGCGATGCGCGAATTCCGTCGCGGCGAACTGCCGCTTCCTGGTGAGCTGCGCGGCCGCGTCGCGGTACCTGCGCTCGGCATCCGCGGCGCGCCTTGCCAGTGCGTCCGCGTCGGAGGCTTCCGAAAGCGCGGCAAGCCGCGCCTCGGTTTCCGCCAGCAGCGCGGGCAGGGCGTCCGGCCGCACGCGGTGCTTGCGCGCGACGTCGTGGATCGCCGCGAGGCGCGACTCGACGCGCGTCAATTCGTCCGGGTCGGCGTCGAGCCTGCGCTGGTAATCGCGCAGCGCGCGCGCCGCCTCGTCCAGTTCGATGCCCGCGGGCTCGAGCAGCGCGACGACGTCGGCCAGCGCCGGATCGTGCGCGGCGGCCGCGCGCAGGCGCTGCGTCAGTTGCGCGAGCCGCGCGGTGAGCGCGTCGTCGGACTCCGAGAGCGCGGCCACGCCGTCGTTGGCGGCGGCGATCAACTGGGCGACGTTCGCCAGCCGCGATTGCGCGGCCGACAGCGCCGCCCATTCCGAGTCGCTGACTGACAGCGCCGCGAGATCGCGCTGGCGGTCGGCAAGGAACTCGCGCTCGGCGGCGCCGGCCTGCGCCGCCTGCGCGGCCGCGTCGCGCCGCTCGATGGCCGCGCGCCAGTCGCGCCAGCGTGCGGCCACTTCGCCGGCCAGCGCGGTGAATCCGCCGAACGCGTCGACGAGGTCGCGCTGCGCCTGGGGCTGGCCGAGCGACTGGTGCGCGTGCTGTCCGTGCAGCGCAACCAGCCGCTCGCCGAGCCCGGCGAGTTGCGCGAGCGTGGCCGGCCGGCCGTTGATCCACGCGCGGCTCTTGCCCTGCGCGTCGAGCACGCGGCGCAGCAGCACTTCGTCGTCGTCGGGCCCCAGGTCCTGCTCGGCCAGCCACGCGCGCACCGCGGGCACGTCGGCGACGTCGAACGCGGCGGCCAGCTCGGCGCGCTCGGTGCCCGCGCGCAGCTGCCGCACTTCGAACCGGTCGCCGAGCAGCAGGCCCAGCGCGTCGAGCAGGATCGACTTGCCGGCTCCGGTCTCTCCGGTGAGCACGGTGAGCCCCTCGCCGAACTCCACGTCGAGCGCGGGCACGACGACGAAGTTGCGGATCACGAGCGAACGCAGCATCAGTCCTGGCCGGTCCCCGCGATGCGCTCGGGCGTCGCGCTCCAGTGCAGCTTCTCGCGCAGCATCGCGAAGTAGTCGTGGCCTTCCGGGTACAGGAAGCGCGCGCGGTGCGCGGCGCGGCACAGCTTGACGCGGTCGCCCTGCACGAGCGTGTAGTGAGCCTGGCCGTCGCTGTGCACGCCGGCGTCGCGGCTCTGGATCACGGTGATCGCGATCCGCGCGTCGTCGGAAATCGCGATCGGCCGGTGCGTCAGCGCGTGCGGCGCGACCGGCACCAGCAGGAACGACGCCAGCTGCGGCGCGAGGATCGGCCCGCCGGCCGACAGCGCGTAGGCGGTGGAGCCCGTCGGCGTGGCCACGATGATGCCGTCGGCGCGCATCGCGTACGCGAAGCGGCCGTCGATGTCGACCGCGCATTCGATCATGCTGCCGAGCGATCCGCGGTTGACGACGACGTCGTTGATCGCCAGCGTTTCCTCGCGCGCGCCGTCCGCGCGCTCGACGACGACGGCGAGCATCGTCCGCTGCTGCTCGATGTGGTGGCCGTCGAGCATCGCGTCGAGCGTCTCTTCCATCCGCGACACCGGGATGTCGGTCAGGAAGCCCAGCCGGCCCTGGTTGATGCCGATCAGCGGAACGCCGTGCGGTGCCATCTCGCGTGCATTCGACAGCATCGTGCCGTCGCCGCCCAGCACGACGGCGAGGTCGACCAGTCGGGGAAGCTCGGCGGGCGGCGCGGTCGGGAAGCCGGGGACCGGCGCGTACTCGGCGGTCGCGGCGTCCACGATCACCCGGTGTCCGCGCCGGGCAAGGAACGCGGCGAGCTGCACGAGCGGCGCCGCGAGCCCCGGGCTCGCACGGCGGCCGACCAGGGCCACGCGGGGAAAGCGGGCGGGGGCGCGGGGCGCGGGCATGGCAGCGATTAAACCATATGCAGTCCCGCCGGCCGCGCTCGTCCGGACGGACGAAGGCGCGGGACGGTAGAATGGACCGCATGCTGGAACCGCGCGCGCAGCACCTGCTCAAGACGTTGATCGAACGCTACGTCAGCGACGGCCAGCCGGTCGGCTCGCGGGCGCTCTCGCGGCACTCCGGCCTCGACCTGTCGCCGGCCACCGTGCGCAACGTGATGGCCGACCTCGAGGAGATGGGGTTCATCGCGAGCCCGCACACGTCGGCCGGCCGCGTGCCCACGGCGAAGGGCTACCGCTTCTTCGTCGACAGCCTGATGGTGGTGAAGCCGCTCGAGCGCGCGGAGATCCATCGGCTGGAAGGCGAGCTCGTCGCCGACCGGCCGCAGCAGCTGGTCAGCACGGCGGCCGGGCTGCTGTCGCAGCTGACGCAGTTCGCCGGCGTGGTGATGACGCCCAAACGGCGCGACGCGACGTTCCGCCACCTGGAGTTCCTGCGGCTGTCCGAGCGGCGCGTGCTGCTCATCCTCGTCACCGCCGAAGGCGACGTGCAGAACCGCATCCTGCACACCGACCGCGGGTACTCGCACGCGCAGCTCACCGAGGCGTCGAACTTCTTCAACCAGCACTTCGCCGGCAAGACGTTCGCGGAGATCCGCGCGCGCATCGCCGACGAGCTGCGCGCACTGCGCGAGGACATCGCCCGGCTGATGTCGGCGGCCGTCGACGCCGGCGAGGGCGCGCTGGCCGAGGGCGAGTCGCTGGTGGTGACCGGCGAGCGCAACCTGCTGAGCGCCGGGGACCTGGCGTCGAACATGGAGCGCATCCGGCGGCTCTTCGACCTGTTCGACCAGAAGACGTCGATCCTGCACCTGCTCGACGCGTCGCAGCGCGCGCAGGGCGTTTCGATCTACATCGGCGGCGAGTCCGGCCTGGTGCCGCTCGACGAGTGCTCCGTCGTCACCGCGCCGTATGAGGCCAACGGTCGCGTGATCGGCACGCTGGGCGTGATCGGCCCGACGCGGATGGCCTACGAGCGCGTGATCCCGATCGTCGACGTGACGGCCAAGCTCCTGTCGAACGCGATGACGCAGCAGATGAGCGAGGAGTAGCGGCGCCGTGCACCCGAATGCCGAACTGATCGAGCACCTGTACGCGTCGTTCCGGCGGCGCGACGCCGCCGCGATGGCCGCGTGCTACGCGCCGGATGCGACGTTCCGCGACCCGATCTTCGACGTCCGCGGCGAGGACGTCGCGCTGATGTGGGCGATGTTCTGCGAGCGGGGCCGCGACCTGGCGCTCGAATGGCGCGACGTGCGCGCCGACGACGCGACCGGCGCCGCGCACTGGGAGCCGCGCTACACGTTTTCGGTCACCGGGCGCCCGGTCCACAACGTCATCGACTCGCGGTTCACGTTTCGCGACGGAAAGATCGCCGCGCAGACGGACGCGTTCGGCCTGTGGCGGTGGAGCCGGATGGCGATCGGCCCCAAGGCCGTGCTGCTGGGCTGGACGCCGTTCGTGCAGAAGGCGATCAAGGCCGAGGCGATCCGCGGTTTCGCGGGCTGGAAGGCGCACCGGCCCGCGGGCCCCGCATGACGCCCGAGCCCCCGTTCACGCACGACCGCACGCCGCGGGTCGGCGTGCTGCTGGTCAACCTCGGCACGCCCGACGAGGCCACGCCGTCGGCGGTGCGCCGCTACCTCGCGCAGTTCCTGACCGACCCGCGCGTCATCGAGATTCCGCCGTGGGTGTGGAAGCCGATCCTGTACGGCGTCATCCTGTTCGTGCGCCCGGCCGCGTCGGCGCGCAAGTACGCGGCGATCTGGACCAAGGACGGCTCGCCGCTGCTCGTGCACAGCCAGCGGCAGAAGACGCTGTTGCGCGGCTATCTCGGCCAGCGACTGAAGGCTGCCGGACTGCCCGCCGACCTGTGCCCGGTGGAACTCGGCATGCGCTACGGCAATCCGAGCGTCGGCGACGCGCTCGACAGGCTGCGCGCCGCGCATTGCGAGAAGGTGCTGGTGCTGCCGCTGTATCCGCAATACTCGGCGAGCGCCACGGCCTCGGCCTTCGACGCCGTGGCCGACCACCTGTACCAGGCGCGCCGGCTGCCGGCGCTGCGCTTCGTCGAGACGTTCCACAGCGACACCGGCTACATCAAGGCGCTCGCGCAGAACGTCAACGACTACTGGATGAAGGAAGGCCGGCCCGACAAGCTCGTGGTCTCGTTCCACGGCGTGCCGCGGCGCACGCTGGAACTGGGCGATCCGTATCACTGCTATTGCCAGATGACCGGCCGCCTGCTGGCCCGCGAGCTCGGCTTGAAAACCGAGCAATGGACGCTCACGTTCCAGTCGCGGTTCGGCAAGGCGCCGTGGCTTAAGCCGTACACGGCCGAGGTGCTGGCCGCGCTGCCCGGCGAGGGCGCCAAGCGCGTCGACGTGTTCTGCCCGGGGTTCGTCGCCGATTGCCTGGAGACGCTGGAGGAAATCGGCATCGAGGGCCGCGCGACGTTCATGAAGGCCGGCGGCACGGCGTTCCACGTGATCCCGTGCCTCAACGAGCACCCGGCGTGGATGGCGGCGCTGGCCGACATCGCGTTCCGCAACCTGGCGGGCTGGCTGGAGGCGCCGCCAGACGTCGACGCCCGCGAGCAGACGCAGATGCGGGCAAGAGCCATGGGCGCGCAGCGCTGACCGGCCGGCTAACCCGTTGGCCGGGAAGGCCAAAATGCGCCGGTGCCGCCGGGGGTTGAAAACGTCCGAATGACCCCAACGTGCGTGCGGTTAGCAACGATTGTTCCAGGACCGTATCGCATGACCGCCTCCCCCGAAAATCCCGCGGCGTCCGTCGACGTCGTGCCCACCGATTCGCCGGCCACCGCGGCCGGCGCCGACCCCGGCCAGGTCGCGCAGGTCGCCGACCACATCGGCGCCGAGCTGGCGCGCGTCCAGGCCGAAGTGGCCGAGTTGAAGGACGCGTGGCTGCGCGCCAAGGCCGAGACCGACAACGTGCGCAAGATCGCACAGGCCGACGTCGCCCGCGCGCACAAGTACGCGATCGAGAAATTCGCCGAGGACCTGCTGCCGGTGAAGGACGCGCTCGAGAAGACGCTCGCCGCCGGCGACATCTCGCTCGATACGCTCAAGTCCGGCGCCGAGCTCACGCTGAAGGCGCTGCGCTCGGCGTTCGAACGCGCGCAGGTGGTCGAGGTCGATCCGGCCGGCCAGAAGTTCGATCCGCACCGCCACCAGGCCGTGCAGATGGTGGCGTCCGCGCAGCCGGCCAACACCGTCGTCGACGTCTTCCAGAAGGGCTACCTGGTCAACGATCGCGTGCTGCGGCCGGCGATGGTCACCGTGTCGAGCGGATCGTAAGGCCGCCGGTTGATCGCGGCGGTCCGCACCCCCATCTTTGACCTAAGCAACCCATTCGCACTACGGAGAATCGCACCATGGCAAAGATCATCGGAATCGACCTCGGCACGACCAACAGCTGCGTCTCCATCATGGAAGGCGGCACGCCCAAGGTCATCGAGAACTCGGAAGGCGCCCGGACGACGCCGTCGGTTGTCGCGTACATGGAGGACGGTGAGATCCTCGTCGGCGCGCCGGCCAAGCGGCAGGCGGTCACCAACGCCAAGAACACGATCTACGCGGTCAAGCGGCTGATCGGCCGCAAGTTCGAGGAGAAGGAAGTCCAGAAGGACATCAACCTGATGCCCTACCGGATCGTCAAGGCGGACAACGGCGACGCGTGGGTCGAGGTGCGCGGCAGGAAGGTGTCGCCGCAGCAGGTGTCGGCGGAAACGCTGCGCAAGATGAAAAAGACCGCCGAGGACTATCTCGGCGAGGAAGTCACCGAAGCCGTCATCACGGTCCCCGCCTACTTCAACGACTCGCAGCGCCAGGCGACCAAGGACGCCGGCCGCATCGCGGGCCTCGAGGTCAAACGGATCATCAACGAGCCGACGGCGGCCGCGCTGGCGTTCGGCCTCGACAAGAAGGAAGGCGACCGCAAGATCGCCGTCTATGACCTGGGCGGCGGCACGTTCGACATCTCGATCATCGAGATCGCCAACGTCGACGGCGAGCATCAGTTCGAGGTGATGTCGACCAACGGCGACACGTTCCTGGGCGGCGAGGACTTCGACCAGCGGCTGATCGACTACGTCGTCACCGAGTACAGGAAGGAATCGGGCGTCGACCTAAAGAACGACGTGCTCGCGCTGCAGCGGCTGAAGGACTCCGCCGAGAAGGCGAAGATCGAGCTGTCGTCGTCGCAGCAGACTGAGATCAACCTGCCGTACATCACGGCCGACCAGTCCGGTCCTGGGCACCTTCGATGAAGATCACGCGCGCCAAGTTCGAGTCGCTGGTCGAGGACCTGATCGAGCGCACGATCGAGCCGTGCCGCATCGCGATCAAGGACGCCGGCGTCAAGCTGTCCGAGAGATTTCCGACGTGATCCTGGTCGGCGGGCAGACGCGGATGCCGAAGGTGCAGGACAAGGTCAAGGAATTCTTCGGCAAGGAGCCGCGCCGCGACGTCAATCCCGACGAGGCGGTAGCCGCCGTCGGCGCGGCCATCCAGGGCGGCGTGCTGAAAGGCGACGTCAAGGACGTGCTGCTGCTCGACGTGACGCCGCTGTCGCTGGGCATCGAGACGCTGGGCGGCGTGCTGACCAAGCTGATCCAGAAGAACACGACGATCCCGACCAAGGCGCAGCAGGTGTTCTCCACCGCCGACGACAACCAGGGCGCGGTGACCATCCACGTGCTGCAGGGCGAGCGCGACATGGCGTCGGGCAACAAGAGCCTCGGCCAGTTCAACCTGGAAGGCATCCCGCCGGCGCCGCGCGGCATGCCGCAGATTGAGGTCACGTTCGACATCGACGCCAACGGGATCCTGCACGTGTCGGCGCGCGACAAGGCGACCGGCAAGGAGAACAAGATCACGATCAAGGCGAATTCCGGCCTGTCCGAGGAAGAGATCCAGCGGATGGTGAAGGACGCCGAGGCGCACGCGGCCGACGACCGCAAGCTGATGGAGACGGTGCAGGCTCGCAACGCGCTCGACGGGCTCGTGCACAGCGTGACCAAGTCGCTCGGCGAATACGGCGACAAGATCGGCGCCGACGAGAAGGCCAAGATCGAGGCGGCCGTGAAGGACGCCGACGAACTGCTGAAGCAGAAGGACGCGGGCAAGGAAGCGCTCGAAGCCAAGGCCGAGGAGCTCGGCAAGGCCGCCCAGAAGCTGGGCGAGCTGATGTACGCGCAGGCGCAGGCGGCGGCGGGCGGTGGCCCGGCGGGGGGTACCGGCGCGGCCGGCGGCGGCGCGGCCGGTGGCGGCGGACAGGGCGGTGGCGGACAGGCCGACGAAAAGGTCGTCGACGCCGAGTTCACCGAGGTGAAGAGCGACAAGAAGTGATATTCCGTCGCGGCACGTAGCTTCGCGTTGGTACGCTGCGGAGCGCGACGGAATATCTGGCCGAGTTCGAGCGTCGCCTTCCGGCGCCGCTCAACTCGGCCTTTCCGCGTCTTGCGGTTGCTTGGGGCTAAATGATGTCTAAACGCGATTACTACACGGTCCTCGGCGTCGAGCGCGGCGCGTCCGAAGACGAACTGAAGAAGGCCTATCGCAAGCTTGCGATGAAGCACCATCCGGATCGCAACCCGGACGACAAGGGTGCCGAGGCCAAGTTCAAGGAAGCCAAGGAAGCATATGAAGTGCTGACCGACGCGCGCAAGCGCGCCGCGTACGACCAGTTCGGCCACGCCGGCGTCGACCCGTCCGCCGGCTTCGCCGGCGCGCGCGCCGGGCAGGAAGGCTTCGGCGGATTCGCCGACGCGTTCGGCGACATCTTCGGCGAGATATTCGGCCAGCAGGGGCGCGGCCGCGGCGGCAACGGCGTGTATCGCGGCGCCGACCTTCGCTACAACCTCGAGCTTTCGCTGGAGGACGCGGCGCGCGGCGCCGAGGTCAAGATCCGCATTCCGACGCTCGACGAATGCGAGACGTGCCACGGCACCGGCGCCAAGCCGGGCACCGAACCCAAGCAATGCCCGACGTGCCACGGCCGCGGCGAAGTGCGCGTGTCTCAGGGCTTCTTCTCGATCCAGCAGACGTGCCCGGCGTGCCACGGCCGCGGCAAGGTCGTCGCCGATCCGTGCGCGGCGTGCCACGGCGCCGGCCGCGTGAAGAAGCAGAAGACGCTGTCGGTGAAGATTCCCCCCGGCGTGGACACCGACGACCGCATCCGGCTGACCGGCGAAGGCGAGGCCGGGCAGAACGGCGGTCCGGCCGGCGACCTGTACGTCGTCGTCAGCCTGAAGCCGCACGCGGTGTTCCAGCGCGACGGCGCCGACCTGCACTGCGAGATGCCGATCAGCTTCGCGACCGCCGCGCTCGGCGGCGACCTCGAGATTCCCACGCTCGACGGCCACGCGACGATCAAGATCCCCGCGGAGACGCAGACCGGCCAGACATTCCGGCTGCGCAACAAGGGCATCCGGCCGGTGCGCGGGTCCGCACACGGCGACCTCTATTGCCACGTCGCGGTGGAGACGCCAGTCAAGCTTACCGCGCGCCAGCGCGAGCTGCTGCGCGAATTCGAGGACATCAACCAGGAAGACCCCGGCAAGCACAATCCGCGCGCCAAGGGCTGGTTCGAGAAGGTCAAGGAGTTCTTCGGCGACTAGCCGAAATCCGGACGCGCGATCCTTCGCTGCGCTCGCGATGGCACCGTGTGCTGGGCGCTCTGATGGGTGACTACGACGCCGTCGTCATCGGCGCCGGCGCGGCCGGGATGATGTGCGCGGCGCAGGCCGGGCAGCGCGGGCGCCGCACACTGCTGATCGAGCACTATCACGTGCTCGGCGAGAAGATCCGCATCTCCGGCGGCGGCCGCTGCAACTTCACGAACGTCGGCGCCGGTCCCGCGAACTACCTGTCGCAGAACCCGGATTTCTGCCGCTCGGCGCTCGCGCGCTACACGCCCGCGCACTTCCTGCGCCTCGTGGAACGCCACGGCATCGCGTGGCACGAGAAGAAGCTGGGCCAGCTGTTCTGCGACGACACGGCGGTCGCCATCATCCGGATGCTGAAGGACGAGTGCGACCGCGGCCGCGTCGAATGGCGGATGCCGTGCCGCGTCGACGCGGTGACGCGCGAGCGCGACCGCTTCGTCGTCGCCACCCCGCAGGGCGACGTCCGCTGCGCGTCGCTGGTCGTCGCGACGGGCGGCCTCACGGTGCCGAAGATCGGCGCGACGCCGTTCGGCTACCGGATCGCCGAGCAGTTCGGCCTCAACGTGATCCCGCCGCGGCCGGCGCTGGTGCCGCTGGCGTTCGCGCCCGAGGCGCTGGCACGCTACGGCGACCTGTCGGGAATCTCCGTCGACGCGGAAGTCTCGTGCAACGGCGGCCGCTTCCGCGAGAACCTGCTGTTCACGCATCGCGGGCTGTCGGGCCCGGCGATCCTGCAGATCTCGTCGTACTGGGACGGCCGCGAGTCGCTGCACATCGACCTGTTGCCGGGCGTGGACGCGCGCGAATGGCTGGCGTCGCGCGCCGGCTCCGACGCGCTGCTGTCCAACGTGCTCGCCGAGCGCCTGCCCAGGCGCTTCGCGCAGCAGTGGTGCGCCGCGCATGCGGTGACGGGCTCGATGCGCGAGCTGGGTCGGGAACGTCTGCGCGAAGTCGCCGGGCGCCTGCACCGCTGGGACGTGCTGCCGTCGGGCACGCTCGGCTACAACAAGGCGGAAGTCACGCAGGGCGGTGTCGACACGCGCGACCTGTCGTCGAAGACGATGGCGGCGACCGCGGTACCCGGCCTGTACTTCATCGGCGAGGTCGTCGACGTTACCGGATGGCTGGGCGGTTACAATTTCCAGTGGGCATGGTCCTCCGGCCATGCCGCCGGCCAATCCGCCTGATCGTTCGAAGGAGTCGCTCCGTGTTGAAACGCTTGTTGCTAGGGTCGCTGTTCGCCGCCATCGCCACCGTCGCGTCCGCGCAGGTGAAGATCGGCCTGATGGTCTCCGCGACCGGACCGACGACCGCGATCGGCATCCCGCAGAAGAACACCGGCGACCTGCTGCCGCGGAAGATCGGCGATGCGACGGTCGAGTACATCCAGCTGGACGACGGCGGCGACACGACGCGCGCCGTGCAGAACATCAAGAAGCTGATCCAGGAGAACAACATCGACGCGATGATCGGCCCGTCGACGACGCCGAACGCGCTGGCGATCCTCGACATCATCGCCGAGGCGAAGGTGCCGGTGATGGCGACGGTCGGCACGTCGTCCGTCGTCGAGCCGCTCGACGCGAAGAAGCGCTGGGTGTTCAAGACCACGCAGAACGACGACCTGATCGCCGAGGCGCTGATCAAGCACATGAAGAAGAACGGCGTGGCGACCGTCGGCTTCATCGGCTTCAACGATCCGTACGGCGAGAACTGGTACAAGGTGTTCGGCGGCCTCGCCGAGAAGGCCGGCATCAGGATCGTCGCCAGCGAGCGCTACGCGCGCACCGACCAGAGCGTGACCGGCCAGGCGCTGAAGCTCATCGCCGCGAAGCCCGACGCCGTGCTGATCGCCGCCGTCGGCGGCCCGGCCGTCCTGCCGCAGGCCACGCTGTTCGACCAGGGCTACAAGGGCCGCCTGTACCAGACGCACGCAGTCGCGACCGACGACTTCATCAGGCTCGGCAAGGAAAAAGTCGAGGGCACGGTGCTCGCCGCCGGGCCGATGCTCGTCATCGACGAGATCCCGGACTCGAATCCGACCAAGAAGGTCGCGCAGGCGTACATCGCCGCCTACGAGAAGCAGTTCGGCGCCAAGCCCGCGACGTTCGGCGCCAACACGTGGGACGGCGGCATCCTGCTCGCGCAGGCCTTGCCGGCGGCGCTCAAGGCGGGCAAGCCCGGCACCGAGGCGTTCCGCGTCGCGCTGCGCGACGCGCTGGAGAAGGAGCGCGACGTCGTCGGCACGCAGGGCGTGTTCAACATGTCCGCGACCAACCACAACGGCATGGACGAGCGCGCGCGCGTGCTGGTCGTCGTGCGCGACGGCAAGTTCCGCCTTCTTGCGGAGTGACACGTAGCAGTTACGTGTCATCCCGATGAGCGAAGCGAAGAGGGATCACGGGCCCCACAGGCGTGTCATCCCGAGCGAAGCGAGGGATCTGCTTTTGCGTGCGTGACACCAACAGCAGGTTCCTCCCCGAAAAGGCGCGGGGAGCGGAATGACACATTCGGGAATGCGCATCGTCGGCCTCCTGCTTGCCGCCGGCCGCGGCGCGCGCTTCGGCGGCGCCAAGCTCTTGGCGCCGATTCCCGCGACGTCGCACGGCGCCACCGCGGGCACCGCGGTGGGGGCGGCGGCGGCGCTGCACATGATGGCGGCGCTGAACGACGTCGTCGCCGTCGTGCGGCCCGGCGATTCGGCGCTCGAGCATGCGCTGGCGCCGACCGGCGCTCGGGTCGTCGTCTGCGAGCGCGCGGACGACGGCATGGGCACGAGCCTCGCGAGCGCGGCGACGGCCGCGATCGACGCCGACGGCTGGATCGTCGCGCTGGCCGACATGCCGTGGATCGCGCCGGCGACGATTGCCGCGGTCGCCGAGGCGCTGCGCGGCGGCGCCGAGATCGTCGTGCCGACGTTTCAGGGCGACCGCGGGCATCCGGTCGGGTTCGCGCGCGCCTACGGGAAGCTATTGATGTCGCTGTCGGGCGACGAGGGCGCGCGGGCGATCGTCGCCGCGCGGCAGTGGGCGGTCACGCCGGTGGCCGTCGACGATCCGGGCATCGTCCGCGACGTCGATCGGCCGGACGACCTGAAGGGGGCTTGAAGCAGATCCCTCGTCGCTTCGCTCCTCGGGATGACACGTCTGTGGGGCACGAGATCCCTCGTCGCTTCGCTCCTCGGGATGACACGTCTGTGGGGCACGAGATCCCTCGTCGCTTCGCTCCTCGGGATGACACGTAAGTGCTTTGTGTCACTTCTCCTGCCAAAGGTCGGCCTGGCGCTCGCGGCCGTGCAGGATCTCCTCCTGGATGCGCCACCACGACCGCAGGTCGGCTTCGGCGAGCGGATGCGAGATGAGGTAGCCCTGCGCTTCCTCGCAGCCGTGCGACTTCAGGAAGTTGAACTGCGCGGGCGTCTCGACGCCTTCGGCGATGCACCGCAATCCGAGCGAGTGCGACAGCGCGATGATCGCCTGCGTGATCGCCTCGTCGTTGCGGTTCTTCTCGAGCCCGTGCACGAATCGCTGGTCGATCTTGACGCCCTGGATCGGCAGCCGCGCCAGGTACGACAGGCTCGAGTAGCCGGTGCCGAAGTCGTCGACGGTGATCGACACGCCCATCTGCTTCAGCTTGACCAGCGTCGCCACCGCCTTTTCCGGATGCGTGATGATCACGCTCTCCGTGATCTCGAGGTCGAGATGCCGCGGCGCCAGTCCGCTGCTCGCCAGCGCGTCCTCGACGATGCCGAGCCAGCTGTCGTGCTGCAGTTGCTGGACCGACAGGTTCACCGACAGCCGCAGCGGCATGTTCTGCTTGTGCCAGCTCACGACCTGCCGGCACGCGTCGCGCAGCACGCGCGCGCCGAGCGCCTGGATCATTCCCGATTCCTCGGCGACCGGGATGAACTCGGCGGGCCCGATGATGCCGCGCTCCGGATCGCGCCAGCGCACCAGCGCTTCCACGCCGCACGCGCGGCCGGTCTGCATCTCGATCTGGGGCTGGTAGACCAGGAAGAACTCGTCGTCCATCAGCCCGCGGCGCATGTCGGTCTCGAGCTGCAGGCGCAGCTGCACGCGCGCATTCATGTCGGCGGTGAAGAACCGGTACGCATTGCGGCCAGCTTCCTTGGCCGCGTACATCGCGGTGTCGGCCTGCTTGATCAGCCCGACGCCGTCCTGCGCGTCGATCGGGTACAGCGCCACGCCGATCGAGCAGGTCAGCGTCGGCGTCTGGTCGGCGAGCCTGAACGGCGCCTGGAACGCGTCGCGCACGCGATTGAGCACCGTCATGACCTCGAACGACGCCGGCTGCGGATCGAGTCCGGGCAGGATCAGCACGAACTCGTCGCCGCCCAGCCGCGCGACGGTGTCCGACTCGCGCACGGCGCTCGTCAGCCGTTGCGCGATCGCCTGCAGCAGCTGGTCGCCCGCGTCGTGGCCCAGCGTGTCGTTGATGCGCTTGAAGTGGTCGAAGTCGATGAACAGGCACGCGACGTGCGTGCCGTCGCGCTGCGCCTGCGCGAGGATCTGGCGGACGCGCTGGTTGAGCAGCGATCGATTCGGCAATCCGGTCAGGATGTCGTGCTGCGCGAGCTTGTACGCGTGCGCGGTCGCCACTTCCAGCTCGCGCGTGCGCTGCGCGACCTTCTCCTCGAGCGTGCGCTGGTAGTTGGCGACCTCCGACTGCGACTCCGCGAGGCGCTGCGTCATGTGGTTGAACGTGTGCGTGAGCAGTCCGAGCTCGTCGGACGACCCTGCCGGAACGTAGACGTCGAGCCGTCCGGCGCCCACGGCGCGCGCCGCGCGCATCAGCCGGCGCATCGGCGCGACCAGCCGTCGCGTCAACAGCAGCGTCGCGACGATCGCCACGACGACGAGCAGGCCCACTACGCCGATCGCGCCGACCAGCTGCTCGCGGAACTGCTTGCGCTGCGTCTCGAACGTCAGGCCCAGCCGGATGTAGCCGATCGGCGCCGCCGCTCCCGCCGGGGTCGGCCGCGTCTTGCCGTTGTCTTCGACGCCGAGGAGGTCGCGCGCGGGGTCGGCCGAGCCCATGACCGGCGCGACGATTTCCATGTAGCGGTCGCCGGCCAGCCGATGCTCGACCGACAGCGGTTTCCCTTTGGAAGGCAGCGCCGCGCCCGGCGCGAGGCCGGGGATCGTCGCCTTCGCGAGCTCCGGCGCGAACTTGCGCTCGACGAGCACCTGCGGGCGCCGGTCGAGCACGACGACGTAGGCGACGGCCGGGTCGGCGCCGACGCTGTCGAGGATCTGCTCGAGAGACGCCTTGTCCGACGTGTAGAGCCCGTATTCGGCGAGCTCCGACATCACGGCGATCAGCGACGCGCCCTGCGCCTTCAACTGCTGCTCCTCGTCGCGCCAGCGCTGGGTGAAGTCGAACGCCGTCACCGCGACCGCCGTGAGGAAGATGAGGCCGATCGTGAGCAGGTTGAGCTTGGTCAGCAGGCCCATGCGCACCGGCGGCAGGTCGAGCATCGACACCGTGTCCGCGCCGAGCGGGGACAGGTGCTTGCGCAACGAGCGGCGCACGTTTTTCATCATTCGTAGACTTTATCGACCGCGCGCAGCGTCTCCGCATCCCACTTGATGCGCAGCTGCTCGGCCGAACGCGCGTTGACGACGACGCGCAGCCGCGCGGGCGGCGGCATCGGCCCCTTCGCGCCGCCCGCCTGCCGCAGCGCGAGCGCGGCGCAGTAGCGGCCGAGGTCCTGGTAGTCCCAGTCGACCGCGTACAGCGCGCCGGCGCGCACCCAGGCCTCGGAAGGCCCGGCCAATGGGATGCGGTGGCGGAACGAGTACAGCAGCAACGCGCGCGAGTGCTCGCGCGCGAAGACCGTCGTGTCGGGAATGGCGTGCAGCACGTCGACGCTGTTGGTCAGTCGGGTCAGGGCATTCGGAAGCGCGGTCGGTCCGGACACGGGTTCGAGCACCGGAACGTATCCCGCACGCGCCAGCGCCGCTGCGCTGTCCGCGGCCCGCCGTTCGTTCTGCGCCGGGTCGAACAGTATGCCAACGTTGCGTGCGTTGGGAAGCAGCCGCTTCAACCAGGCGACGTGCGTGTCCACCGGGACGTCGAGCGGCACGACCTGCGTCCCCGGCGTCGTCCGCAGGTCGTCGCCGCCGATGACCATGCAGTTCACGACCGGAACGGCCGGGCCCGCCTGCGCGACCAGCGCCATCGCGCGCGCGCCGAGCGTGACGATGGCGCCGTCGCGGCCGACCTGCGCCACCGCCGTGCTTGCTTTGGCGTCGGTGTCCGCCGCGACCTGGATCGCCTCGGTCGGCACGTCGGTCTTCTGGACGCCGGACAGCGCCTGCTGGTATGGCAGCGCGTCGCTGGAGCTGACGACGAGCAGCCGCTGCGCGCCGCACGCCGCCGCGCCCGACACCGCCCAGAGCGCCGCGGCCGCGAGCAGTGCAGAGGGGGGTCGGCGGCTCGCCATCACTGCAGCGCGAGGTCGAGCTTCAGCCAGTACTGCCGGCCCGGCAGCGGGATGCGGTCGAAGCGGTGCTCGGCGCCTCCGGGATCGGCCAGCGCGACGTCGAACAGGTTCTGGACCGAGGCCGTGACGCGCAGCCCCGGCAACAGCCGCTGCACGGTGAGAACGAGATTGGTCAGCGCCCGGCCGGGAATCGTCGTCCCCAGCAGCGTCTGCCGGCTGCTCTGGTAGATCGACTCCAGCGCGAGCACGGCGCGGTCGCCGGCGAAATACTGGGCAAGCCGGCCCTTGACCTGCGTGCGGGGCGCGCCGACGGCGACTTCGCCGAGCTGGGCCGTCGCCGCGCCGAAGATTTCGAGTCCGAACGGCGTGCGGCCATCGACTTCGACTTCGAGGCCGCGCCCGATCTGCGACGTCGAGTTGACGTTGACGAGCAGGCCGTCGGAAGGATCGGTCACCGTCGTGATGAGGTCCGTGATCCGGTTGAAGTAGAACGAGCCGACCGCGCGCCAATCAGGTGCAAACCGCCATTCGGCCAGCGCCTCGGTCGTCCTGATCCGCTCGGGCGCGAGGCCCGTGTTGGCCTTCTGCGACGCTCCGCCGTCGTTGTAGTAGAGCTCGTAATCGTTCGGTGCGCGGAAGGCCTGGCCGTAGATCAGCTTGAACGTCAGGTCGTCGTTCGGGCGGTGGATCAGCGCGAGCCGCGGATCGGTGACGCCGCCGAACGAGCTGTACTGGTCGTGGCGCACGCCGATCGTCGCGTCCCAGCCGGCCGCGATCTGCCACTCGACCTGCGCGTAGGCGGCCCAGTAGCGCGAGCTGTCGGTCGCGTAGAAAAGGCGCGCGTACGACGAGTCGCCGCCGCCGCCGACCGTGCGGTCGCCGTTCTCCTGCTGGTTCCGCATGTCCGACTGGAACTCGAGGCCCGCGAGCAGCGTCACGTCGTCGCGCATCTCGCGCGAATACGTGACCTCGGCCGACCACCAGGTGGCCTTCGTGCGGTCCTGATTGATCGTGTCCGGGTCGCGACGCTGCACCAGGTCGCCCTGGTAGCGGTAGTCGTCGACCGCCGCGCGCGCCGTCAGGTTGCCGCCGGCGACCGCGCCGTCGTAGCGCGCCTCCAGCCACGCGCGCGTGTCGGTCGTCTGGTTGCGGTCGTCGCCGAACTCCGAGTTGTACGGCGCGGTGGGCACATGCTTGGTCCGCTGGTCGTAGACGGCCGACAGCGAGAAGTCGCCGGTCCGCCACTTGCCCAGCGCCTTGACCCAGCGGTCGGCGTCGCTGCTCGACGTTCCGCCGCCGACGCGCTCGACCCCGGGGAACGCGATGTTGCGCATGCCGTCCGTGGTGCCGGCCGTCGCCGAGATCAGGTACTCGCTGTGCCCGCCGATGCGATCGCCGGCGGTCAGGCGGCCGCCGTACGTCCGTTGCGAGCCGGCGAGCGCGCCGATCTCCACGCCGCCGACGTCGCGTCCTCGTCGCGTGATCATGTTGATGACGCCGAAGAAAGCGTTGCTGCCGTAGACCGACGATCCGGCGCCGCGCACGATCTCGATGCGCTCGACGAGTTCGAGGTCGACCGGGCCTTCGGTGCCGATCAGTGCCTGGTCGTAGATCGTGTCGTTGGTGCGATGGCCGTCGACCAGCAGCAGGATGCGTCCGTTGTAGTCGCCGGTGCGCGCGAAACCGCGCACGCCGGCGTACGAATAGTTGCGGTCGGTGGTGACCAGGAAGCTGCGCACGCCGCGCAGCACGTCGGCCAGCGTCTGCCACCCGTAGCGAAGGATCTGGGCCCGGGTGACGACGGTGACGTCGGCCGGCGCCTCGGACAGCGGCTGGTCGTAGCGCGACGCGGTGAACACGCTGGGGACGTCGCCCAGCAAAGCGCGCTCGTCGGGCGGCGTGCCCGCGGGGCCCTGTGCAATCGCAGCGGCGGCAACGGCGAGGCCGCACGTCGCGGCCACCAGCAGGCGGGGGAGGACGGCGGACGGCGGGATGCGACAAAAGGCCACGTGTCGATAAAGCACACTTTGTGCCATTCAACCGACACGCGTGCCGGGGCACCGGGGGCGCACCGCGGACGCCCGTCGCCCCGGCTATTCGGCCGTGACCGGAATCTTGCCGATCCTGGCCTGCCACTCCTTCGGCGCCGTGTGGTGGACGGACTTGCCGCGCGCGTCGACGGCGACGGTCACCGGCATGTCGCGGACGTCGAACTCGTAGATCGCTTCCATGCCGAGGTCCGCGAACGCGACCACGCGCGACGCGCGGATCGCCTTCGACACGAGGTAGGCGGCGCCGCCGACCGCCATCAGGTAGACGGCGGCGTGCTTGCGGATCGCCTCGATGGCGACCGGGCCGCGCTCGGCCTTGCCGATCATCGCGAGCAGGCCGTGGTGCTCGAGCATCATGTGCGTGAACTTGTCCATCCGCGTCGCGGTGGTCGGCCCCGCGGGGCCGACGACCTCGTCGCGCACCGGATCGACGGGCCCGACGTAGTAGATGACGCGATTGCGGAAGCTGACCCCTTCCGGCAGGCTCTCGCCGCGCGCCAGGTGGTCGGCGATGCGCTTGTGCGCGGCGTCGCGACCGGTCAGCATCTTGCCGTTGAGCAGCAGCGTCTCGCCGGGTTGCCATTTCGCGACTTCCTCGCGCGTCAGCGTGTCGAGGTCCACGCGCCGCGCGGTCGGCGACGGCGTCCAGTGCACGTCCGGCCATTGCGACAGGTCCGGCGGCTCGAGCTTCGCCGCGCCCGACCCGTCCAGCGTGAAATGCGCGTGCCGCGTCGCCGCGCAATTGGGGATCATGCCGACCGGCTTCGACGCCGCGTGCGTCGGATAGTCGAGGATCTTGACGTCGAGCACCGTCGACAGGCCGCCCAACCCCTGCGCGCCGATGCCGAGCGCGTTGACCTTGTCGTACAGCTCGATGCGCAGCTCCTCGGTCTTGTTCGCCGGGCCGCGGCGCTTGAGCTCGTGCATGTCGATCGGCTCCATCAGCGATTCCTTGGCGAGCAGCATCGCCTTCTCCGCGGTGCCGCCGATGCCGATCCCGAGCATGCCCGGCGGGCACCAGCCGGCGCCCATCGTCGGCACCGTCTTCAGCACCCAGTCGACGATCGAGTCCGACGGGTTCAGCATCGCGAATTTCGACTTGTTCTCCGAGCCGCCGCCTTTCGCCGCGATCTTCACGTCGACGGTGTTGCCGGGCACGAGCTCGTAGTGGACGATGGCCGGCGTGTTGTCCTGCGTGTTCCTGCGCGCGCCCGCCGGGTCGGCGACGATCGACGCGCGCAGCCGGTTGTCCGGATCGAGGTAGGCGAGCCGCACGCCCTCGTTGACCATCTCGGTCAGCGACAGCGTGACGCCGTCCCACCGGACGTCCATGCCGACCTTGACGAACGCGACGACGATGCCGGTGTCCTGGCAGATCGGCCGATGGCCTTCGGCGCACATCCGCGAATTGGTCAGGATCTGCGCGATCGCGTCCTTCGCGGCCGGCGATTCCTCGGCCTCGTAGGCGTCGCCCAGCGCGCGGATGTAGTCGACCGGGTGGTAGTAGGAGATGAACTGGAGCGCGTCGGCGACGCTCTGGATGAAATCGATCTGGCGGACGACGGTCATAGCAAACCTCCCGGCAGGCCGTGGTCGGACTTCTCCGGCGTCGCGGCGCGATGCCTCGGCGGCGGCTGCGGCATCAGGCGGTCGACGGCTGCGATCGCCAGCGCCGAAAGCAGGAACGTGATGTGGATCACGGTTTGATAGAACAGCGCCTTCTCGGTGAACGCCTGCGCGTTGATGAACGTCTTGAGCAGATGGATCGACGAGATGCCGATGATAGCCGTCGCGAGCTTCACCTTGAGCACCGAAGCATTGACATGGGACAACCATTCGGGCTGGTCGGGGTGGCCTTCCAGGCGCATCCGCGACACGAAGGTCTCGTAACCGCCCACGATCACCATGATGAGCAGGTTGCTGATCATCACGACGTCGATCAGGCCCAGCACGACCAGCATCGTCAGCGTCTCGCGCGACTTGATCTCGATCGACTCGGAGCCCGGGACGGCGACGCTGCGCCGGATCGCCTCGATCGCATCCTGGTTGCCCATTGCCGCCTCGACCAGGTGGACGAGCTCGATCCAGAACTGGAACACGTAGATGACCTGGGCGACGATGAGGCCCAGGTACAGCGGCACCTGCAGCCAGCGGCTCATGAAGATGAAGCGCGGCAGCGCGTTCATCCGGGGATCGAGGGAGGGCTTGGGTTCGGCCATCGGGGCGGTGGATGCGGACAGGGCGGAACCGCAAAGTCTACCATCGGCGAACGTCCCGGCCGGCGCCGCCGCGCGGGCCTGTAAGGCTGTCGTAAGTGACGCGGATCAAGAATATGGGAAACGCCGTTGCACCGTACGCGAGCCTTTAGGTAGACTCGTCGATCTCACCCGCGCGGCCGTGGCGTAACTTCAGGAGGAGAAACCCAAAATGTCGTCGACGATCGAGTCCGTTCTGACCGAAAGCCGCGTGTTCCCGCCGGCGCCGGAGTTCGTCGCGCAGGCGAACATCTCCGGCATGGACGCCTATCGCGCGATGTGCGCCGAGGCCGAGCGCGATTTCGAGGGCTTCTGGGCCAGGCACGCCCGCGCCGAGCTGCTGTGGCACAAGCCGTTCACGCGCACGCTCGACGAGTCGAACGCGCCGTTCTACAAGTGGTTCGACGACGGCGTGCTGAACGCGTCGTACAACTGCCTCGACCGCCATCTGGCCACGCAGCCGGACAAGGTCGCGATCATCTTCGAGGCCGACGACGGCAAGGTCACGAAGATCACGTACAAGGAGCTCTACCACGAGGTCTGCAAGTTCGCGAACGCGCTGAAGACGGCGGGCATCAAGTCCGGCGAGCGCGTGCTCGTCTACATGCCGATGTCGATCCAGGCCGTGGTCGCGATGCAGGCGTGCGCGCGCATCGGCGCCACGCACTCGGTGGTGTTCGGCGGCTTCTCGGCGAAGAGCATCCAGGAGCGCATCGTCGACGCCGGCGCCATCGCCGTGATCACCGCCGACGGCCAGTTCCGCGGCGGCCGCGAGATCCCGCTGAAGCCCGTCGTCGACGAGGCGCTGGCCATGGGCGACTGCGACGGCATCAAGACGGTGTTCGTGTGGAAGCGCACCGGCGCCGCGATCGCGATGAAAACCGGCCGCGACGTCTGGTGGCACGACGCGGTCGCGAAGGAGAAGGACACGTGCGAGCCGACGTGGGTCGGCGCCGAACACCCGCTGTTCATCCTCTACACGTCGGGCTCCACCGGCAAGCCGAAAGGCGTCCAGCACTCCACCGGCGGCTACCTGCTGCACGCGATCCTGACGATGAAGTGGACGTTCGACTACAAGCCGGCCGACGTCTTCTGGTGCACGGCCGACGTGGGCTGGGTCACCGGCCACACGTACATCGCCTACGGCCCGCTCGCGTGCGGCGCGACCGAGATCGTGTTCGAAGGCGTGCCGACGTATCCGGATGCCGGCCGGTTCTGGAAGATGATCCAGGACCACAAGGTCACGGTGTTCTACACGGCGCCGACGGCGATCCGCTCGCTGATCAAGGCCGGCGGCGACCTGCCGAAGAAGTACGACCTGTCGCGGCTGCGCATCCTGGGCACCGTCGGCGAGCCGATCAACCCGGAAGCGTGGATGTGGTACTACCAGACGGTGGGCAACTCGAAGTGCCCGATCGTCGACACGTGGTGGCAGACCGAGACGGGCGGCCACCTGATCACGCCGCTGCCGGGGGCGACGCCGTTGAAGCCGGGTTCGTGCACGTTCGCGCTGCCGGGCATCATCGCCGACATCGTCGACGAGACCGGGCACACGGTCGAGTTCGGCAAGGGCGGCATTCTCGTGATCAAGCGCCCTTGGCCGGCGATGATCCGCACGATCTGGGGCGATCCGGAGCGCTTCAGGAAGAGCTACTACCCCGAGGACTTCCACGGCAAGTACTACCTGGCCGGCGACGGCGCGTCGCGCGACCTCGAAGGCTACATCCGGATCATGGGCCGCATCGACGACGTGCTCAACGTGTCGGGACACCGGCTCGGCACGATGGAGATCGAGTCGGCGCTGGTCGCCAACCCTCTGGTCGCCGAAGCCGCCGTGGTCGGCCGCCCCGACGACCTGACCGGCGAGGCCGTCTGCGCGTTCGTCGTGCTGAAGCAGTCGCGGCCGGGCGGTCCGGAAGCCGACAAGATCGCGAAGGAGTTGCGCGACTGGGTCGCGAAGGAGATCGGGCCGATCGCCAAGCCGAAGGACATTCGCTTCGGCGAGAACCTGCCGAAGACGCGCTCGGGCAAGATCATGCGCCGGCTGCTGCGGTCGATCGCCAAGGGCGAGGAGATCAAGCAGGACACGTCCACGCTCGAGAACCCGGCGATCCTGGACCAGCTGAAGCAGGTAAACTGACGCTGGTGAACTGACGCAATCGCGCGATCAGGGTCAGGCCCCGTTTCCCGGCCGTCGCCGGGAAACGGGGCCTGACCCTTTTTCGTGCCGGCGCGCGCTATCATGCGCCCGGTGCGCAGATGACGGGGTGGCGGTGCGATGCGGCAGTTGCTCGGAACGGTCCAGCTGGTGGTCGCCATCGCGCTGATGGCGCTGATCGGACAGGGAGTCCTGTACATCCTCGCCGGCCGCGAGCGCGAAAAGAACCTCTTCTACCAGATCGTCCGCATCATCCCGTCGCCGTTCGTCAAGCTGACCCGGCTGCTCACGCCGCGCGTGTTCGAGGACCGCGTGATCCCGTTCGCGACGTTCTGCATCCTGTCGGCGATCTTCCTCTGGCTCGCGTTCGCCATCCCCAGGACCGCGCCGTAGCGCCCGATGATCGCCCGCATGCAACGCTGGTTCTGGCAGCAGCTCGGCCACTGGTGCCACGTCGCCAAGCAGTACGACACCGCGCTCAAGTACTACGGACTCGCACTGGCGCTGACGCCGGACGACCCGAAGCTGCTCGCGACGATCGGCTTCGAGATGATGCAGCAGCAGCGCAGCCGCGAGGCGCTCGCGATGTTCGACCGCGCGTTGCAGCGCAAGCCGGACTGGCCCGAGGTGCAGTTCGGCCGCGGTTTCCTGCTGCAGCAGATGAACGACCACGACGCGGCGCTTGCGGCGTTCGACCTGGCGCTTGCAGGAAACCCGGATCACGACCGGGCGCTGTATGGGAAGGCGCTGTCGCTGATTGCGCTGCAGCGCAAGGACGAAGCGGTGGCGCCGCTCGAGCGGAACACCAGGCTGCAGCCGATGAGCCCCTACGGCTGGTACCAGTTGGCGCGCGTCGAGTTCGACCGCGGCAAGCCCGACAAGACCCGCGCGATCATCGAACACCTCGCGACGTTCGAGCCCAAGGTGGCCGCCCAGCTGGCGCGCGAAACGGGGCTGCCGGCGCCGCCCCGGCCCTGACCGTCCGTCCGAGGAGACCGCAGCAAAACCGCGAAAACCCGGCGCGACCCGGGGAAAACCCTTGTTGCCCTGGAAAAAAGCTGTTTATACTCCATGCACTTTTGCCGGCGGCCGAGAGGCACCGGCAAGAAAGGCCGTACGCCGCCAAGAGCGTGCGCCGGGGGCTTTAGTGGGACAGTCGACCTACGTCGTCGTCACCTTTGTGGAGGAGCCAAGCCATGCAGTTGACCCAGAAACACCTGGAATACTGGAGCAAGAATCTCCGTATCACCGGGATCCTGCTGTTGATCTGGTTCGTCGTCACGTTCGTCATGGCCTATTACGCCCGTGACCTCACATTCAATTTCTTCGGCTGGCCATTCTCCTTTTACATGATGGCGCAGGGCTCTTTGCTCGTCTACGTGATCATCATCTGGTTTTACGCGCGGTACATGAACAACCTCGACCGCGAATACGACGTGCACGAAGGGGAGGACGAATAATGGCCACGCCAGCACCTGGCACCGGAGGGATGTTCAGCGCCGGTTCGCAACGGGCGTTCAACGCCCAGTTGAAGAAGGTTTACACCTGGTACACGGGCGGCTTCCTCGTCTTCATCATCGCGCTCGCGGTCCTCGAGCAGATCGGCCTGCCCAAGAACTGGATCGGCTACCTGTTCCTGCTCGCGACGATCGGGCTGTACGCCGGCATCGGCGTGATGAGCCGGACGTCCGATGCGGCCGAATACTACGTGGCCGGGCGCCGGGTGCCGGCGTTGTTCAACGGCATGGCAACCGGCGCGGACTGGATGAGCGCGGCGTCGTTCATCGGCATGGCCGGAACGCTCTACCTGCTTGGGTTCAACGGCCTCGCGTTCGTCACTGGCTGGACCGGCGGCTACTGCCTGGTCGCGCTGCTGCTGGCGCCGTACCTGCGCAAGTTCGGGCAGTTCACGATTCCGGACTTTCTCGGCGCGCGATACGGCGGCAACATCCCGCGCTTCGTCGGCATCCTCGCCGCGATCCTCTGCTCGTTCACCTACGTGGTGGCGCAGATCTACGGCGTCGGCCTCATCACGACGCGGTTGACCGGCGTGCAGTTCGAACTCGGGATCTTCCTGGGCTTGGGCGGCATCCTGGTCTGCTCGTTCCTGGGCGGTATGCGCGCGGTCACGTGGACGCAGGTCGCGCAGTACATCATCCTGATCGTCGCGTACATGATCCCGGTCGTATGGCTGTCGGTGAAACAGACCGGCATTCCGCTGCCGCAGTTCGTCTACGGCAAGCAGCTGGAAAAGGTGACGGCCCGCGAGGCCGAGCTTCTCAAGGATCCGAAGGAACTCCAGGTCCGCGGAATCTTCAAGGAGCGCGCGGACGCGGCGGCTGCGAAGCTCAAGGATCTCGAGAAGTCCTTTGCGGAAGGCAAGGCCGCCGCCGTGGCGGCGGTCGAGAAGGCCAAGGCCGACAACGCGGGGCCGGAAGTGCTCGACGCCGCCACCAAGGCGCTTGGCGGCTTCCCGGTGGACGTCGCTGCCGCCAAGTCGCTGTGGACGAAGGAGGCGTCGCTGGCGGCCCGCGCGGCTCCGCCAATACGCCATGCGGAGCCCTTCCCGGGCAAGGACGACGCCGCGCGGGACACGTCGAGGCGAAACTTCCTCGCGCTGGTGTTCTGCCTGATGATCGGTACGGCTGCGCTGCCGCACATCCTGATGCGCTACTACACGACGCCATCGGTACAGCAGGCACGCCAATCGGTGTTCTGGTCGCTGTTCTTCATCTTCCTGTTGTACTTCACGGCGCCGGCACTGGCGGTGCTTGCGAAGTACGACGTGTACACACATCTGGTGGGGTCGGCGTTCGCCACCCTTCCACAGTGGGTCGCGTCATGGCAGAAGGTGGACCCAAGCCTGCTGTCGATCGTCGACGTCAACAAGGACGGAATCGTCCAGCTGGCGGAAATTGCCATCGGCGGCGACATCATTGTGCTGGCGACGCCAGAGATCGCGGGCCTGCCCTACGTCGTATCGGGCCTGGTCGCGGCCGGCGGCCTCGCAGCGGCGCTGTCGACCGCGGACGGGCTGCTGCTGACGATCGCCAACGCGCTGTCCCACGACTTCTACTACAAGATGCTCGACCCGACCGCGTCGACGACGCGGCGCGTGACGATCTCCAAGATCCTGCTGTTGGTCGTCGCGCTGGCTGCCGCCTACGTGGCATCGCAGAAGCCTGCGGACATCCTGTTCCTGGTGTCGGCGGCGTTCTCGTTCGCGGCGGCGGCGTTCTTCCCTGCGCTGGTGCTCGGGATCTTCTGGAAGCGCGCTAACAAATGGGGCGCGATCCTGGGCATGATCGCGGGGCTCGGCATCACGTTCTACTACATGGTCACGACGCAGCCGTGGATGCGCGGGCTCTTTGGCGTGACGAGCCCGATCAACGACAACATCTGGTGGGGCATCCAGCCGATTTCCGCCGGCCTGTGGGGCGTGCCGCTGGGCTTTGCGGTGATCATCATCGTGAGCCTGCTCACGCCATCGCCGGATCGCGATACGCAGGAGCTGGTCGAGCACGTCCGCTACCCGAACCTCGCCGGCGACACCGTGAATACGATCGGGACGTAGCGCCTCGAACCACGCGACACGCAGCCGCAAGAGGAAAGGCCCGCAGCGATGCGGGCCTTTTTCTTTCCGACGACGACCTGGATCAGAGGTACTGCACCTCGGCGCCGACCAGCTTGCCGGTATTGAGGTCCTTCCTCAACACGACGATGGTCTTCTCGTCGGTCTTGTTCTGGTTCTCCGGATCGAATGTCTTCTTGTTGTACGTCCAGCGCGGCGCGTTCGGGTTGCTGTTGTCGATCGCGTCGGGCTTGCCGATCTTTTTCGTGATCTCCTCTTCGGTGGAGTCGACGACATAACCGGTGAAGATGCCGCGCTGGTAGCCGCCGCTGCACGCGGCGAGCACGAGCGGAACGGCGATCAGCAGGGCGATCCGCTTGGTACTCGGGTTCATGGCAGCGTCTCCGGAGGCAATGCCGGAATTCTGCCGCCGATACCTGACGGATAGCTTACGTTCGGGCGACTCGGCTATTTGGGCAGGGCAGGCGCCGTGTCCTGGAACGACGGCCGCTTGCCGAGCTTGTCCGCGAGGCGCGCAAGGTTCGCGAACTCGCTGCTCCACGCGAGCTCCGGCCCCCGCAGCTCCAGATAGCCGAGCGCGCAGCCCGTGGCGATGTCGGCCAGCGAATACGTGTCGCCGTTGCACCAGGGCTTGTCGCCGAGCTCGCGCGCGAGTTCGGCGACGCCGGCGGCGAGCTTCCGCCGCTGGCGCGCGATCCAGTCCTTGCTTTGCTGGCGCGCGGGCCGCCGCAGCTCGAGCACGATGCCCACTGCGGCGTCGCAGATTCCGTCGGCCAGCGCCTCCCAGCGCTTGACGACGATCCGCTGGCGCGACGGCTCGGGAATGAGCCGGGACACCGGGCTCACCGCGTCGATGTACTCGACGATGACGCGCGAGTCGAACAGCGTCGTGCCGTCGTCGAGGACCAGCACCGGCACCTTGCCGAGCGGATTCCATTCCTGCACCGGGTTCTCCGGCGTCCACGGCGACACTTCGGACAGCTGGTAGTCGATCTTCTTTTCGGCGAGCGCGATGCGCACCTTGCGCGTGTACGGACTCGTCGACGTGGCGATCAGCTTGAGCACGGAGGCACAGGCCCTGATGCGAAGGCGAAGCGAAAATTATAGCATCGCGGACCCACGCGTCCCGGCCCGCGCGACCTGCGTGATAGACTGCGCACTCGCCTCCGCGCCACGCTCATGACCGCCGAATCCCACGCGTTGACCGCGCTGTCGCCGCTCGACGGCCGCTACGCTGCGAAGGTCGAGGCGCTCTGCGGCGACTTCTCCGAGTTCGGACTGATCCGCCATCGCGTGCGCGTCGAGCTCGCCTGGCTGACCGCGCTCGCGGACGAGCCGGCGATCGGCGAACTGCCGCCGTTCTCCAGCGCGGCCCGCGCGGCGATCGACGCGGCGGCCCGGGACTTCTCGCCGGCCGACGCCTCGCGCGTGAAGGCGATCGAGCGCGAGACCAACCACGACGTCAAGGCGGTCGAATACTGGCTGAAGGAACGGTTCGCCGGCGTTCCCGACGTCGCGCGCGCCGTGGAATTCATCCATTTCGCGTGCACGTCCGAGGACATCAACAACCTGTCGCACGGACTGGCGCTCGCGCATGCGCGCCACGACGTCCTGCTCCCGGCACTGCGCGCGATCGCCGCGGACCTGCGCGCGCTCGCGCACGCGCACGCCGGCGTGGCGATGTTGTCGCGCACGCACGGGCAGCCGGCGACGCCGACCACGCTCGGCAAGGAACTCGCCAACGTGTACGCGCGGCTCGAGCGGCAGATCGCCGCCGTCGAGCGCGTGCCGCTCAAGGGCAAGGTCAACGGGGCGGTGGGCAACTACAACGCGCACGTCGTCGCGTATCCCGACGTCGACTGGGAGCGGCTTGCCGCACGCGTGGTCACCGGGCTCGGGCTCGAGTTCAACCCGTACACGACGCAGATCGAGCCGCACGACTACATGGCCGAGCTGTTCGACGCGCTGGCGCGCGCCAACACGATACTGATCGACCTCGACCGCGACGTCTGGGGCTACGTGTCGCTCGGCTACTTCCGGCAGCGGATGAAGGCCGGCGAGGTCGGATCGTCGACGATGCCGCACAAGGTCAACCCGATCGACTTCGAGAACTCCGAAGGCAACCTGGGCCTCGCCAACGCGCTGCTGCGGCACCTGGCCGGAAAGCTGCCGATCTCGCGGTTCCAGCGCGACCTGACCGACTCGACGGTGCTGCGGAACATGGGCGTCGCGCTCGGCTATTGCCTGCTGGGCTGGCTCGCGCTGCGGCAGGGGCTCGCCAGGCTGGACGTCGACGCCGCGCGCATCGCGGAGGACTTGGACGCGCACTGGGAAGTGCTGGCCGAGCCGATCCAGACGGTCATGCGCCGCTACGGCGTGCCGGAGCCCTACGAGCAGCTGAAGGCGCTGACGCGCGGGCGGGCCGGGATGACGCGCGAATCGCTGCACGCGTTCATCGACGGCCTCGCGCTGCCGGCCGACGCGAAGGCGCGCCTGAAGGCGCTGACGCCCGCGACCTACATCGGCCTGGCGGCGCAGCTCGCCGCGCGCGCCTGACGTCGACAGGCGCCTAGGCGCTGCGCCGCGACCGGCGCTCGCCGACGAGCGTGGTCGCCGCGGGAATGAGCGACACGATCACGATGCCGATCACGATCAGCGTCAGGTTGTTCTTGACCCAGGGGATGTTGCCGAACAGGTAGCCGGCGTAGACCAGCGACGCGATCCACAGGACCGCGCCGATCACGTTGAACGACAGGAACCGCCGGTAGGGCATCCCGGCCACGCCGGCCAGGAACGGCGCGAACGTGCGCACGATCGGCACGAAGCGGCCGATGATGATCGTCACGCCGCCGTACTTGTCGTAGAACGCCTGCGTGCGCCGCAGGTGCTCCTGCCGAAACCAGCGCGAGTCCGGCCTGTCGAAGACGCGCGGGCCGATGTAGTTCCCGATCGCGTAGTTGACCGAATCGCCGAGGATCGCCGCGGCGATCAGCAGCACGACCAGCAGGTGCACGTTGAGGCCGCCGGTCGCGACGACCGTACCGGCGATGAACAGGATCGAGTCGCCGGGCAGGAACGGCGTGACGACGAGGCCGGTCTCGGCGAAGATGATCGCGAACAGCAGCGCGTAGACCCACGCGCCGTACTCGGCGACGAACGTAGCCAGCGTCTGGTCGAGCGCCAGCAGCGAATAGAACAGCGTCGTCAGCACCGCGGGCTTCCGGGCTACGGAAGGATCTTGTCGCCGGTGAGGCCCGCCTTCTTTTCCGGCTTGACCAGGTCCTCGCGCGAGACGCCCATCCACATCACCAGCGGCGCCATCACCAGGACCGACGAGTAGATGCCGAAGCAGATGCCGATCGTCAGCGCCAGCGCGAAGTAGTGCAGCGTCTCGCCGCCGAACAACAGGATCGACACCACCATCATCAGCGTGCTGCCGTGCGTGATGATCGTGCGCGAGATCGTGCTGGTGATCGCGTTGTCGATCACGTGCGTGACGGTCGCCTTGCGCATCTTGCGGAAGTTCTCGCGGATCCGGTCGGCGATCACGACCGACTCGTTGACCGAGTAGCCGAGCACGGCGAGCACCGCCGCCAGCACCGGCAGCGAGAATTCCCACTGGAACAGCGCGAAAAAGCCCAGGATGATGATCACGTCGTGCAGGTTGGCGACGATCGCCGCCACGGCGAACCGCCACTCGAAGCGCAGCGCCAGGTAGCCGACGATGCCGAGCGAAACCAGCAGCAGCGCCAGCGCGCCGTTCTCGTAAAGCTCCTTGCCGACCTGCGGGCCCACGAACTCGACGCGCTGCTGCCGGGCCGACGGGTCGTCGGCGCGCAGCGCGTTCATCACGCGCTCGGACAGCGCGGCGCTCGACGTGCCTTCCTTGAGCGGCAGCCGGATCAGCGCGGTGTCGGACCGGCCGAACGACTGCGCCGAGTATTCGCCGACGTTCAGCGTATCGAGCGCGGCCCGCAGCCGGTTGAAGTCGACCGGGTGCGCGTAGTTCACCTCGATCACCGTGCCGCCGCGGAAATCGACGCCGAGGTTCAGGCCGCGGGTGGCCAGGAAGAACACGGCGAGCAGGAACGTCACGAGCGAGATCACGTTGAACGTGAGCGCGTGCCGCATGAACGGGATGTCGCGGCTGAACCTGAAGAATTCCATGTTCTATCCTGGTTTCGCTTGGCTCGACGCTTGCGTCAGGCCTTGGTCGGCGCTGGCGGCGACGCCGTGTTGCCGGGTCGCCAGACCTGGCCGATCGAGATGCGATCGAGCTTCTTGCGGCTGCCGTAGATCAGCGCGACGATGCCGCGCGACACGAACACCGCCGAGAACATCGACGTCATGATGCCCAGGCAGTGCACGACGGCGAAGCCGCGCACCGGCCCGGAGCCGAACAGGAACAGCGCGATGCCGGCGATCAGCGTCGTGATGTTCGAGTCGAGGATCGTCCCCCAAGCGCGCTCGTAGCCGGCCGTAAGCGCCGCGTGCGGCGTCGCGCCCCAGCGCAGCTCCTCGCGGATGCGCTCGTTGATCAGCACGTTGGAGTCGATCGCCATGCCGAGCGTCAGCGCGATGGCCGCGATGCCGGGCAGCGTCAGCGTCGCCTGCAGCATCGACAGCAGCGCCACCAGCAGGAGCAGGTTCACCGACAGCGCGATCGTCGAGATCACGCCCATCAGCGCGTAGTACACGCACATGAACACCGCCAGGACGATGAACCCGTACGTGACGGACTTGAACCCCTTGTCGATGTTCTCGGCGCCGAGCGACGGGCCCACCGTGCGCTCCTCGACGATCTCCATCGGCGCCGCCAGCGCGCCGGCGCGCATCAGCAGCGCGACGTCGTTGGCCTCGCGCGTGGTCATCCGGCCGCTGATCTGCACGCGGCCGCCGCCGATCTCCTCGCGGATCACCGGCGCCGTGATCACTTCGGCGCGGCCCTTCTCGACGAGCACGATCGCCATCCGCTTGCCGACGTTCTCGCGGGTCACTTCCTTGAAGATCCGCGCGCCGGTGGGGTCGAGGTTGATGTGGACCGCCGGTTCGTTCGTCCGCTGGTCGAAACCCGGCTGGGCGTCGTTGATGCGGTCGCCGGTCAGGACGACCTGCCGGCGCACGACCACCGGCGCGCCGTTGCGCTCGACGAACAGGTCGCTGCCGATCGGGACGTTGCCGGTCTGCGCGGCGTCGAGCGCGCTCGGGTCCTCGTTGACCATCCGGATCTCGAGCGACGCCGTGCGGCCCAGGATGTCCTTCGCGCGCGCCGTGTCCTGCACGCCGGGAAGCTGGACGACGACGCGCTCGGCGCCCTGCTGCTGGATGATCGGCTCGGCAACGCCCAGCTCGTTCACGCGGTTGCGCAGGATCTGGATGTTCTGCGCGACCGCGTTGTCCTGGAACCGCTTCTGCGCCTCGGGCTTCAGCCCCGCGATCAGCCGCACGTCGCCGCCGGCGGCTTCCGCCTCGCGCAGCAGCAGGTCCGGGAAGTTCTTCTCGATCGCGAGCCGCGCCTTGTTGCGCTCGGTTTCGTCCTTGAAGCGCAGCACGACGTTGGCGCCCTCGCGCGCGATGCCCGAGTACTGGATCTTCTCGTTGCGCATCAGCGAGCGCACGTCGGTCGAATAGCGGTCGGCGGCCTTGTCGAGCGCCGCCTTCATGTCGACCTGCAGCAGGAAGTGCACGCCGCCGCGCAGGTCGAGGCCGAGGTACATCGGCAGCGCGCCGACGGCGGTCAGCCACTGCGGCGACGACGACAGCAGGTTGAGCGCGACGATGTAGTTGTCGCCGAGCTTCGCCGCCAGCGCGTCCTTCGCCTTAAGCTGCGTGTCGGGGTCGGCCAGGCGCACCTTGATGCCGGTCGCATCCAGCGCGGCACCGCGGAAGGCGATGTTGGCGGCCTTGAGGGTTTCCTCGACCGTGGCCAGCACCGCGGTGTCGACCTTCACCTTGGCGGACGAGACCTGCACGGCCGGGACTTCGGGGAAGAAGTTCGGCAGCGTGTACAGGATGCCGATCACGAGCGCGACGGCGATGACGATGTACTTCCAGAGCGAATAGCGGTTCATGGCGAGCGGCCGGAGAGGGGTCGGTGCCGGTGGGCGGCGGCGGCGCGAGATGCGCGTCGCGATCGCGGCGTCACAGCGCCTTGATCGTGCCCTTGGGCAACAGCTGGGCGATCGCCGCGCGCTGGACGCTGATCTCGACGTTCGGCGCGATCTCGACCGCCGCGTACTGGTCGGTCAGCTTGGAGACCTTGCCGACGATGCCGCCGGCCGTCACCACTTCGTCGCCCTTCTGCAGCGCTTCGAGCATCGCCTTCGTCTCCTTCGCGCGCTTCTGCTGCGGGCGGATCAGCAGGAAATAGAAGACGACGAAGATGGCGATCATCGGCAGGAATGTCATCAGGTCGCTGCCTGGAGAGGCGCCGGCGGCCTGCGCGTAAGCTTCGCTTATGAACACGAGGGATCCTCCATGGAACGCGCGGAAACGAAACGGCCGCGCCAGGGTTTTCCGGCCGGGCCTCTCCGGCGCCTGAAATCGCACTGCGGAAAACTCATTATTCTAGCATGCGGGCGCGTTCGTCCCGGAACCGGGCGGCATAGGCGGGAAGGGCGTCCGTCGCGACCGCGTCGCGCAGCTCCGCCATCAGCCGGTGGTAGTAGTAGAGGTTGTGGATCGTCGCGAGCCGCGCGCCCAGGATCTCGTTGACGCGGTTGAGGTGGTGCAGGTAGCCGCGCGAGAAATGGCGGCACGCGTAGCAGCCGCAGGTCGCGTCGACCGGGCCCGTGTCGTGCCGGTGCTTCGCGTTGCGGATCTTGACGTCACCGAAGCGCGTGAACAGCCAGCCGTTGCGCGCGTTGCGCGTCGGCATCACGCAGTCGAACATGTCGATGCCGGCCGTCACGCCGGCGACCAAGTCCTCCGGCGTGCCCACGCCCATCAGGTACCGCGGCCGGTTGGCGGGCAGCCGCGGCGCCAGCCGGTTCATCACGCGCAGCATCTCCTCCTTGGGCTCGCCGACGGAGAGACCGCCGATCGCGTACCCGGCGAACCCGATGTCGACGAGGCCGGCGAGCGACGCGTCGCGCAGGTCGTCGTGCATGCCGCCCTGCACGATGCCGAACAGCGCGTTCGCGTTGCCGAGCCGGTCGAACTCGTCGCGGGAGCGTCGCGCCCAGCGCAGCGACAGCTCCATCGACGTCGCGGCTTCGTCGTGCGCGGCCGGATACGGCGTGCATTCGTCGAACACCATCACCACGTCGGACGCGAGCACGTGCTGGATCTGCATCGACAGCTCGGGCGTCAGGAACAGTCGGTCGCCGTTGACCGGCGACGCGAACGCCACGCCGTCCTCTTCGACCTTGCGCAGCGGACCGAGGCTGAATACCTGGAAGCCGCCCGAGTCGGTGAGCAGCGGCCGCTCCCAGCCCATGAATCTGTGCAGTCCGCCGTGCGCGGCGATCACGTCGAGCCCGGGTCGCAGCCAGAGGTGGAACGTGTTGCCGAGCACGATCTGCGCGCCGATCTCGACGAGCTCGTCGGGCGCCATCGCCTTCACGGTCCCGTACGTGCCGACCGGCATGAACACCGGCGTTTCGACGGTGCCGTGCGCGAGCTCGAGCCGGCCGCGCCGGGCGTGGCCCGACGTGGCTGAGACGGAAAAGCGCATGGCGGTGCGGGCAGCGGCCGCGCCGGCCGCGGGCGGGGTCAGCGTGCGCGGCGGCGCCGCGGCACGAACGCCCCCGCCGCGACCAGCAGGATCGTCAGCGCGAGGCCCCACTGCGAAAGCGTCGGGATCGGCGCGGGCTCGGTCGATCCGGCGGCCGCGACGCATTTGGCGGCGCCGAAGTCGAACGCGTTCTTCCACGCCTTGTGGAAGTCGCCGCTGAATTCGTTGTCGGTGCCCGTCGTGGACGGGTAGTTCGGCGCAATGGCCAGCTGGATCACGCACGCGGCACCGGTCACGCGCATGGCGATGGCGGGATCGGGCTGCCCGCGGGCGTTGGGTTCCTTCCACCAGGCGAGGACGGTGGAGCCGGGCTTCGCCTGGTTGCCCCCGGCGAACTTCGCGCTGACCAGCGACGTCAGGCCGCTGGTCAGCGGATGCACGAGCATCGTCGCGACGTCGAGCGTGCGCTTGGCATACGGCGTGCCGGTGCCGTCGGTCGTGTTGGGGTCGAGCGCTTCGAGCGCGCCCCACCCGTGCGGGCTGTTCACCGCCGGTCCGTCGGAGCGGTCCTGGTCGTAGAACGCGCCGATGACGACGGCGCGCCCGCTGTTCGCGAACGCCGCCGCGAGGTTGCCGACCGCCGTCGCGTTGCCGTACGTCGAGTCCTCGAACACCAGGATGACGTCGTACGAGCCGGTCAGCGCGGACAACGCCGGCACGCTGGCCGACGTGTCGATCGCCGTGAACACGTGCGCGGGGATGCGCGAGTTGAAGTCGGCGGCGGTCTCCGTCGCGTACTTGTTCGACAGGACGCCGACCCGCGCGGCGAACGCCGGCGACGCCGCAACGGTCCCGACAGCGAGGGCGAATACCGCGCGTGCCGCGGCCGCGCGCAAGGAATGATGCTTCATGGAATTGCGGAAACCTTCGTGAAAGTCGTATACGAAGAGATTTCCGCTACGAATTCAGTTGTTGCTAGAGTAGCGCAGTCGCGTCGTCCTGCCAAGGCAACGGAAGCGGGCCAGCGGGAGCGTTCGTCAGAAATGTTGCGGATTGGACAGTGCAGATCGCGAATGTCGCTTACCGGCGACGCATTTGCATGTGACCTGTCGGGTTTTGGCGTCACCGGCCGGTTGCCGCCGGGTCGCGCTCGAGCAGCAGCGCGTCGCCGTAGCTGTAGAACCGGTACCGGGCCGCGATCGCGTGCGCGTAAGCGGCACGGATCGCTTCGACGCCGGCGAACGCGCTGACCAGCATCAGCAGCGTCGTGCGCGGCAGGTGGAAGTTGGTGACCAGCCGGTCGACGACGGCGAAACGATAGCCCGGCGTGACGAACAGCGCGGTCTCGCCCGGCCCCTCGCGCAATGCGCCGTCGCCCTGCACGGCCGATTCGAGCGCGCGCAGCGTCGTGGTGCCGACGGCCACGATGCGACCGCCGCGCCGGCGTGCCGCCGCAATCGCCGCGATCGTCGTGCCCGGCAGCGTGTACCGCTCCGTGTGCATCCGGTGCTGCGCAAGATCCTCGTGCTGCACCGGCAGGAACGTGCCGGCGCCGACGTGCAGCGTCACGAACGCGCGCGCGATGCCGCGTGCGGACAGCGCCGCCAGCACCGCGTCGTCGAAATGCAGGCCGGCCGTCGGCGCCGCGACCGCGCCCGGCTCGCGTGCATAGACGGTCTGGTAGCGCTCGCGGTCGGCACGCTGCGGTTCGCGGCCCAGGTACGGCGGCAGCGGAAGCTCGCCGTGCCGCTCGAGCCAGTCGTGCAGCGGGCCGCGCACGTCGAAGGCGAGCCGCCAGAAGCGGTCGTCGCGCGCGAGCACGCGCGCGGTCGCGCCGTCAGGCAGCCGCAGGTTCGCGCCGACCTTCGGCGCGTGGCTCGCGCGAAGCTGCACCCACGCTTCATGGTCGCCGTCGACGCGCTCGACCAGCAGTTCGACGCGTCCCCCGGATTCCTTCCGCGCGTGGACGCGGGCGTTGATGACGCGCGTGTCGTTGAGCACGACCAGATCGCCCGGGTCGAGCAGCGCGGGCAGGTCGCCGAACACGTGGTCGGCGAGGCGCAACCCGTCGACGTGCAGAAGGCGGCTCGCCGCGCGCTGCGCCGCGGGGACCTGCGCGATCAGTTCCGGCGGGAGGACGTAGTCGTAGTCGCTCAGCCGCTGGCTCATCGCAAGAGGGGGGCAGGCTCGAATTTCACGATGTGCCGGTGTGCGCGACGGCAATCAGGCGCCTGCAATTCGAGCCAGACCCCATCTTGGTGCCGGGAGGGGGAATCGAACCCCCACGGTGTTGCCACCGGCGGATTTTGAGTCCGCTACGTCTACCAGTTCCGTCATCCCGGCGGCGCATTGCCCGCATGCCGCCAAACCGTCATTATCGCCAAAAACCATGGGCGCTGTCCGGAACGTTCTGTTCATCATGTGCGACCAGCTGCGGCGCGACCACCTGTCGTGCTACGGCGGGCGCGTGCCGACGCCGCATATCGACGCGCTCGCGGCGCGCGGCGTGACGTTCGACCACGCGTACGTGCAGTCGGGCGTCTGCGGCCCGTCGCGGATGTCCTTCTACACGGGCCGCTACGTGAGCTCGCACGGCGCGACGTGGAATCGCGTTCCGCTGTCGATCGCCGAGCCGACGCTGGGCGACCACCTGCGCGCCGCCGGCCTCGACGTCGCGCTCGCCGGGAAGTCGCACGTGATGCCCGACCACGCGGGCCTCGCGCGCTTCGGCATCGACGCCGATTCCGCGCAGGGCCGGCGGCTGCGCGCCGGGGGCTTCGTCGAGATCGACCGCTACGACGGACACCTGCCGCCCGGACCGGAATCCGGCTACGCCGATTTCCTGCGCGCGCACGGCTATGCGAGCGCCGATCCCTGGACGGATTTCGTGATCGCCACCGCCGACGGGCAGCGCACGGCCTCCGGCTGGCAGATGCGCAACGTCCATCTGCCGTCGCGCGTCGCCGAGGAGAATTCGGAGACGGCCTACATGACCGGCGTGGCGCTCGACTGGATCGGTGCGCAGGGCGACGCGCCCTGGGTGCTGCACCTGTCGTACGTGAAGCCGCATTGGCCCTACGTCGCGCCGGCGCCGTATCACGCGCGCTTCCGGGGCGGCGACACCGGGCCGATCGTGCGCGGACCGCAGGACGGCACCGCCGACGAGCATCCGGTGGTTTCCGCCTACCGCCGCCACGACGAATGCGAAAGCTTCGCCGACCCGGACGTCGCGCGGCACGTGCGTCCGGCGTACATGGGCCTCGTCGCGCAACTCGACGACCACGTCGGGCGGCTGATGGCGTCGCTCGCCGGGCAGCGGCGCCTCGACGACACGCTGATCGTGTTCACGGCCGACCACGGCGAGTTCCTCGGCGACCGCGGCTTGGGCGAAAAGGAGCTGTTCTACGACGAGATCGTGCGCGTGCCGTTCGTCGTCGTCGATCCGGATCCGCGCGCCGACGCGACCCGCGGCACGCGCGACACGCGCTTCGTCGAAGCGATCGACGTCGTCCCGACGGTCCTGGACGCGTTGGGCATCGGGCGCCCGGACCGCTGCGAAGGACGCTCGCTGCTGCCGCTGGTCCGCGGGGAAGTCGTCGCCCGCTGGCGCGACAGCGTGCTGGCCGAGCTCGATTACGGCTTTCGCCGCGCTCGGCGCGTGCTCGGCCGGCGACCCGGCGAGTGCCGCGCGTTCATGGTCCGCACCGCGGCGTGGAAATACGTGCATTGGGAAGGCTTCCGCCCGCAGTTGTTCGACGTCGCCCGCGATCCGCTCGAACGGGTCGACCTGGGCGCCGCCCCGGCGCTGTCCGGCGTGCGCGCCGAACTCGCGGCGCGCCTGCTCGACGGGTTGGCCACCGCCAGGCGCCGGACGACGATCGACGACGCCGAGGTGGAGGCGCGCACCGACAACCACCGCGCGCGCGGCATCCACATCGGCATCTGGTAGGCGCGCCGGGCGTCAGACGTGCGCGAGCGCCAGCGCTGCCAGCACCGCGCCGGCCGCCGCCGTGCCGAAGACGCCCCACTGCAGCCACCGCCTGCGGGTCAGCAGCGTGATCGCGGCCAGCGCGATCGCGACCTGGATCAGCGTCATGGCCTGCGCCCAGCGGTGATGCGTGTGCATCGACGCCTCGCTCCGCGCATTGGCCTCGACGCCGGCGCGCTCGAGTTCCTCCGCCTTCTTCTGGATGTCCTTCTTCTCTTCGCTGTATCGCTTCGCCTCGGCGCGATAGCGATCGGCCGCTTCGCCGGTCGTCAGCGTGGCGCCGAGTTCCGCCAGGTTCTGCTTGTTGCTCTTCGCCTGGTAGAAGTTCCACTGGTCGGACGCCTCGGTCTTCTTGATCGCCGCCTCGTTCTTGAACAGCAGCGCGTCGTTCTGCGTGGCGCCGCCCAGGTAGCTGAAGACCGCGCCGACCGTGGCCAGGATCGCCGTCATCACGGCGATCCGCCCGGCGAACGCATCCCCGGTCTGCGCCTGGTGCTCGATCTCGTGATCGTGGGGGCCGTGCACGTGGAAATGGTCGGTGGACATCGTCAGGTCTCGATGGCGGCGTGGGTGATCGGGCGCGCGACGCGCGCGTAGGTGACGAACGCGTACGCGATGCCGTCGGCCGAGCGGCCCGGCTCGCGCGCGACTTCGAGCCACGCGCCGCGGTCGAGCGCGGGAAAGCTGACGTCGCCCGCGAAGTCTCGATCGATCTCGGTCAGGTGCAGCACGTCGGCCCGCGGCAGGGCGAGCGCGAACAGTTCGCTCCCGCCGATGCAGAACGCCGGCGCGGGCATGCGCACGCGCTCGATCGCGGCGGCCAGCGACGGCGCGGCCTCGGCGCCGTCCGTGCGCCATCCCGGCTGCCGCGTGACGACGATGTTCTGCCGTCCCGGCAGCGGCCGTCCCAGCGATTCCCACGTCCTGCGGCCCATGATCACCGCGTGGCCGGTCGTAAGCGCGCGGAAGCGCTTCAGGTCGTCGGGCAGCCGCCACGGCAACGCATTGCCGGCGCCGATGACGCCGTTGCGCGCGACCGCGGCGATCACGGCGAGCGCTGGATTTTCACGCGATGCGGCGGTCACCATCGGGGGTTCGCGGACGACTTCCGGAGGCACGTGCGGCGGCGAGTGCGGGCACCTCGCGCGCCAATCGGCGAGGCCAGGGGCGCCGCCGCAGGGACGGCGGTGCCATAATGCGCCCGATTATAACGAGGCGCGCTTCGCGTGTACTACCCGCGATCCTTTCTCAAGTTCATCCTGCTGGGCTTCCTGCTGGTCAGCCTTCCATTGATCTATGCGCTGGCCGAGCTCGTCCTGTCGCTCGACCGGCTCGCCACGCAAAGTCGCGAGGAGGTGCTGCAGGCATCGCAGGTCGCGCGGTCGAGCCGCCTGCTGTTCGAGCAGGCGACCACGCTCGAGCGCCTCGCCCGGCAGCAGATCATCCTCGAGGACCCGGCGCTGCTCGAGGACTACGCGCGGATGCGCGAGGAGTTCCGCAACACGACGCAGCAGCTGGCGCTGCTGCCGCTGGAGCGCCCGCAGCTCGACGCGCTGGACCAGCTGCGCAGCCAGGAAGACCGCCTGTTCAGGGCGCTGGGCTCGCCGCTGCGCTCGCCGCAGGTGGTGTCGCAGCTTGCCGAAGGCTACGGCACGCTGGTCGAACGCACGCAGGTCATCCTCAACGCGACGGCGCAGCTCACGCAGCGCGCGATCGTGCGGCTGCAGGAGACGGCGGCGCAGGGGCGCGAGAAATGGTTCTGGCTCGCGCTCGCCACCATCGGCATCGCGCTCGCGCTGGGCATCGTGTTCGCCGTGCTCATCGCCCGCCCGATCCGCCAGCTCGACCAGGCGATTCGCCGGATGGGCACCGCCGACTTCACGCACGCGATCGAGGTGAACGGACCGCAGGACCTGCGCTACGTCGGCCAGCGCCTCGAATGGCTCCGCTCCAGGCTTAACGAGCTGGAACAGCAGCAGACGCGCTTCCTGCGCCACGTGTCGCACGAGCTCAAGACGCCGCTGACCGCCGTGCGCGAGGGCGCCGAGCTGCTGCGCGACAACGTCGGCGGCCGGCTGTCCCACGAACAGCAGGAGATCGTGCGCATCGTCCGCGAGAACACGCTGTCGCTGCAGAAGCTGATCGAGGACCTGCTCGCGTACCACCAGACGCGCGCGCTCGAGCCCGACACGCTGGGCCCGGTGGCCGTGGCCGACGTCGTGCGCCGCGTGCTGCGCGAGCAGAAGCTCGCGGCGATCGCGCGGATGATCACGTTCGACACGAAGCTCGCGCCGGCGGTCGTCGTCGGCGACGCCGACAAGGTCCGCACGGTCATCGACAACCTGCTGTCGAACGCGATCAAGTACTCGCCGCGGTCCGGCGCGATCGAACTCGCGCTGGCCGAGCAGGACGGGTTCGCCGTGCTCGACGTGTCCGACCACGGCCCGGGCATCGCCGCCGCCGAGCGCGAACGCGTGTTCGACTCGTTCTATTCGGGCAAGGCGCCGGTGGACGGCAAGGTGAAGGGCTCGGGCCTCGGGCTCGCCATCGCGCGCGAACATGCGACGGCGCAGGGCGGCCGCATCGAGGTGCTCGATCGCGACGACGGCACCCGCGGCGTCCGCTTCCGGCTGTGGCTGCCGCTCGCCGCGGCCGCGGCACGGACGGTTTCCGCCAAAGGCGCGCATGCGCCCGCGGCCGCCGTCGGAGGTCACAAGTGAACCGGGCGCTGCGCCGCGGCCTGGTCGTGGTCGCCGCGTGCGCGTGGCTCGCCGGATGCGCGACGCCGCCGCCGCCGCAGCTGACGATCGAAGAGCAATACGAGCCCGAACGCGCGAGCGTGCCCACGCCGCTCGTCGAATATCCGCCGATCGAGCCGGTCGAGCCGCCGGTCGTGCCGGCGGCGTCGGCGATGGCGAACCCCAAGCCGCAGGCGCCGGTTCCCGAAATCGTGGCGACGGCGCCGCCGACGATGCGGGTGGCGCCGATCGTTCCGGCCCCGGCGCCTGCGCCGCCCACCGAGGATGCGGAACTCGTGCTGCTGCTCGCCGACCTGCAACGCTACGGCAATCTCTCGCCGGACGACGTGAAACGGGAGCTCAACACGGTGACGCAGCTGCTGGGCCGGCAGCGGACCGACGCCAATCGCGTGCGGCTCGCCGTGCTCTACACGATCTCGCGGGCCAATCCGCAGGACGACCAGCGCGCGCTGCAGCTGCTCGAAAACGTCGCGAAGAGCAACCCGGGCTCGCCGTCGGTCAAGCAGCTGGCGCTCGTGCTGCAGGTGCAGATCTCCGGCCGGCAGCGCGCCGTCCGCGAAGAGCAGCAGAAGGCGGACGCCGCGCTGCAGAAGCTCGAAGCGCTGCGGCAGATGGAGCGCAGCCTCCTGCGGGAACGCGCGCGCGGCGGCGGCGGCGGGGAAGGCGGCGGGAGCAGCGGCGGATCCGGCGGCGGCGGTGGTGGTGGCGGCGGCGGTGGCGGGTGACCGCAATGAAAAAGGAACGACACGATGTCCGGTGACATTCTTCTGGTCGACGACGATCCCGACCTGCTCAAGCTGATCAGCCTGCGGCTCACGTCCGCCGGCTATCGCGTCCGCACGGCCGAGAGCGGCGAGACGGCGCTGGCGGCGATCGCCGTGCGCCGGCCGGCGCTGGTGGTCACCGACCTGCGGATGCCGGGGATCGACGGGCTGCAACTGTTCGACGCGATCAATCGCCAGCACGCCGGGCTGCCGGTGCTGATCCTGACCGCGCACGGCACGATCCCCGATGCGGTGGCGGCCACGCAGCGCGGCGTGTTCGCCTTCCTGACCAAGCCGTTCGACAGCCAGGAGCTGCTGCAGAAGGTCGCGTCCGCGCTCAAGCTGTCCGGCGACGACGCCGGACGCGGCGACGCCGCGACCGGCGAGTGGCGCGAAGGCATCATCACGCGCAGCGCCGTCATGGAGGACCTGCTGCGGCAGGCCAAGCTCGTGGCGGAGTCCGACGCCAGCGTGCTGATCTTCGGCGACTCGGGCACCGGCAAGGAGCTGCTGGCGCGCGCCATCCACCGCGCGAGCCCGCGCCGCGACCATCCGTTCATCGCGGTGAACTGCGGCGCGATTCCGGCCGAGCTCCTCGAATCGGAGCTGTTCGGCCACGCGCGCGGCGCGTTCACCGGCGCCGTGCAGGCGCACAAGGGCTTGTTCTTGGCCGCCGACGGCGGCACGCTGCTGCTCGACGAGATCGGCGACATGCCGCTGCCGCTGCAGGTCAAGCTGTTGCGCGTTTTGCAGGACGGCGAGGTCCGGCCGGTGGGGTCGACCCAGGCGATCCCGGTGGACGTGCGGGTGATCTCGGCCACGCACCGCGACCTCGATTCGCAGAAGGCGTCCGGGCAGTTCCGCGAGGACCTGTATTACCGGCTCAACGTCGTCTCGCTCAAGCTGCCGCCGCTGGCGGAGCGGCGCGAGGACATCCCGGTGCTCGCCGCGCACTTCCTGCGCGGGCTGGCCGAGCGCTACCGCAAGCCGGCGACCACGCTGGCGCCCGACGCCATGGCGATGCTGGTCGCCGCGCCGTGGCCGGGCAACGTGCGCCAGCTGCTGAACCTGCTCGAGCAGGCGCTGGCGCTGACCACGACGACGATCATCCCGGCCTCGCTCGTGCAAAGTGCGCTGAAGGAGGACGCCGCGGCGCTCGTACCCTTCGAGGAGGCGCGCAAATCGTTCGAGCGCGACTATCTGGTGAGGCTGCTGAAGATCACCGGCGGAAACGTCACGCAGGCGGCGCAACTCGCCAAGCGCAACCGCACCGAGTTCTACAAGCTTCTGCAGCGGCACCGGCTCGAGCCCTCGATGTTCAAGGAAGCCAAGAGCTGAAGCGTCGGAACGTCTTTTTCGCTGTCGGGGCAGGGCGACAAGCTTTTCCCCATGAAATCAGCGCGTTAATGCTATTGTCATGCTGGCTGTCGGTGGATTGCGACAATTGCTCGCTGCCGCCGGCAACCGCTGCGCTCGCGCCCGCGTCGGCCGCGCGCTGATTCTCCCGCGTAAGGAACCTGTTTGCCCGAGCGACGAATTCATACGTCAACGATGCTGGCACACCGTTTGCTTTTGAGTGGGTGAGCAGCAGCAAAACGAATTCGAGGTCGGCAATGGACACGTTCGCACCGGAGTTTTCCAAGTTCTGGCTGGCGGAAGCCACGACGGCGCACGGCGACGCGCGCCTGGTCCAGAACGACGACGGTGCACAACAGGCGGCACTGGAAGAGCTGGCCGAGCGCGTGAGCGCAGCCCGCAGCGTCGTCTAACTTCTCCTCCGCTGCCGGGCGGCGTTAAGGTCCCGGGCCCCTGGAGTGGGTCAAAGCTCCGTCATCGGAATCCCCCTTGCCCGCTACTTCCTCCCGGCGGGCTTTTTTTTGCCTGTACAAATGGCGCAGCGAGCACTCGCTCACTCGCGGCAACTGCTGCCGAACGCGCGGTGGTGCCACAATCGATGCTTTTCGCGGAGTGCGTCGGACATGGGAACCTGGCTTGAGTTGACGGCGGCCGACGGCGCCAAGGTCGCCGCGTATCGCGCGGACCCGACGGGAAAGGCGCGGGGCGGACTGGTCGTCGTGCAGGAGATCTTCGGCGTCAACGGCCACATCCGCAGCGTTTGCGACGGCTTCGCCGCCGACGGCTACGTGGCGGTGGCGCCCGCGCTGTTCGATCGCGTCGAGCGCAACGTCGACCTGGGCTACACGCCGGACGACATCGCGCGCGGCCGGGACATCCGTGCGAAGGCGTCGACCGACGCGGCGCTGGCGGACATCGCCGCGGCGCGTGCGGCGGTGGCGGCCGCCGGGAAAGTCGGCGTGGTCGGCTACTGCTGGGGCGGGTTGCTCGCGTGGCTCGCCGCCGCGCGGTTGCCGGGATGGGCCTGCGCGATCTGCTATTACGGCGGCGGCATGCCCGACGCGATCGGCGAGACGCCGAAAGTCCCGGTGCTCGCGCATTTCGGCGAGCAGGACGCGATGATCCCGATCGCCGGCGTCGAGGCGCTCGCCCGCGCGCACGATTCGCTGCAGGTGCACCTGTACCCGGCGGGGCACGGCTTCAACTGCGACCAGCGCGGGTCGTTCCACGCGGAATCGGCGAAGCTGGCGCGCGAGCGCACGCTCGCGTTCCTGCGCCGCCACGTCGGCTAGACCGCGACAGGTGCCTTCAGCGCCGGGTGGAACCGGTAATCGGCGAACTCGATGTCGTCGTACGCGTAGCCGAAAAGCGTCGGCGGCCTGCGCTTCAGCACCAGGCGCGGCGGCGCGTAGGGCGCGCGGGCGAGCTGCGTCTCCACCTGCTCCAGGTGATTGACGTACAGGTGGCAGTCGCCGCCGGTCCACACGAAGTCGCCGGGCGCCAGGTCGCATTGCTGCGCGACCATCTGCGTCAGCAGTGCGTACGACGCGATGTTGAACGGCACGCCGAGGAAGATGTCGGCGCTGCGCTGGTAGAGCTGGCACGACAGCCGGCCGCCGGCGACGTAGAACTGGAAGAACGCATGGCATGGCGGCAGCGCCATCCTCGGAATGTCGCCGACGTTCCACGCGGAGACGATGAGCCGCCGCGAGTCGGGATTGCGGCGGATCTCGGCCACGACGTTGGACAGCTGGTCGATCGTGGTACCGTCGGCCGCCGGCCACGAGCGCCACTGGTGGCCGTAGATCGGACCGAGGTTGCCGTCGGCATCCGCCCATTCGTCCCAGATCGTCACACCGTTCGCGTTGAGGTAGCGGGTGTTCGTGTCGCCTTGCAGGAACCACAACAGCTCGTGGACGATCGACTTCGTGTGCACCTTCTTGGTCGTCAGCAGCGGAAAGCCGCGGGCCAGGTCGAAGCGCATCTGGTATCCGAACACCGAAAGCGTGCCGGTGCCGGTGCGGTCGTCCTTGCGGTGCCCGTGGTCGCGCACGTGGCGCATGAAGTCGAGGTACGTCTGCATCGGGCAATTCTAGCGTGTGCGGGACCGTTCGTCGGGCCCGCCGTGCGCGCGCTTGACAGCCGCCGCCGGCACGCCGTCTAATCATGACCAAATAACTAACCGATTAGTCATGATCATCGTCGATGCTGCCGATCCGACTGCGCTGGGGCGGCGCTGATGCGGCCGAGCTACGCGCGCGCGATCCCGCCGGCGTGGCGGCGCACTGCGCGGATGTTCGTCGCGCTCGGCGATCCGCACCGGCAGCGGATCCTGCTGATGTTCGAGCCGGGCGAGCGGATCACCGTCGGCCAGATCGTCGCCGCGTCCACGCTGTCGCGCTCGGCCGTCGCGCACCACCTGAAGGTGCTGCGGGAAGCCGGCGTGCTGCACGCGCAGAAGGTCGGCAAGGAGGTCTGGTACGAAACCGATCCGCAGGCCGTGCGCGACGCGCTTGGCGCGGTCCTCGACTACCTGGAACGTCACGAGGCCACCGCGTGAATCGCCGCCGGTTCCTCGCGGCGTCCGGCACGCTGCTGCTGCCGGGCTGCGACTTTTCGCTGGCCGACGGCTTCATGAACGCGTGCGGTACGCGGCTGCCGGAACAACTGCGGACGCACGCGCTGGTCGCCGCCGCGTGGCGCGGCCTCGACGCCGGCAACGTCTGGGACGTGCATTGCCACCTGTTCGGCAACGGCGATTCGGGCAGCGGCGTCTGGTTCAGTCCGGCGCTCGAGCGGATCTGGCAGCCGCAGGGCTACCTGCAGCGGATGTTCTACCTGAACGCAGGCTGCGTGCACGAATCCCCGGGCAAGACGGATGCGAGCGTCGTCGACCGGCTGGTCAACCAGTGCGAGGCGATGCCGGTGGGCTTTCGTGCGCTGCTGTTCGCGTTCGACTGGGCGCGCGACGAAACGGGCCAGCCGGTGCAGGAGCGGTCGACCTTCCACGTCCCCGACGCGTACGCGGCGGCCGTTGCCGCGAGGTTCCCCGGACATTTCGAGTGGGCGGCGTCGATCCACCCGTACGACCCGAAGGCGGTCGATCGCCTCGAGGCCGCGGCGGCGCGCGGCGCGCGCGCGATCAAGTGGCTGCCCACGGCGCAGGGCATCGATCCGGCATCGCCGCGCTGCGACCGGTTCTACGGGAAGCTCTCCGACCTTCGGATGCCGCTGATCTCGCACGCAGGCGACGAGCGCGCCGTGCGCGGATTCTCCGAGGACCTGGGCAATCCGCTGAAGCTGCGGCGGCCGCTGGATGCCGGCGTGCGCGTCGTCGTTGCGCATTGCGCGTCGCTGGGCGTCGGCCTCGACCTCGACAACGGCGGCCGCGCGACGCTGCCCAACTTCGACCTGTTCGCGCGGCTGATGGACGAACCCCGGTACGCGCGCAACCTCGCCGCGGACATCTCGGCGGTCACGCAGGGAAACCGGATGGACGTCGTCGCGCGGCTGCTCGCGCGCCGCGACTGGCATCCGCGGCTGCTCAACGGCTCCGACTACCCGCTGCCCGGCGTCGTGCCACTGGTGTCGCTGCCCGGCCTGGCGTCGCGCGGGCTCCTCGATCCCGCGTACGTGGCCCCGCTGAAGGAGATTCGCGACCACAATGTGCTGCTGTTCGACTTCGTGCTCAAGCGCAGCCTGGCGAGCAACGGCAGCGCGTTCCCGCGTTCCGTATTCGAGACCCGACCCTACTTCCTACCCGCCGGCTGATCCGCGATGACCACGCGCAACCAATACGACCTGCTGCGCGAGCGGCGCTTTGCACCCTTCTTCTGGACGCAGTTCCTGGGCGCCGGCAACGACAACATCTACAAGAACGCGCTGGTCATCTTCGTCGCGTACCACGCCGCCGCGCATGCGTCGCTCGACGCCAATACGCTGGTCAACCTCGCGGCGGGGCTGTTCATCCTGCCGTTCGTGCTGCTGTCGGCGACGGCGGGCCAGCTCGCCGACAAGTACGAGAAGTCGCGGCTGATCCGCTACATCAAGCTGTTCGAGATCGCGATCATGGTCATCGGCACCGCCGGGTTCTGGTGGTCGAACCTGACGCTGCTGTTCGCCGCGCTGCTGCTGATGGGCGTGCACTCGACGCTGTTCGGCCCGGTCAAGTACGCGATCCTGCCGCAGCACCTGGGACCCGAGGAGCTGATCGGCGGCAACGGGCTGGTCGAGATGGGCACGTTCGTCGCGATCCTGATCGGCACGATCGTCGGCGGCGTGCTGGTGGCGATTCCCGGCGTGGGCCCGGTGGCCGCCGGCGCGACCGCGATCGCCGTCGCGGTCGCCGGCTGGCTGGTGAGCCGCGGGATCCCCGAGACACCGGCGGTCGCGCCGGGGCTCGTGCTCAACTGGAATCCGTTCACCGAGACGTGGAAGAACATCAACTTCGCCTACGGCAACCGCGTGGTGTGGCTGTCGATGCTCGGCATCTCGTGGTTCTGGTTCTACGGTGCGACGTTCCTCACGCAGTTTCCCAACTTCGCGAAGGACGTGCTGGGCGGCGACGAGCACGTGGTCACGCTGCTGCTCGCGCTGTTCTCGATCGGCATCGGCGCCGGGTCGCTGCTGTGCGAGCGGCTGTCCGGCCGCAAGGTCGAGATCGGCCTCGTGCCGTTCGGCTCGATCGGGCTCACCGTGTTCGCGATCGACCTGTGGTTCGCGTCGCAGTCGATGCGGGCGACGGGCCTGTCCGGCGTCGCGACATTCCTCGCCGCCCCCGGACATTGGCGCGTCGTCGCCGACCTGATGCTGATCGGCCTGTTCGGCGGCTTCTACATCGTGCCGCTGTACGCGCTGATCCAGGAGCGCTCGGAGCCCGCGTACCGGTCGCGGATCATCGCCGCCAACAACATCCTGAACGCGCTGTTCATGGTGGCGTCCGCCGGCCTCGCCATCGCGCTGCTCGGCGCCGGGCTGACGATCCCCGACCTGTTCCTGGTTACCGGCGTGCTGAACGCGGTCATCGCGATCTACATCTACAAGCTCGTACCCGAGTTCCTGCTGCGGTTCCTGGCGTGGCTGCTGATCCACTCGTTCTACCGCGTGCGCAAGGAAGGGCTGGACAACGTGCCCGACAAGGGCGGCTGCATCGTCGTCTGCAACCACGTGAGCTACGTCGACGCGATCGTGATCGCCGCGTGCGTGCGGCGGCCGATCCGCTTCATCATGGACCACCGGATCTTCCGCAATCCGGTCCTCAACTGGCTGTTCCGCACGATGCAGGCGATCCCCGTCGCGTCGGCGCGCGAGGACGCCGGGCTCAAGGAGGCGGCGTTCGCGAGCGCGGCGAAGGCGCTGCGCGCGGGCGAGGTCGTCGGCATCTTTCCGGAAGGCACGCTGACGCCGGACGGCGAGATGCACGCGTTCCGCCCGGGCATCGAGCGGATGGTGAAGGAGACGCCGGTGCCGGTCGTGCCGATGGCGCTGCGCGGGTTGTGGGGCAGCTTCTTCAGCCGCACGGTCGAAGGCAAGGCGATGCGCCGCTGGCGCGGCATGTTCTCGCGCATCGCGCTGATCGTGGCGCCGCCGGTGCCGGCCGAGGAAGCGACGCCGGATGCGCTGCACGCGCGCGTACTCGCGTTGCGCGGCAGCCAGCGATGACCGCAACGATGTCCACGGGCGCAAGGAAATCGACATGGTCGTAGTGCTGGGAATCGTCATCGGCTTCATCGTCGGTGCGGTCGTCCTCGAAGGGCCCGGCGGCGTTGCCGGCGCGTTCGTGGGCCTCATCCTGGCGCTCGTGTGGCGGTCGCGGTCGCAGGCGCGCGCGCGGATGGCGGCGCGCACGCCGGTGCCGTCCGCGCCGATGCTCCCGGTCGGCGATGGCGATCTGCCGTCGACGGTGGCGCAGCGGCTCGCGGCGATCGAGCGCCGGCTTGCGCTGATCGAGCAGGCGCTCGGGACCGGCGAGAAGCCGGTTGCGCCGGAGACTGCCGACGTCGCAACGGCGACCGCGATCGTGCCTGCGCCGGAGGTCGCGCAGCCGCCGGCATTCGCGCGCCAACGCGACGACGCGCTGTGGTCGCGTCCGTCGGCGACGTCGATCGCGGCGCCGGCCGACGCACCGGCATCCGCGCCGGCGGAAGCGCAAACGCAGACGCCGGCGTGGACGCCCGCGCCCGCGCCTGCCGCGCCGAACCGGCTGTGGGCGTGGTTCACCTCCGGCAATGCGCTGACGCGCATCGGCGTGGTCGTGCTGTTCTTCGGCGTTGCGTTCCTGCTCCGCTATTTCGCCGACCTCATCACGTTCCCGATCGAGTTGAAGCTGGGCGGCGTCGCGCTCGCGGGCGCCGCACTGATCCTGCTCGGCATGCGATTCGTGAACCTGCGTCCGGGCTACGGGCTGTCGCTGCAGGGCGCCGGAACCGGCATCCTGTACCTCACGACGTTCGCCGCGTTCCGGCTCTACGACGTGCTGTCGCCGGTGCCGGCGTTCGCGCTGCTGATCGCGACCTCCGCCCTCGCCGTGGGACTCGCGCTGCGCGCGAATTCGCAGGCGCTGGCCGGACTCGCGATCGCCGGCGGTTTCCTGGCGCCGTTCCTCGTCGCCACCTCGGCCGGCGCGCCGGCGCGGCTGTTCGGCTATTTCGCGTTGCTGAACGCCGCGATCTTCGTGCTGGCGTGGGCGCGCGCCTGGCGCGGGCTGAACGTGCTGGGCTTCGTGTTCACGTTCGTGCTCGGCCTGTTCTGGGGCCATGAGTTCTACCGGCCCGAGCACTTCGCCACCGTCGAGCCGTTCCTCGTGCTGTTCTTCCTGTTCTACGTGACGATCGCCGTGCTGTACGCGAAGCGCGGCGCGCTCGAGGCGAAGGCGCCGGTCGACGCGCTGCTGGTGTTCGGCGTGCCGATGGTCGCGTTCGCGCTGCAGGCCGCGATGGTCCACGACTCGCGCTACGGCGTGGCGGGAAGCGCGCTGGCGATGGCCGCGCTCTACGCGGCACTGACGGTCGCGCTGATGCGACGGCCGGAGCCCGGATTGTCGCTGCTGGCGCGCGCGTTCCTGGCGCTCGCCGTCATCTTCGCGACGATCGCCATTCCGTTCGCCGTCGATCCGCAGTGGACGACGGCGTGGTGGGCGCTCGAAGCGGCCGGCGTGTACTGGATCGGCTGCGTGCAGCGGCAGCCGCTCGCGCGCGGCTTTGCTCTGCTGCTGCAGCTGGGCGCGGCGTTCGCGTTCTTCGCCGGCGGCATGGAGGCGGGCGAACGGCTGTTCCTGAACGCGACGTTCATGGGCACCGTGCTGGTTGCCCTGGCGGCGCTCGGCACCGCGTACGTCGCCGACCGGCATCGCGACGCGATCTCGGACAACGAGAAACGGCTGGTCACGCCGCTGGTGCTTTGGGGCGTGCTGTGGTGGTACGGCGGCGGCGCGCTCGAACTCGCGCGCGCGCTGCCGGAACGCTCCGAGGGCAACGCGATCCTCGCCTACGCCACGGGCAGCGTCGCCTGCGCGCTGGCGCTGCGCCGCGCGTTGAGCTGGCCGCGGCTCGCTTGGTTCGGTGCCGCGCTGCTGCCGACGATGGCGGTCGTCGCCTTCGCGGACTGGGACCGGATGCGCACGACGCTTGCCGCGTACGGCTGGGCCGTGTGGCCGCTCGCGTGGGTCGTGCACTGGTGCGTGCTGCGCGCCGCCGACGCGCTGCGCGCCGACGATGCCGGCGCCGACGCCCCGGACGGCCGCATCGCGGCGTCGCTGCGGTTCGCGCACGCGGCGTCGGCGATCGCCGCGGTCGCGTGGGCCGCGTGGGAGGCGAGCGAATGGGTCGGTCGCGCATTCCCGCCGGCGACCGTGTGGGTGGCGTGCGCGGCCGCGTGGCCGGCGATCCTGTACCTGGCGCTGGTCTCCCGTGCCGGCGGCTACGCGGCGTGGCCGCTCGCGACGTACCGCGATGCATACGTCGCGAGCGCGGGAACGTCGATCGCCGCGCTGCTGGCCGTCTGGTACGCGATCGTCAACCTGGTTTCGCCCGGCACCACCTCTCCGCTGCCGTTCGTGCCGATCGCCAATCCGCTCGACCTGACGCTCGTCGCGGCGCTCGCCGTGCTGTTCGTGTGGATCCGCGCGACGACGAAGGTGGCCGAGCGCCCGCTGTACGTCGCCTTCGGCCTCGCGCTGTTCCTGCTGCTGAACGCGATGGTGTTCCGCACCGTCCACCAGTGGCTCGACGTGCCTTGGCGGACGTCGGCGCTGTTCGCGTCGAAGCCGCTGCAGGCGGCGCTGACGCTGACGTGGACGGCGACCGCGCTGCCGCTGATGCTGCTGGCGACCCGGCGCGCGATTCGCCCGCTGTGGATGGTCGGCGGCGGCCTGCTGGCCGTCGTCGTCGTCAAGCTGTTCGCCATCGATCTTTCGGCGCTGTCGGGGCTGCCGCGCGTCGTCGCGTTCCTGGGCGTGGGCGTGCTGCTGTTGCTGATCGGCTACTTCGCGCCGCTGCCGCCGGCGGCGGCCGCCGCCGACGCGCGTCGCGCGCCGTAGCCGTCAGCCGCCGAACGCCGCCTCGACGAGCGCCGGCAGCGCGGTGCCGGCCGGCGCGCGCAGCACGTGCGTCGCCTGCGCGGACAGCGGCGTCTGCTGCGGGTTCACTTCGACCACGCGCGCACGGCGCTCGAGCGCGCGCAGCGGCAGCTCCGCGGCGGGGAACACTTCGGCCGACGTGCCGACGACCAGCAGCACGTCGCAGCGGTCGGCGGCGGATTGCGCGGTGGCCAGCGCGTCCGGCGGCAGCCACTCCTCGAACCACACGACGTCGGGCCGCAGGAACGCGCCGCAGGCGGCGCAGCGCGGCGGCTCGTCCCGCGCGGCTTCCGCCCAGCGTTCGACCGGCGTGCCTTCGCGCGAGCAGCGCACGCGCATGATGTTGCCGTGCAGCTCGACGACGTTGCGGCTGCCCGCGCGCTGGTGCAGTCCGTCGACGTTCTGCGTGGCGAGCAGGAACTCGGGCACGCTCGCTTCGAGCCGGGCCAGCGCCGCGTGCGCGGCATTGGGCGCGACGCGGCCCACCATCGCGCGCCGCTCCGCATACCAGTCCCACACGCGCTTCGGGTTGCGCGCGAACGCCGACGGCGTGGCCAGCTCGTGCGGGTCGAACTTCGCCCACAGGCCCGTCAGCGCGTCGCGGAACGTCGGCACGCCCGACTCCGCCGAGACGCCGGCGCCGGTCAGCACGGCGACGAAGCGCGCATCGCGCAACGCCCGGGCGAGGTCGGCGGGGATCGGCAATGCGTTCATCCTGTGATTTTCGCACGTGCTAGACTCGTTTGCCCTCCCGCAGGAACCACGATCGCGATGTCCGGCAACACGTTCGGCACCCTTTTCTCCTTCACGTCGTTCGGCGAATCGCACGGTCCGGCGATCGGCTGCGTCGTCGACGGCTGCCCGCCGGGCATGGCACTCGTCGAGAGCGACATCCAGCGCGAGCTCGACCGCCGGCGCCCGGGCACGTCGCGGCACGTCACGCAGCGCCGCGAGCCCGACGCCGTCGAGATCCTGTCGGGCGTGTTCGACGGCCGCACGACGGGCACGCCGATCGCGCTGCTGATCCGCAACCAGGACGCGCGCAGCAAGGACTACGCGAACATCGCCGACACGTTCCGGCCGGGCCACGCCGACTACACGTACTGGCAGAAGTACGGCATCCGCGACCATCGCGGCGGTGGCCGGCAGTCGGCGCGCGAGACGGCCGTGCGCGTGGCCGCCGGCGCGATCGCGCGCAAATGGCTGCGCGAGCGCTACGGCGTCGCGATCCGCGGCCACCTGACGCAGCTCGGACCCAACGAGGTGCCGTTCGAAGGCTGGGAGCACGTCGACGCCAATCCGTTCTTCGTCGCGAATGCGACGATCGTCGCCGAGCTCGAGGCGTTCATGGACCGGCTGCGCAAGGCCGGCGACTCGGTCGGCGCGCGCATCGAGGTCGTCGCGAGCGGCGTGCCGGTCGGCTGGGGCGAGCCCGTCTACGGCAAGCTCGACGCCGATCTCGCCGCGGCGATGATGGGGATCAACGCGGTGAAGGGCGTGGAAATCGGCGCCGGTTTCGCGTCGGTCGCGCAGCGCGGCACCGAGCATTCCGACGAGATGACGCCGCAGGGCTTCCTGTCCAACCACGCCGGCGGCATCCTGGGCGGCATCTCCACCGGACAGGACGTGCGGGTGGCGATCGCGGTGAAGCCGACGTCGTCGATCCGGCTCGACCGCCATTCGATCGACAAGGCGGGCCGGCCGGTCGTCGTGAACACGCACGGCCGCCACGACCCCTGCGTCGGCATCCGCGCGACGCCGATCGCCGAAGCAATGATGGCGGTCGTGCTGATGGACCACGCGTTGCGACACCGCGCGCAGAACGCCGACGTCGCCGTGGCGACGCCGCGGATTGCCGCGCAGGCGCCGCCGGACGTCGTCGCGCGGCATCCGCGCGCGGCGCCGGTCGACGATCCCGATCCCGACGAAGCCTAGTCCGGAAGCTTGCGCCGCGTGACCCGCGCGTCGGCGCCGCCGCGCGCGAACGTCAGCGCGACGTCGTCGCCCGCGTCCACCTGCGAGGCGTCGACGACGATGGCGCCGTCGCGCGCGGCCACGATCGCGTAGCCGCGCTCGAGGACGGCCTGCGGATTGAGGTGGCCGACGTTCTGCGCCAGCGCGTCGACGCGCAGCGCTGCACGCGCCACGCGTTCGCGGCCGAGCCGCCGCAACGCGTCGCGCAACTGCCGCAGCCGCGCAGCACCCGGAGGCGGCTCGCGCAAGTCGCGCAGCAGCTGCCGGTGCGCGGCGCCCACGTGCGTGCGGCGCGTCGCATCCGCCGTTCGCCACGCGCGGCCGAAGCGGCGGACGAGTTCCGCCACCCGCTCGCGCTGCAGCGCCACGCGCGCGGCCGGATGCACGAGCCGCCGCGTCGCGTGGTCGAGCCGCTGTGCGCGCAGGTCGAGCGCGTGCGACATCGCGCGTTCGACGTGCCGGACGAGCGACGCGATCCGCTGCGCGAGCGCCGCGCGGTCCGGTACGGCGAGCGCCGCGGCGGCCGTCGGCGTCGGCGCGCGCGCGTCGGCGACGAAATCGCAGATCGTGAAGTCGGTCTCGTGCCCGACGCCGGAGATCACCGGCAGCGCCGAGGCGAACACGGCCTGCGCGACCGCTTCCTCGTTGAACGCCCACAGGTCCTCGATGCTGCCGCCGCCGCGCGCGACGATCAGCACGTCGACTTCGGCGCGCGCATTGGCCACGGCGATGGCCGCGGCGATCTCGGCGGCGGCTCCGGCACCCTGCACGGCGGTCGGATAGAGGACGACGCGCATGGACGGCCAGCGCCGCGCGAGCGTGGCGAGGATGTCGCGCAGCGCGGCCGCGCGCGGCGAGCTGACGATGCCGACGGCGCGCGGATGCGCGGGCAGCGGCCGCTTGCGCTCGGCGGCGAACCACCCGGCCGCTTCGAGCTTGGCCTTGAGCCGCGCGAATTTCTCGTAGAGCGCGCCGACGCCGGCCAGCCGGACGCTGTCGACGTTCAGCTGGAACTCGCCGCGCGGCTCGTAGATCGACGGTGTCGCGCGCACTTCGACGCCCAGGCCGTCGCGCAGCGCGAAGTCCACCAGTTGCGCGCGCTGCCGGAACAGCACGCAGCGCACCTGCGCCTGCGCGTCCTTCAGCTGGAAGTAGCAGTGGCCCGACGCCGCGCGCGTGAAGTTCGAGATCTCGCCGCTCACCCACGTCAGGCCCAGGTGGCGCTCGATCAGCAGCCGCGCCGAGGAAACCAGGAGCGAAACCGGCAGCACAACCTGGCGTCCGGGCAGGTCGTCGCGTTCCGGCGCCGTGTCGGCGTCGCTGCCCGGCCGGCCGTTATTCGAGTTGCGAATCACGCTTCAGCGCTTCCCGCCGGGCTTCGACAACGCAGGCGCAGCATGGGATTTGTCCAGGACGTTTGGCAGGTCCGGCGTTGTCACATCCTGGTCATCCGCGGCGATCGGCGGCTGCGAAATCGACGTCGGCAGCCATGGGCAAGTCGTCGCAAGCATTTGTAATGATTGGAGAAATGTCCGGCGAGAATTTGAGCATTGCAACCATTTTCCCGGCCGGGATGCTACTTAGCGAACCAATTTACAAGATATGCACATAACTATCCACAGGATTTGTGGAAAACGTGCGGCGGCCGATGCGGGCGACCCTGCGGAAAGCCTTGCGGGGCGCGGTATTCCGGGGAATCGCCGGCGTCCCCCACGGCTTGGCGCATGACGGCGCCGGCCGGGTTGGATAGAATGTCCGTTGCCCCAATCTTGTTCATGAACAAACGCACGATGCATGGTGCAATGCAACAGGCCGAAGCAAGCGACGTTGCGGTGAAGCCGGCGGAAAGCGCGCGCACGGCCATCGGCGGCGCGCCTCGCCACGCGGCGAAGGAAGGACCGGCGCCGGCGCCGAATTTCCTGCGCGCGATCGTCGCGGACGACAACCGGACCGGCAAGTACGGCGGCCGCGTGATCACGCGCTTTCCGCCCGAGCCCAACGGCTACCTGCATTACGGCCACGCGAAGTCGATCATCCTGAACTTCGGCCTCGCCGCCGAGAACGGCGGCACGTGCCACCTGCGGTACGACGACACGAATCCGCTGAAGGAAGAGGTCGAGTATGAGGACGCGATCGCCGAGTCGGTGCGCTGGCTGGGCTACGACTGGGGCGGCCACCGCTATCACGCATCCGATTACTACGGCGACCTCTACCGCTTCGCCGAATGGTTCGTCGAGCACGGGCTCGCGTACGTCGACAGCCAGTCGGCCGAACAGGTGCGCGCGACGCGCGGCACGCTGACGCAGCCCGGCATCGACAGTCCGTACCGCAACCGCTCGGTCGCGGAGAACCTCGACCTGTTCCGGCGGATGCGCGCGGGCGAGTTCCCGGACGGCGCGCACGTGCTGCGGCTGAAGATCGACATGGGCAGCCCCAACGTGAACATGCGCGATCCGGCGATCTACCGGATCCGCCACGCTTCGCACCATCGCACCGGCGACGCGTGGTGCATCTATCCGCTGTACGACTACACGCACTGCATCTCCGACGCGCTCGAGCGGATCACGCATTCGATCTGCACGCTCGAGTTCCAGGACCACCGGCCCCTGTACGACTGGGTGATCGAGAAGCTCGCCGAGGGCGGGATGCTCGAGCGGCCGCTGCCGCAACAGTACGAGTTCGCGCGGCTCAACCTGACGTACGTCGTGCTTTCGAAGCGTCGGCTGATCGAGCTGGTCGAGAAGGGCTACGTCGACGGCTGGGACGATCCGCGGATGCCGACGCTGGTCGGCGCGCGGCGCCGCGGGTTCACGCCGGAGGGCTTCCGCCTGCTCGCCGAGCGCATCGGCGTGTCGAAGGCCGACTCGTGGATCGACATGAGCGTGCTCGAGGACTGCATGCGCGACGACCTCAACGCGCGCGCGCAGCGGCGCATCGCCGTGCTCGATCCGGTCCGGCTCGTCATCGACAACTATCCGGAAGGGCAGAGCGAGGACTGCGACGCGCCCAACCATCCGCAGCGGCCCGAGCTTGGCCGCCGCGCGCTGCCGCTGACGCGGGAGCTGTTCATCGAGCGCGACGACTACACGGAAACGCCGGCGAAAGGCTACTTCCGGCTCGCGCCGGGCGCCGAGGCCCGGCTGCGCTACGGCTACATCGTCAAGTGCACGGGCGCCGAGAAGGACGCCGACGGCAACGTCACCGTCGTGCACTGCACGTACGACCCGAGCACGCGCAGCGGAACCGCGGGCGCCGACGCGCGCAAGGTGAAGGGCAACATCCACTGGCTGTCCGCCCTGCATGCGGTGCCGGCCGAGGTGCGCATCTACGACCGGCTGTTCCGCGTGCCGTTTCCGGGCGCCCGCAACCCAGGGGGCGCGCGCGCCGGCGCCGCGGCCGCCGACGTGCCGTTGCCCACGCATCACGCGGTCGTCGCCGGCGACGACGACGACGGCGGCGACGTCCTCGAGCGCAACTACTTGGACGACCTCAATCCGGAGTCGAAGCGCGTGACCCGGGCGTACGTCGAGCCCGCGGCGGCGCAGGCGGCGCCGGAAGAGCGGTTCCAGTTCGAGCGGCACGGCTACTTCGTCGCGGACCTGGCCGACCACGCGCCGGGCCGGCCGGTATTCAATCGCGCGGTGACGCTCAAGGACTCCTGGTCCAAGCCGTAGTCCGCGCGGAAAGCCCGGCGCTTGCGCCGCGCCTCCGCCGCCCCCATCTTCGTCCCGTTTCCACGCGCTGCGCCGCCGCGCTAAGATGGCGCCGCCTGAATTGCGAAGGGTCCTCATGAAACGCATCTTTCTCTTTCTGCTCACCAATCTCGCGGTCATCGCCGTCCTGTCGATCGTGCTCTCGGTGCTGGGCATCGACCGCTACGGCGACATCGGCGCCTCGTACGGCCAGCTGCTGGTGTTCTCGGCGGTCGTCGGGTTCACCGGCTCGATCATCTCGCTGCTGATGTCGAAGTGGATGGCGAAGACGACGACCGGGATGCACGTGATCGAGCAGCCGTCCAACGAAGTCGAGGCGTGGCTGAAATCCACGGTCGAGCGGCTCGCGCAGAAGGCGGGCATCGGCATGCCCGAAGTGGGCATCTACGAGGGCGAGCCCAACGCGTTCGCCACCGGCGCATTCCGCAATTCGTCGCTGGTCGCCGTTTCGACGGGGCTGTTGCAGTCGATGAACAAGGAAGAGGTCGAGGCGGTGCTGGGCCACGAGGTCGCGCACGTCGCCAACGGCGACATGGTGACGCTGGCGCTGATCCAGGGCGTGGTCAACACGTTCGTGATCTTCCTGGCGCGCGTGATCGGCTCGATCGTCGACCGCGCGGTGTTCAAGTCCGAGCGCGGCAACGGCCCCGGCTACTTCATCACGGTGATCGTGCTGCAGATCGTGCTGGGCATCCTGGCGTCGGTGATCGTCGCGTGGTTCTCGCGCCGGCGCGAGTTCCGCGCGGACGCGGGTTCCGCCGAGTACCTGGGCACGCCGTCGCCGATGGTCAACGCGCTGCGGCGGCTGGGCGGCGTCGAGCCCGGCGCGCTGCCGCAGGCGCTGAAGGCGTTCGGCATCACCGACAAGTCCGGCTTCATGGCGCTGTTCTCGACGCATCCGCCGATCGAGGAGCGGATCGCCGCGCTGCAGGCCCGCAGATGAGCGAGAAGTTCAAGATCGAGGTCGAGGACGCGAAGGGCATCTGGAGCGACGTCTACGAGCACGGCAAGCTGCTCGTGTTCGAGAAGGAAGCCGACGCGCGCGCGGCGCTGGCCGAGCGCTTCCCGATTCTCGTGAAGATGGAGCAGTACGCCGGCGGCAAGCGCACGCGCGTGATCCGCATCCTCGAGGACGAGGACGACTGGCCCAAGCGGGCCGGGTAGTCAGCGCGCCGGCGGCGCGCCGCCGCCGGCCTCGCGCGGCATCTCGCGATACAGCTGGAACCTGCCGTACGCGTCGACCAGCGCCAGCCGCTGGCGGTAGACTGGCGAAAGGAGTCCGACTTCGTCGGCGCGGATCGCGAAATAATCGAGCGGCGCGTCGGCCAGGTACGGCGCCAGCATGCTTTCGTGCTGGACCTGGCGCGCCTTCCCCTGCGAGTAGAACGCGGCCGACACCGGCGCGTCGCCCAGGTACACCAGCCGCTGCGCGGGGTCGGAACGCTGCGCCTCGAACGTCCTCACCAGCGCACGCTGCGCGTACTCGCGATCGATGCGCGGTAGCTGCGTCACCAGGATGCCGACGAAGGCGACGGCCAGCACGAACGCCGCGACGAACCCCCGCGTCTCGGCCCGGTCGAGCGGCCGCGGCGCGGCGCCGGCCAGCGGGCCGTACGCGATCAGCAGCGCGAGCGCGGGCAGGCCGGGCAGCACGTACGAAGGCAGGATGTTGCGCGACAGCGTGAAGAACACCATCGGCGCCAGCGTCCACAGCGCGAAGTAGCTCCACAGCGGGTCCGCGAGCCGCTCGCGCAATTTCCCGCGCGGCGCCGCGACGCTGCGCACCGACCAGTCGATCAGCACGACCGACCAGGGAGCGGCGGCGGCCAGCCAGAACAGCCAGATCCAGCCTCGCCGCCACGCGTGCCCCGCGCCGTAGCGATCGCCGGTCCAGCCGGGCTGCGTGAAGCGCTGCCAATGCTCGCCCACGAGGAAGTAGTCGAGAAAGCCGGGCGTGGCAATCTCGACGGCCCAGTACCACGGCACGACCATCACGGCGACCGCCAGCGTGCCCGCTACCCACGGCACCTGCGTCCACACCGCGCGCCCGTTGCGCTGCCACAGCGTCCACAGCGCCAGCGGCAGCGCGGTCAGCACCACGGCGATCGGCCCCTTCGCGAGCAGGCCGATCGCCAGGCCCAGGAAGAAGGCGGCGGCGTTGCGCAGGCGCGACGGCGTGCGCAGCATGCCTAGGAAGCCCGCCATCGACAGCGTCGTGCCCAGCGCGAGCGCGATGTCGGTGAGCACGGCACCGGCGGCGACGAACACCAGCGCGGTGGTGGCGAACACGGCCGTGGCGAGCAGCGCGGTGTCGCGGTCGGCGTGCGTGCGCGCGACCCGCCACACGAGCGCGCCGCAACCGGCCATCAGCAGCAGCGACGGCAACCGCGCGGCGAACTCGTTGACGCCGAAGACCCACAGCGACGCCGCGGTCAGCCAGAACGACAGCGGCGGCTTGCCCCAGAACGGCACGCCGTAGTCGAACTGCGGCACCAGCCATTGCCCGGTCTCGACGATCTTGCGGGCGATTTCCGCGTAGCGGGACTCGGACGGATCGATGAGCGGATAGGCGCCCATCGTGGCCGCGCGGACGCCGACGGCGAGCACCAGCAGCGTCCACAGCCAGCGCTGCTGGCGCGCGGTCAGCGTCCGGTTCAACGCACTTCCGGCGGACGCGCGCCGACGCGCGGACGGTCGGACACCAGGTGCCGCTGCACGAAATAGAGCGGCCGCTGCTTGACCTCGGCGAACATCCGCGCCAGGTATTCGCCGATGATGCCGATCGCCATCAGCTGGACGCCGCCCAGGAACAGCACCAGCACGGCCAGCGTCGGCCACCCCTGCACCGGATCGCCGTGCAGCAGCGTCTTCACGACGACGTACGCGCCGTAGACGAACGCACCGACCGCCGCCGCCAGGCCGACGTAGCTCGCGATCTTGAGCGGCACGGCGGAGAACGACGTGATGCCCTCGAGCGCGAAGTTCCACAGCCGCCAGTACGAGTACTTGGACGTGCCCGCCTGGCGTCCGGGCCGGTCGTAATCGATCGTCGCCGTCGGAAAGCCGATCCACGCGAACAGCCCCTTCATGAAGCGCGCACGCTCCGGAAAGCGCCGCAGTGCGTCGGTGGCGCGTCGCGACAGCAGGCGGAAGTCGCCGATGTCCTGCGGGATTTCGACCTGGCTCATGCGGCCGATGACCGCGTAGAACGTGCTGGCGGTCGTCCGCCGGAACCAGCTCTCCTCGTCGCGCGTGCGCCGCCGCATCAGCACGACGTCGCAGCCTTCGCGCCACCGCTCGACCATCTGCGGAATGAGCTCGGGCGGATCCTGCAGGTCCGCGTCGATGATCACCACGGCGTCGCCGTCGGCGAAGTCGAGCCCGGCGCTCATCGCGATCTCCTTGCCGAAGTTGCGCGACAGGTCGACGACCGCGACGCGCGGATCGGCTTCGTGCAACGCGGTCAGCAGCGCCATCGTTTGGTCGCGGCTGCCGTCGTTGACGTAGACGATCTCCGCTTCCATCGGCAGCGCGTCGAGCGTCGCGCACAGCCGGCCGTGGAACTCGTGCAGCACCTCCTGCTCGTTGTAGACGGGCACGACGACCGAAATCCGCGCCGCGGGCGCATTCGCCCGCGCGGCGCCCGGAACGCCCGCTAGAACGTCCATAGGCGATTGGCCTGGTAGCCGACGACGAGGACGACGCCGGTGGCGACCACCTGCGCGATCATGTAGTGCGGTCCCGCGACGGCGAGGACCAGGGCCAGCACCGCCGCGTTCACGAACAGGCCGAGCAGCGCGACCGCGGCGAAGCGCGGCAGCGCGTGGCGATGCGCTCGCTGGCTCGCGAACGTGTATCGGTGATTCAGTCCGTAGTTGACGAGCGCGCCGGCCACGAAGCCGGCCGTGGAGGCGGCAACCGGTTCGGCCCATCGCGGCTGCACCAGCGCGAACAGCGTTGCGTAGTGCGCCGCCGTGCCCACGGCGCCGGTGCCCGCGTAGCGGAGGAACTGCCGCGGCTTGGTTATTCGCATCGGGCGGTCGCGAAGGTCGAAGGGCTCGCCGGCGACCGGCCGACGACGGCCGGTGCCCCCGGCACTGCGCCATTCTACGCGCCGGGGCAGAACGGGCTCCAAGCAAAACGGCCGGCGCACGCGTTGCCGCGCTGCCGGCCGTTCCTAAGGGTCAGCGAACGGCAGGCCGTTCGCGACGCATGCCGATTACTTCAGGTGATTCGAGACGAGCTTGGTCATCTCGAACATCGACACCTTGCCCTTGCCGCCGAACACGGCCTTCAGCTTCTCGTCGGCGTTGATCAGGCGACGGTTGATCGCGTCCTGCAGCTTGTTCTTCTTGATGTAGTCCCAGATCTTCTTGGTGACTTCGGTGCGCGGCATCGGCGAGCTGCCGACAACGGCGGCCAGCACGGCGGAAGGCGTCATCGCCTTCATGAACGCGGCGTTGGGCTTGCGCTTCGCGCCGGCCTTCTTCGCGGCGGGCTTCTTCTTCGCGGGGGCGGCCTTCTTCGCGGCGGGCTTCTTCGCCGCAGGTTTCTTCGCAGCGGGTTTCTTCGCGGCCGGCTTCTTCGCGGCGGGCTTCTTGGCAGCGGGCTTCTTCGCAGCTTTCTTGGCAGTAGCCATGGGTCTCCTTCCTGTCGTTTTGGTGCGAGCGGACTATGCCGATCGGTCTGAAGCGCGCCCTCCTGTCGCGGGATAGCACTTCATCGCGGCCGACTATACCGCATTTTCACAGCCAGGGAACGCGATTTACGAGGGAAACCGCGGGCGCGGCGCGCGGGTGTTGCGCGGCGCGTACGACGCGGTCCGAGCGCGTTCGCGCGGCATCGGCGACGTCGCTGGCGAATGCCCCGCGCAGGGGCATGCCCGACGCGAGGGGTCGCGACCGGCGTCCCCCGCGAATCCCGGGGCGAAACCCCGATTCCGCGAGGGAACCCCAGGGGCCCATTGGCAGCGGTCGGTCGCCGCGCGAGAATGAGCGTCCGGTGCGCGCGCCATCCCCGATTCCCGCCATGCAACGCATAGTCCGCGATCTCGTCGTCGCGGCGCTTGCCCTCGCGCTGTGCATTCCCGTCCGGGCGCTCACGCTGCTCACCGAGGAGAATCCGCCGTTCAACTACACGGAGAACGGCAAGCTCACCGGGCTCGTCGCGGAGCTGGTCGTCGAGGCGGCCAGGCGGGCGAACGTGCCGTACACGATCGAAGTCCTGCCGTGGGAGCGCGCGTACACGCGGGCCCAGGCCGAGCGCGATACCTGCCTGTTCGCCACCGCCCGGCTCGACAGCCGCGAAAAGCTGTTCACGTGGGTGGGTCCGCTCGCCAACAATCTGTGGGCCGTCTACGGCCGGGGCGACTTCGCCGGCAGCGTTCGCGTTCTGGGCGACTTAAAGCCGCTGCGCATCGGCGGCGTCGTCAACGACGCCAAGGTCGAGTACCTGAAGGAGAACGGCGTCACCAACATCCGGCAGGTGACCGAGGACCGGCTGAACCCGCCGCGCCTGACGCTCGCCGCGGACGACCGCAACCGGATCGACCTGTGGGTCACGGGCTATTACGGCGCCCACGCGGTCGCGAAAGCGGCGGGGGTGTCCGACGTCAAGCTGGTATTCGTCGTCCGCGAGATACCGCTCTACCTGGCGTGCAGTCCGCAAACCGCGCCCGCGGTGGTCAAGGCGCTGTCCGAGGCGGTCGAGAAGATGCGCGCCGAAGGTGCGCTGGGCAAGCTGGCCGCCACCTACGAGAAGAAGTTCGCGAAGTAGGCGCCGACGGCCGGCCCGGGAGGTGGGCGGCGAAGGAGTAAAATCGTCGGTTGACGGCGCGACGATCGATGAGAAGCGACCCGTCTGCCGGCATGCCCGAACTCCGCCAAGACCTAGCCCACCTGCGCATCGACTACATGCGGGCCGCGCTCGACGAGCGCGACGTCGATCGCGATCCGCTGCACCAGTTCGCGCGCTGGTTCGACGAGGCGGTCGCCGCGGAAGTCCCCGAGCCGAACGCAATGACGCTGGCCACCGTCGACGGCGCCGGCCGCCCCGCTGCGCGCATCGTGCTGCTGAAGGACGTCGACGCGCGCGGGTTCACGTTCTATACGAACTACGAGAGCCGAAAGGGGCGCGAACTCGCCGCGCAGCCGCGCGCCGCGCTGCTGTTCTTCTGGCCGGAGCTCGAGCGGCAGGTCCGCATCGAAGGCGAGGTCGAGCGCATCGACGCCGCCGCGGCCGACGCGTATTTCCGCGTCCGGCCCCGGTTGTCGCGGCTTGCCGCCTGGGCGTCCGCGCAGAGCGCTCCGCTGCGCGACCGCGCGGCGCTCGAAGCGCAGTTCGCGCAGGCCCAGCAGCGTTTCCCGGGCGACGACGTGGCGCGGCCCCCGTACTGGGGCGGTTACCGGCTGCTGCCCGATGCGTTCGAGTTCTGGCAAGGCCGCCAATCCCGTCTGCACGATCGCGTCGCGTACCGGCGCGACGGCGCGCAGTGGCGCGTCGGGCGGCTGTCCCCGTGACGCGGCTCTTCGGCCGCAATCCGACGCTCGTCGCGCTGATCCTGCTCGGGATCGCCTCCCACATCGTCCTGACGGGCACCCGCGTCACCGTATCGCTCGACGCGCTGCGGCTGGGCGCGTCGTCGGCGGTGGTCGGCGTGCTGCTCGCGCTGTACGCGTTCCTGCCGATGTTCTGCGCGGTGGCGGCGGGGCGGCTGTCCGACCGCGTCGGCGTGCGCCGGCCGATGCTCGTCGGTTCGATCGGCCTTCTCGTCGGCTCGGCGTTGCCGGCGCTGGTCCCCGGCCTGTCCGCGCTGTTCTTCAGCGCGGCCGTCGTCGGCCTGTCGTTCATGCTGTTCCAGGTGCCGGCGCAGAACGCGTGCGGCGAACTGGGGGCGCCTTCGGATCGGGCGCAGAATTTCAGCGCGCTGGCGCTCGGATACTCGATCTCGGGAATCCTGGGGCCCCTGGTCGCCGGCTTCACGATCGACCACGGCGGCTTTGCCGTCGCGTTCGCGCTGCTGGCCGCGGTGGCGGTGGTGCCCGTCGTCGCGCTCGCGACGGGCAGGCTGGCGTTGCCGGGCCCGCATCCGGCGCGCGCGGAAGGCGCGCACGGCAGCGCGCTCGAGCTGCTGACGCACCCGAAGCTGCGCCGCGTCTTCTTCGTCAACGTGCTGCTGGCGATGGCCTGGGACCTGCACACGATCGTGATCCCGGTCTACGGCGCGCGCGTCGGCCTGTCGGCGTCCGAGATCGGCCTGATCCTGTCGGCGTTCGGCGCGGCGACGTTCGTCGTCCGGTACTCGATGCGCTGGATCGTCCGCCGCTTCACCGAGCACCAGGTGCTGACGATCTCGCTGTTCGTCGCCGCCATCGTGTACCTGGTGTTCCCGTATTCGACGACGTCGGCCACGCTGATGGCGTTGTCGTTCAGCCTGGGACTCGGGCTCGGGATGAGCCAGCCGATGGTGATGTCGCTGCTGCACAGCCACGCGCCGCCGGGCCGCATGGGCGAGGCGGCCGGCGTGCGGATGTCGCTGGTGCAGTCGATGGCGGTGGCCGTGCCGCTGGCGTTCGGCGCGCTCGGCGCGACCGTCGGCCTGACGCCGGTGTTCTGGTCGGTCGGCGTGTGCCTCGCGACCGGCGGCTGGCTGACGAAGCGCGTGACCTGACGCTACGCGGCCGGGCGCTTCAGCCGCTCGGCGAACGCCTTGCGGAACTTCGCCACCTTCGGCGCAACGACGAACATGCAGTACGGCTGGCTCCCGTTGCGCTCGAAGTAGTCCTGGTGGTAGCCCTCGGCCGGGAAGAACGGGGCGGCGTCGGCCACTTCGGTGACGATCTTCTTCTCCCACAGCCTGCCCGTCGTCAGCGACGCGATCACCTCGTTCGCGACCGCCTTCTGCTGCGGCGTCTGCGCGAACACCACCGACCGGTACTGGGTGCCGACGTCGTTGCCCTGCCGGTTGAGCGTGGTCGGGTCGTGGATCGTGAAGAACACGGTCAGCAGGTCGCGGAACGACAGCACGGCCGGATCGAACGTGACGCGGACGACCTCGGCGTGGCCGGTGCGGCCCGAGCAGACGTCCTCGTACGTCGGATGGGCGTCCGGCCCTCCGGCGTAGCCCGATTCGACTTCGTGCACGCCGGCCAGTCCGCGGAACACGGCGTCGAGGCACCAGAAGCAGCCGCCGCCCAGCACGGCGACTTCGGTGGCGGTTGCGGGACGGGATTCGGCGTTCATGCGCATTGGCTCCTTGGCGAAAGGCGACGGGGACGGCGCGCGGCCGCCCGGTTCGCAACGTATGGTCGCGCAGTTCGCGGACAAGCTTACGCCCGAGCGCCCGTCTGCGATAATTGGCGGGCTGTGCGCGTCGATCCCCTATTCGGTTCCCCACCCGGCTGCCCGCGAACGCCGCCGGGAACGCCGTGGCGTTCGTAGGCCCCTTCACGCTGGTGTCGCGGGTCGTCGCTCGCCTGAACAGCATCGGCTGGAGCCGCGCCGCCGGCAACCTGGCGTTCACCACGCTGCTGGGCCTCGTCCCCATCGCGACGGTCGCCTTCACGATCGTCGCGCAGTTCCCGGTGTTCCAGGATTTCGTCCGCGTGCTGGAGAACTACCTGCTGCGCTACATGCTGCCGCAGGACGCGTCGGCGCTCGTGCAGACGTACGTCGTCGGCCTGGCGACCGAGGCGGCGTCGCTGCGCGGCCTGTGGATCGTGTTCGTCATCGTCACCGCCGTGCTCGTCGTCGACGCGGTCGAGTCGGAGATCAACGCGATCTGGGGCATCCGCAAGAAGCGCCCGCTCATGCGGCGCATCCTCGTGTACACGGTCGGGGTCACGGCCGGTCCGATCATGATCGGCGCCGCGATCATGCTGATCCGCTGGCTGCTTGCGCAATCGATCGCCGCCGTCTCGATCCAGGAAGGCGGCATCGAGACGCTGCGCATCGTCGTGCCGTTCCTGATCACCGTCGCGTTCTTCACGCTGCTGTATCGCGTGGCGCCGGCGAGGGACGTCAAGTGGCGGTACGCGCTGGTGAGCGGCCTCATGGCGGCGATCGCGGCGGAAGTGATCCGGCGCGGCTTCGCGTGGTACGTCGCCAATTCGCCGACGTACGAGATCCTGTACGGGGCGCTGGCGGCGTTCCCGATCTTCCTGCTGTGGATCTTCATCTTCTGGATGGTCGTGCTGGCCGGCGCCGCCGTGACGGCGTCGCTCGCCGATGCGGGGCGGCCATGACCGACAGAACTTCCCGGCCGTTTCCTTGCCCAATCCCGGTCCGCACGCTACATTGCGGCCTCTTTCGCGTCAGGAGCATCCCCCCGTGTGGTCCATCATCCAGGCTGCCGGCTGGCCCATCTGGCCGCTGATCTTCGCGTCCATCGTCGCGCTGGCGCTCATCTTCGAGCGCATGTGGTCGCTGCGCTCGTCCGTCGTCGCGCCGCCCGGCATGGTCGACCGCGTGCTCGTCGAATTCCGCCAGTCGGGCGCCACGCCCGAACTGCTCGCCAAGACGGCCGCGCAGGGCCCGCTCGGCCGCATCCTGGCGGCGGGCCTCGCCAACGTGAAGGCGCCGCGGCCGGTCATGAAGGAGGCGATCGAGGAGGTCGGGCGCATCGTCACGCACGACCTCGAGCGCTTCCTGACCACGCTCGGCACGATCGCCGCGATGTCGCCGCTGCTCGGCCTGTTCGGCACCGTGGTCGGGATGATCGAGATCTTCGGCTCGCAGAGCTCGTCGGCGTCGAACCCGATCCAGCTCGCGCAGGGCATCTCGATCGCGCTGTACAACACGGCGATGGGCCTGATCGTCGCGATCCCGTCGATGATCTTCTACCGGCACTTCCGCGCGAAGGTCGACGCGCTGGTCGTCGAGATGGAGCAGCAGGCGATCAAGCTCGTCGATTTCGCGCACGAAGAGCGCAAGTAGGGATGCGCCGGCCATGAACCTGCGCGGCTCCCGCGGGCGCGAAGACCCCGAGATCAACTTCATCCCGCTGATCGACGTCCTGCTCGTCATCCTGATCTTCCTGATGGTGACGACGACGTACCAGCGGGTGGCCGAGCTGCAGATAACGCTGCCGGAGGCCGAGGCCGACCCGGCGAAGCAGCGGCCGAAGGAGATCAACGTCGGCATCGACGCGCAGGGCCGCTACGTCATCGACAGGAACGTGTTCACGTTCACGACAGTCGGCGCGCTGGCCGACATGCTGAAGCGCACGGCCGGCGACGCGAAGGAGCCGGTGATCATCATCAACGCCGACGCCAATGCGACGCACCAGTCGGTGATCCACGTGATGGAGGCCGCCCGGCAGGCGGGGCTCGTGCACATCACGTTCGCCACGCAGTCGCCGGCCAAGTGACGCCGGCCCCGCGGAGCGGGGCGGGCGTCATCCCGAGCAGCGAAGCGACGAGGGATCGCGCGGCATCGAGGACGGATCCGACATGACACTCGCCGACCGCGTCGTTGCCGCCTGGTACGCGCCGCGGCTGACGCCGCTGGCGGCGCTGCTGTGGCCGCTGTCGGTCCCGTTCCGCGTCGTCGTCGCGCTGCGCCGCCTGCTGTTCCGCGCCGGCGTCCTGCGCGCCACGAAAATGCCCGTGCCGGTCGTCGTCGTCGGCAATCTCACCGCCGGCGGCGCAGGCAAGACGCCGCTCACCTGCGCGCTGGCGGAAGCGCTGCGCGAGCGCGGGTTCCGGCCGGGCATCGTCAGCCGCGGCTACGGCGGCCGCGCGCCGGGCCCGCGCGCGGTCGCGCCCGGCGACGATCCGCGCGACGTCGGCGACGAGCCGCCGATCCTCGCCGCCACCGGGTTTCCGGTGTGGATCGGCCGTGACCGCGTCGCTGCGGCGCATGGGCTGCTGGCCGCGCATCCGGACTGCGACGTCGTGCTCTGCGACGACGGACTCCAGCACTATCGGCTCGCGCGCAACGTCGAGATCGCCGTCGTCGACGCCGCGCGCGGTTTCGGCAACGGATGCCTGCTGCCGGCAGGGCCGCTGCGCGAGCCCAGGTCGCGGCTGGACGACGTCGACGCGGTCGTGCGGCTGGTGGCGGGCGACGCGCCGCGCGCCGCCGCGGGCGACGCCCGGACGACGACGATGACGTACGTGCCGCTGCCGTGGCGCAACCTGCGCGACCCGGGGCTTGCCGCCGACCCGCGCCAGTGGGAAGGGCGCGAAGTGCACGCGATTGCCGGCATCGGACATCCGCAGCGCTTCTTCGCGCTGGTGCGCTCGCTCGGGATCGCGGCGACCGAACATGCGTTTGCCGACCATCACGCGTTCACGGCGGGCGACCTCGCGTATCCGGGCGCGGCCGCCATCCTGATGACGCAGAAGGACGCGGTAAAATGCACGAGGCTGGCGGACGGGCGCGCCTGGTACCTGCCGCTGCGCGCCGTGCTCGAGCCGGCGCTTCCCGCGCTCGTGGAGACCAAGATCCGTGGATCCCAAACTGCTTGAACTGCTGGTGTGCCCGGTGACCAAGGGGCCGCTCCACTACGACCGCGACAAGCAGGAGCTCGTGTCGAAGGCCGCACGCCTCGCGTATCCGGTCCGCGACGGCATTCCGGTGATGCTCGAGGAAGAAGCGCGGCGCCTGTCGCCCGAAGAAGTGGAGTGACCCATTCGTCCTCTGGACGAATGGGTCACTCCAACATCGCTGAGCTTCACTTCCCCATGTCGTTCACCGTCCTGATCCCGGCGCGCTACGCGTCCACGCGGCTGCCCGGCAAGCCGCTCGCCGACATCGCGGGCAAGCCGATGGTCGTGCGCGTGGCCGAGCGCGCGCAGAAGAGCGGCGCCACGCGCGTGGTCGTGGCCACCGACGACGAGCGCGTGCGCGACGCGGTGGCGGCGCACGGCTTCGCGGTCTGCATGACGCGCGCCGACCATCCGACGGGAACCGACCGGCTGGCCGAGGCCGCCGCGGCGCTCGGGCTCGCCGACGACGAGATCGTCGTCAACGTGCAGGGCGACGAGCCGCTGCTCGACCCGGCGCTGATGCGGGCGATGGTCGCGCTGCTCGACCGCCACGCCGACGCCGCGATCGCGACCGCGTGCCACCCGATCGCCGACGCCGCCGAGGCGTTCAATCCGAACGTGGTCAAGGTCGCGCTCGACGCGAAGGGATTCGCGCTGTACTTCAGCCGCGCGACGATTCCGTGGGCGCGCGACGCGTTCGCGCGGACGAAGGACGCGCTGCCGCCGGGCTTGCCGCTTTATCGTCACTACGGCCTCTACGCGTACCGGACGGGATTCCTGCGCGCGTACCCGGCACTGGCGCCGTCGCCGATCGAGCGCTTCGAGGCGCTGGAGCAGCTGCGGGCGCTGTGGCACGGCTACCGGATCGTCGTCGAGGTGACGCACGGGACGCCGGCGCCGGGGATCGACACGCCGGACGACCTCGCCCAGGTGCGGGCGTTGTACGCTGCAGGTGACGTTTGAGTGCCGCCGGGCCGCCCCAAGGCACGCGCCCCCTGGGGGGAGCGGCGCGCAGCGCCGTTCGGGGGCAACCTGCGGCCGGCGGGTTACCATTCGGACCGGCGCACACACGACGACAAGAGCGACGATCATGCGACTGATACTGCTCGGCCCGCCCGGCGCGGGAAAGGGGACGCAGGCCACGTTCATCAAGGAGGCCCATGCGATTCCGCAGATCTCCACCGGCGACATGCTGCGCGCCGCGGTGGCGGCGGGCACGCCGCTGGGGCTCGCGGCGAAAAAGGTGATGGACAGCGGCGCGCTGGTGTCCGACGACATCATCATCGGGCTGGTCAAGGACCGGCTGACGCAGCCCGACTGCGCGAACGGCTACCTGTTCGACGGCTTCCCGCGCACGATCCCGCAGGCGCAGGCGATGCGCGACGCGGGGGTCGCGATCGACTACGTGCTCGAGATCGACGTTCCCGACTCGGCGATCGTCGAGCGGATGAGCGGACGCCGCGTGCACGTGGCGTCCGGACGCACCTACCACGTCAAGTTCAATCCGCCGAAGGTCGCCGGCAAGGACGACGTGACCGGCGAGGACCTGATCCAGCGCGTCGACGACAGCGAAGCGACGGTGAAGAACCGGCTCGCCGTCTATCACGCGCAGACCAAGCCGCTGGTCGCGTACTACGAGAAGTGGGCGGCCACCGGCGACGCGCGTGCGCCGAAGTACCGGAAGGTCAACGGCCTCGCCGACGTGGACGCCGTGCGCAGCGCGGCGCTCGCCGCGCTCGGAAGCTAGCCGCAGGCGGAACGGGCGATGCAGCAGGCGGTCGCGCCGCGGGTCAGCGTCATCGTGCGCAGCATGAACCGGGCGTCGCTCGGCCGCGCGCTGGCCGCGATCGCGCAGCAGGATTACCCGGACCTCGAGGTCGTGCTGGTCGCGGCGATCGGCGCGGCGCATCCGGTGCCCGACGCGATGTGCGGCCCGTTCCCTGTTCGCTTCGTCGCAAGCGACGTGCCGTTGCCGCGCGCGGACGCGGCCAACGCCGGGCTGGACGCAGCCACCGGCGACTGGATCACCTTTCTCGACGACGACGATGCCATCGCGCCCGACCACGTGTCGGGGTTGGTCGCCGCGCTGTCCGACGCCGGCGGCGCGCGTGTCGTCTATTCGCGGGCGCGCGGCATGCTTCGCGACGGGCGCACGAAGCTCTTCGGCCAGCCGTTCTCGCTGATGCAGCTCTACGACCGCAATTTCATCCACCTGTCGACCGCGCTGGTCGACCGGACGCTGCTTGCGGAAGGCTGCCGGTTCGACTCCACGCTCGAAATCCTCGAGGATTGGGATTTCATGCTGCAGCTCGCCCACCGCACGCGATTCCAATTCGTGCCGCGGCAGACGTTCGAGTGGCACGCCGATCTCGGCGATTCGGGTGCCGGCGGCGGTGTCAACCAGGACGACGTGCGCTTCGCCAGCCATCGCGACCGCATCTACGCGAAGTGGGCCGGCGCGCGCGACGCATTGTCCGACCGCGTGCGCGACACGCTGCAGGCGGCGGCCGGCGCGGCGCAGCGCGGCGACCTCGCCGCCGCGGCGGCCGCGTGCCGCGACGTGCTGCGCGACAGCCAGAACGACCCGTGGGCGCTCAACACGCTGGCGATGATCGAACGCAGGAGCGGCCAGCACGCGCAGGCGAGGCGCACGCAGGAACTGGCGGTGGCCGTCCGCGACGACGACGCCGACCTCGTCTACAACCTGGCGCTCGTGTGCCGCGACTTAGGCGACCTGCCCGCGGCGCGCGCGCACGGCGCCCGCGCCGCCGCCCTCGCGCCGGACAACACCCGCTATCGCGTGTTTGCCGCCACGATCGCGGCGCCCACCGCCAACGCCTGACTCGACCATCATGCCTCGCTCACCTCGTCGCAACGCGTTCTATGCCCAATCCGGCGGCGTGACCGCCGTCATCAACGCCAGCGCCGCCGGCGTCATCGAGACCGCACGCAAGCATCGCGACCGGATCGGCAAGGTCTACGCCGGGCGCAACGGGATCATCGGCGCGCTGACCGAGGACCTGATCGACACGTCGCGCGAATCGGCGCGCGCGATTCACTCGCTGCGCTACACGCCGGCCGGCGCGTTCGGGTCGTGCCGCTACAAGCTGAAGGGCTTGGACGAGAACCGCGCGCAGTACGAGCGGCTGATCGACGTGTTCCGGGCGCACGACATCGGCTACTTCTTCTACAACGGCGGCAACGACTCGGCCGACACGTGCCTCAAGGTGTCGCAGATCGCCGGCAAGCTCGGCTATCCGCTGGCCGCCATCCACGTGCCGAAGACCGTCGACAACGACCTCGCCGTCACCGACAACTGCCCGGGCTTCGGCTCGGTGGCCAAGTACGTCGCCACGTCGATGCGCGAAGCGGCGTTCGACGTCGCGTCGATGGCCAAGACGTCGACCAAGATCTTCGTGCTCGAGGTGATGGGCCGGCACGCCGGGTGGATCACGGCGGCGGTCGGCATGGCCGACGACGCGGCGACGCCGATACCGCTGGTGCTGCTGTTCCCGGAAATCCCGTTCGACGAAGCGGCGTTCCTGGCGCAGGTCGACGCGAAGGTGGCCGCGTCCGGCTACTGCTGCATCGGCGTGTCGGAAGGGCTGTCCGACGCGGCCGGCAGGCTGCTGGCCGAAGCGGGGACCAAGGACGCGTTCGGACACGCGCAGCTGGGCGGCGTGGGCCCGCTGATCGCGAGCCTGGTCAAGGACAAGCGCGCGTACAAGTATCACTGGGCGGTCGCCGACTACCTGCAGCGCGCCGCGCGGCACCTGGCGTCGAAGACCGACGTGCTGCAGTCGTACGCGGTGGGCAAGGCGGCGGTCGAGATGGCGATCAAGGGACGCAACGCCGTCATGCCGGCGATCACGCGCGTTTCCGACAAGCCGTACCGGTGGAAGATCACCGAAGCGCCGCTTACGCAGGTGGCGAACGTCGAGAAGATGCTGCCGCGCGACTTCATCACGAAGGACGGCTACGGGATCACCGCGAAGGCGCGTGCCTACCTCGGCCCGCTGATGAAGGGCGAGGACCCGCCGCCGTTCAGGGACGGATTGCCGCAGTACACGCGCCTGAAAAACGTCCCGGTGGCGAAGAAGCTCGCCACGTCGTTCAACCTCTAGGATCGCCGCCCGTGACCAAGACCATCGACTACTACTTCGCCACGGTTTCGCCGTGGACCTACCTCGGCCACGACCGGCTGCTGGCGATCGCGGCGCGCCACGGCGCGCAGGTCGTGCCGAAGCCGATGAACCTGGGCGACGTCTTTCCGGTGTCCGGCGGCTTGCCGCTCAGCAAGCGCGCGCCGCAGCGTCAGGCCTACCGGCTGGTCGAGTTGAAGCGCTGGTCCGAGTTTCTCGGCGTACCGATCAACATCCAGCCGAAGTTCTTCCCGGCCAACGGCGACCTCGCCGCGCGCTGGGTGCTGGCGGCGGCGGAGACGAACGCGCAGGCGGCGCTGGCGCTGGCCGGCGCGATCGGCCGCGCGTTGTGGGTGGACGAGCGCGACATCGCCGACGCGTCGACGCTGGCCGCCGCCGCGCGCGCGTGCAAGCTCGACGCCACGTCGCTGGCGGCGCGCGCCCCTGACATGTCAGCGCGCTATCTCGCAATGACGAAGGAGGCGATCGACCGCGGCGTCTTCGGCGCCCCGACGTATGTCTACCAGGACGAATTGTTCTGGGGGCAGGACCGTCTCGACTTCCTCGACCGCAAACTGGCAAAATAGCGTGTTTTCCCCGGTCCGGGTGTCCGGTCAGGGGTGCAAGGGGGATTCAAGGTCCGGCCCGCGAGGCGGCAGCAAGCCCGCCCGCGGCCGGATCCGCGAAGGGCGTTCGTCCGAAGGCGCCCGCGCGTTCCACTCATAGCCACGTCTTTAGGGAGCACACCAAGCCATGTCACCAGCACTCATCTTCGCGCTCGTCTGCGCGGTGGCGGCGATCGTCTACGGCGTCGTCTCGATCAGCTGGATCCTCGCCAAGCCCGCAGGCAATCCGCGCATGCAGGAGATCGCAGCGGCGATCCAGGCCGGCGCCAAGGCGTACCTCAATCGCCAGTACACGACGATCGGCATCGTCGGCGTCATTCTGTTCGTGATCATCTGGTGGGCGCTCGGCGGCCGCACGGCCGGCGGCTTCCTCGTCGGCGCCGTGCTGTCCGGCCTCGCCGGCTACATCGGCATGAACGTGTCGGTGCGCAGCAACGTGCGCACGGCCGAAGCCGCGCGCACGGGCTTGAACGAAGCGCTCGCGGTTGCGTTCCGCGGCGGCGCGATCACCGGCATGCTGGTCGTCGGCCTCGGCCTGCTGGGCGTGGCAGGCTTCTATTGGTTCCTGACCGGCTCCGCCGCGTGGGCGCCGAACCCGACGAAGGACAGCCTGCACCACATCATCCAGCCGCTGGTCGGCCTGGCGTTCGGCGGCTCGCTGATCTCGATCTTCGCGCGTCTTGGCGGCGGCATCTTCACCAAGGGCGCCGACGTCGGCGCCGACCTGGTCGGCAAGGTCGAAGCCGGCATTCCCGAAGACGACCCGCGCAATCCCGCGGTGATCGCGGACAACGTCGGCGACAACGTCGGCGACTGCGCCGGCATGGCGGCCGACCTGTTCGAGACGTACGCGGTCACGATCGTCGCGACGATGCTGCTGGGCGCGCTGCTGCTGCCGACGGTCGCCGAGGCGGCCGTGCTGTATCCGCTGGTGCTGGGCGGCTTCTCGATCCTCGCGTCGATCGTCGGCTGCTACTTCGTCAAGGCCTCGCCCGGCGGCAAGATCATGAACGCCCTTTACCGCGGCCTTGCGGTCGCCGGCGTCATTTCCGCCATCGGCTTCTGGTTCATCACCGATCGCATGACGGGCGGCTTCGCGGCCGCGGATCCGCTGCTGACGCCGATGCGCCTGTTCGGCGCCGCGATCGTCGGCCTCGTGCTGACCGCGCTGATGGTGGTCATCACCGAGTACTACACGGGCACCGACTTCAAGCCGGTCAAGCACATCGCCGAGGCGTCGACCACCGGGCACGCGACCAACATCATCGCCGGCATCGGCGTGTCGATGAAGGCCACCGCGTGGCCGGTGCTCTCCGTCTGCCTGGCGATCCTCGTGTCGTTCTGGTGCGCCGGCCTGTACGGGATCGCGATCGCCGCGACGTCGATGCTGTCGATGGCCGGCATCATCGTCGCGCTCGACGCGTACGGGCCGATCACCGACAACGCCGGCGGCATCGCCGAGATGGCCGACCTTCCGGATTCCGTGCGCGCCATCACCGACCCGCTCGACGCCGTGGGCAACACGACCAAGGCGGTGACCAAGGGCTATGCGATCGGCTCCGCCGGCCTGGCGGCGCTGGTGCTGTTCGCCGACTACACGCATGCGCTGGAGACGTTCTCCATCGGCGCCACGTTCGACCTGTCGAACCACATGGTGATCATCGGGCTGTTCATCGGCGGCCTGATTCCGTTCCTGTTCGCCGCGATGGCGATGGAAGCGGTCGGGCGCGCGGCCGGCGCGGTGGTGGTGGAAGTGCGCCGGCAGTTCAAGGAGATCAAGGGCATCATGGAAGGCACCGCCAAGCCGGAGTACGGCGTGGCGGTCGACATGCTGACCAAGGCGGCGATCCGCGAAATGATCGTGCCGTCGCTGCTGCCGGTGCTGGTGCCGGTGGTCGTCGGCCTCGTGCTCGGACCGCAGGCCCTGGGCGGCCTGCTGATGGGCACGATCATCACGGGCCTGTTCGTCGCGATCTCGATGACGACCGGCGGCGGCGCGTGGGACAACGCGAAGAAGTACATCGAGGACGGCCACTTCGGCGGCAAGGGTTCCGACGCGCACAAGGCGGCGGTGACCGGCGACACCGTCGGCGACCCGTACAAGGACACCGCGGGACCGGCCGTCAATCCGCTGATCAAGATCATCAACATCGTCGCGCTGATGATCGTGCCGCTGCTCGCCGTGTGGGGTCCGGGCAGCAAGCCGGCCGCACCGGCGAAGGTCGCGGCGGCGCCTGCGGCCATCACGGCAGCTGCGCCCGCCGCGCCCGCCGCCGCGCCTGCGATCGTCGTCATCGAAGTGGTAAAGCTCTACTTCGACACGGGCAAGGCCGACCTGCCGGCCGATGCCGCCGGCAAGCTCGCGCCGCTCGCCGACAAGGCCAAGGCGTCGGGACAGAAGGTGAAGATCTCCGGCTATCACGACGCGACCGGCAGCCTCGAGCAGAACCAGGAGCTCGCCAAGCAGCGCGCGTTGAAGGTCCGCGACCAGCTGAAGACCGCCGGCATCGCCGAGGACAAGATCGAGATGGCGAAGCCGGAATTGACGCAGGGGTCGGGCGACAACGCCGAAGCCCGTCGCGTCGAGATCATCCTGGTCAAGTAATCCGGGCGCCGGCGATGCCGGCGACGCGGGAAGGGCAGCGGCGACCAACCGCTGCCTTTTTATTTGGGCGGTTCCGCGGCCGCTACGTCATGAAGCCCAGGTTCGTGTTCGGAAACGCGCCGATGTTGGGAAATACGTAGGGCAGGTCGCCCTCGGCGATGCCGAACCAGCGGCACAGCGTCGCGGCGTACTGTTCGAGCGAGGTCGTGGGAATCCATCGTCCCGCGCTGCCGAGATCGTCGGGGCCGTTCAATGCCTGCGTGGGCACGGATCCGTAGAAATCACCGCCCTTGACTGCGTCACCCATCACGAACGCGTAGTTGCCCCAGCCGTGATCGGTGCCGAGGTTTGCGGCAGGCTTGAACGTTCGGCCGAACTCCGACAGCGTGAAAACCGTCACATTGCCGGCAAGTCCCAACGCGTCCATCGCCTTGCCAAAGGCATCGATGCCGCTCGACAGCTCGCCCAGCAGCTGCCCTTGCACCGCCAGCTCGTTCGCATGCGTATCGTAGCTGCCTTGCTGAACGTAGAAGACCTGCCGCTTCATCTTGGTTTGCCCGCGACCCTCGATGAGCTTGACGACGTTGCGAAGCTGTCGTCCGACGCTCGTGTTCTGCGAGCCGAAGTACTGGCTCACGATCGCGCTGTTGTTCTGGAGAATGGGAAACACGACGGAAGACGCGGCCAGCCCCTCCTGTGCGTAAAGCTGGGCGACCACGTCATAAACGTTGACGCGCGACTGCGCGAGCATGGCCTGGATCGTGGCGTCGCGCAGCGTGTCGAATTGAAAGTACGCGGGCCCGGACCCATGAAGCTTGAAGTATGGAAATTCGGGAACCGTCAGCGGCACCGAGGAGCGGCCCGACACGAATGTGCTCAGGCCCGCCGCGGACGTCATTGGGGGGAAAATCGTCCCGGGATTGGCCGGGTCCAGTCGGTCCGCCATGCGGCCGCCCCAGCCGCTGCGCTCGACCCCGGTGTGGACGGCGCTGTGGGTCAGGAGCTCCTGGTCGGTGTGCGAGAAAAGGTTGTTGGGACGCGGCGCGCCCTGGCTCTCGAGCCCGAGCTTGGTCGACGGCTGCACGAGCACCCCGACGTTCGCGATGACCGCAAGCTTCTTCGCGTTGAAGAGCGATTGCAATGGCGCGCACGCAGGGTGGAAGCCGTAGGGCGGTCCGCCGCGCAGCGGCTGAATTGGCAACAGCTGTCCCTGCGGAAGGTTGATCCCCGATGCGCCTGGACGGATCGACGCGTAGTTCGCGTAGCCTGCGCTATCGTACCGGACGAGCGTGTTCTCCCCGTCGTTGCCGCCCTGCAGGAAGATGCACACGAGTGCCTTGTAGTCCTCCGCCGTCTGCGCGAGCGCCAGGTTGCGCTCCACCGCCGCCAGCAGCCCCGTCCCTGCCGCCCATTTCAGGAGCATGCGCCGCTGGGGCGAGGTGAGGTTCACTTCTGCACCTGGTAGTCGATCGACACGAGGACGAGATTGACAGCCAACTTCACGCGGCGAAGCGCCTGGCTCGGGTCGACCTTGCTGACGGCGCTCACGATGAGGCTGCGTGCGGCATCGCTCATCGTTCCATGCAGGAAGAGTCGATCGAGCCTGCGGACCAGGCGATCGGGATCGGCCGCATCGCCAAGGAACGCCGTCAGAGCTAGGCTTTGCGTTCCCGTGGCGTTTCGAATGTAAGGCTGAGGGTCGAAATTGTTCGTACAGCCCGGACAGGGGACGAAGTAGTCCGGGTTGTACAGGAGGTCGTTGACCGTATTCGCGCGGTTCATGAACTCGGCGGACGTGTAGATCGCGAATTCCGCGCCGGGGATGGAGCCGCCCGCGAGCGTGTAGTCGGCAGGGTAGTAATTGAATACGTTGGGTGGATAGAAGAGCTGTTGACCGCTTTGAGTCGAATAATTCCAGGGAATGAGGCCGTCGGTCGTGACGTCCAGCGCCCGGATCATCGCGGTCCAGAAGAGCGCCGGTTCCCGCAGGCGCCCGTATTCGGGATCGATCTTGCGCGCGCCGCGCGCCTCGGGATCGAGCAGCACCGCGCGAACCACGCTGGCAAGGTCGCCTCGCACGCCTTTGCCGTTGTCCTTGAACACGGCCACCACTCGCGAGACGTAGCCCGGCGTCGGCGAGCTCGTCACCGTCTTCTGGATGAGCTGCTTCACGATGAACGGGGGCGTGTTGGGGTGATTGATCAAGGCACGATGCGCGGCGCGCACCTCCGCCATCGCCCCCCCGCCGGCCGCGAACGCGATCAGGCCGTCGAGGGCGCTCTTGGCACCTCTGTCATGGTGGTCGTCGAACGGCACCATGTCGCCGGCAAAGCACGCGGCCGAAGTCCAGGCCGCAGCCTTGCCGGGCTGTGGCGGCCACGTGAATCCCGTGAGGATTCGCGCCAGCGTTTCGACGTCGGCCTGGGTGTAGGTCGGCACCAGTCGGCCGTTGCCGTCGACCCAAAGCGAGCCATCGTCGTTCATGCGGTTCACGCCGACGGTGAAGATCTGCATCAACTCGCGGGCATAGTTCTCGTTGGGCTTTACCCCTTGGTATTCGGGGACATTGTTGACCCAGCTCTGGAACGCCCCGAGCGTCGGTGAGAGCGAATACGAAAGCAACAGGTCTTCCAGCGTGCCCAGTGCGTGATCACGCAATCGCTGCTGGGACTCGGCGTTTGCGTACGTCGGCCCGACCCTCAGCACGTAGAGCTGATGCCACACGTGCGCCATGCGCATGCGGACCTGGTCGGGGGCGGTGCGCGCCTGCCGGAAGAACTCCCAGGCAACCGGCTGCTCGGAATCGAGATTCGTGTAGCAGAACTTCTCGGGCGTGATCGGGGGCGTGTTGTCGTTCTGGCAGAGCGAGATGTCCTGCGGCGGATCCCAGAACGGATACTGGGTGTACCGCGTCACGTTCATTGCGAGCTGCTCGTCAAGCCACGCGGCGATCCCCTTGGCCTTCACCTCCTGCACCAGCGCCTCGGTCGGTCCGAGTGTGGCCTGCTCGAGGAAGCGCACCACGTCCGCTTCGTGCTCCTCGTCGGTCACCGGCGCGCACATCACGATGCCTTCCAGCACGTCGCCTCTGCGCTGCGGCATCCGCACGTGCGCCGTCAAGTCCACCGTGAAGCGGTGATTGGCGTCGGAGATCTGGTCGGAGTAGTAGCTGCGATAGACCGGCCAATTGGCGCCGCAATCTCCGTTGCTCGGCGTCGCGATGTAGAACGCGATCTCCTCAAAGGTCCAAGCGGGCAGCGTCCTGACCTTGGCGCACTCGGCGGCGTCGGCCGTGTAGAAGTGCGAGTTGGGGCCCTTGCCGGGTGTGCCGAAGAAGCGGCACACGGCCTGCAATCCCGGCGCGGGATCGGTGAACACGGTGAACTGGCCGCCGGTGCGGGTCCAGCCCTTGACGTTGGTGCCGGCGTCGAGGGCGGCGGCCTCTTCCGGATGCGCGGTGATGAAGTAGTGGCGCAGCACCGGGTTGTAGAACTCGACCGCGGTGCCGAGGCCAGCGTGGGCGTTCGCGCACGCCAGGAGCGCGCCGAATCCCACCACGATCACGCCGGTTCGCATGGTCAGCTCATGAACCCCAGGTTGGTGTTGGCGAACGCGCCGATGTTGGGAAAGACGTAGGGCAGGTCGCCCTCGGCAATGCCGAACCAGCGGCAGAGCGTGGCGCCGTATTGCTCGAGCGACGTCGTGGGAATCCAGCGGCCCGCGTTGCCGAGGTCGTCGGGGCCGTCGAGCGCCTGCGTCGCCGGCGTGCCGTAGATGTCCCCGCCCCTGACCGCGCCGCCGATTGCGAACGCGTAGTTGCCCCAGCCGTGGTCGGTGCCCGCATTCGATGCGGGCTTGAACGTGCGCCCGAATTCGGAGAGCGTGAACAGCGTCACGTTGTCCGCCAGTCCCAGCGCCGTCATCGCGTCCTCGAACGCCTTGATTGCCGCCGAAAGGTCGCCGAGAAGCCCCTGCTGAATGCCCGCCTGACTTCCATGCGTGTCGTAGCCGAACTGGTCGACATAGAACACCTGCCGCCGCATCTGCGTCTGCCCGCGGCCTTCGATGAGTTGCGCGACTCTGCCGAGCTGCTTCGCGATGGGCGAGCTTAGACTCGCGAACAGCGGCGTCACGACCGACGCCGTGTTCTGCAGGATCGGCACCAGCACCGACGAGGCGGCGAGCCCTTCCTCGGCGTAGAGCTGCACGACGGTGTCGTAGACGTTTCCGCGGCTCTGTCCGAGCATCTCGCGCACGGCTGCGTCGCGCAGGACGTCGAACTGGAAGCCGTTCGGGTACTTGTCGCCGCCGCTGCTCAAGAGCTTGTAGAACGGGTTCAAAGGGACGGTCAGCGGCACCGACGTGCGACCCGACACGAAATTGCGCAGTCCGGCAAGCGACACGAGCGGCGGGAACAGCGTTCCTGGATTCGCTGCATCGAGCAGGTCCGCGACGCGGCCGCCCCAGCCGAGACGCTCGGCGCCGGTATGGACGGCGCTCTGCATCGCGAGATCCTGGTCCGAGTGCGAGAACAGGTTGGCGGGACGCGGCGCACCTCCCGTCAACAGGCCCGAGCGCGTCGACGGCTGCGCCAGCATGCCGACGTTGGCGATCACCGCGAGCCTTTTCTGGCTGAAGAGGTCCCTGAGCGGCGCGCAGGCCGGGTGGAATCCGTACGCCGGGCCGCCTCGCGCCGGCTGGACCGGCAGCAGCTGCGCTTGCGGGATGTTGATGCCGGAAGCGGCCGGCCGGATCGTCGCGTAGTTCTGGTAGCCGGCGGTGTCGAAGCGAACCAGCGTATTTTCGCCGTCGTTGCCGCCGGAAAGGTTGACGCAGACGAGCGCCTTGTAATCGGGTGCCGACTGCGCTATCGCCAAATTGCGCTCGATCGCCGTGAGCAGGCCGCCCGCCGCGGCGAACTTCAGCAGCCGCCGGCGTTGTGGCGACGAGAGCGCGGGTCTTCCGTGCGTGGGACTCACTTCTGCACCTGGTAGTCGACGGACACAAGGATGAGGTTGACCGCGAGCTTGACGCGCCGCAGCGAATCCACGATGCTGAGCTTGCCCACGGCATTGACGATCGTCTTGCGGGCCGCCGCGCTCATCGTTCCGTGCAGGAACAGGCGGTTCAAACGCTCGACCAGCACGTCCGGATTGCCGGCATCGGGCAGGAAGGCATCGAGCGTTGGGCTCGGCGTGCCGGTCGCATTCGGCACGTACGCGAACGCATTCCATCCGTAGACGCCGTTCGGGTCCACCGAACAGGAACAATCGACGTTGTAGAGAAAGCCGTTGATCGCATTTGCGCGGTTCACGAACTCGGCGGTGCCGTAGATCCCGAATTCGGGGGCCGGGATGGTGCTGCCGGCCAGCGTGTAGTCTGCCGGGTAGTAGTTGAACACCGTGGGCGAGTTGAAGAGGCCCTGGGCGGAATTCTCGGCCTGCCAATGCGGCATCCAGCCGTCGGTGATGCCGTTGAGCCCGCGAATCATCGCCGTCCACATCAGCACGGGCTCCCGCAGGCGGCCGTACTCGGGATCGATCTTGCGGGCGCCGCGGGCTTCCGGATCCATCAGCACCGCCTTGGTCACGGCAGCGAGATCGCCGCGCACCCCCTTGCCGTTGTCCTTGAACACCGCCGCGACGCGCGCGACGTAACCCGGCGAGGGCGAGCTCGTCACGCTTTTCTGGATGAGCTGCCGGGCAATGAACGGCGGCGTGTTCGGGTGGTTCGTGAGCGCGCGGAGCAGCGCGCGTACCTCGTAGTCCGCCCCTCCGTTGGCAGGCAACAGGATGCGGCCGGCGAGCGCGTTCTTGGCGCCCTTGTCGTGGAATTGGTCGAACGGGATCATGTCGCCGATGAAACTGGCGGCTCGGTCTCCCCAGACGGGCGCGGAACCCGGCAGCGGCGGCCACGAATAGCCGGTCAGGATGCGCGCCAGCGTCTCGATGTCGGACTGGCCGTACGTCGGGATCCTCTGTCCCTTGGCGTCGAGCGCGAACGAACCGTCGTCGTTGAGCTGGCTCACGCCGATCGTGAAGAGCTGCATCAGCTCGCGCGCGAAATTCTCGTTCGGCTTGATGCCGTCGTGCTCGGGGACGTTGAGCACCCAGTTCTGAAAGAAGCCGAGCGCCGGCGAAAGCGAATAACGGGCGAGCAGGTTCTCGAAGGTGCCGAACGCGTGGTCGCGCAGGCGCTGCTGGTACTCCGCGGCGGCGTACGTCTTGAACTCGGTGACTACGAAAATCTGATGCCAGACGTGCGCCATGCGCAGGCGAAGCTGATCGGGCGCGGTCGGCGATTGGCGAAAGAATTCCCATGCGACCGGCCGCATGCTGAACTTCAGCGTGGCGCAGAATTTCTCGGGCGTCAGCGGAAGGGTGCGGTCGTCCACGCACAGATTCGCGGCCGCTGGCGGTTCCCAGTAGGGGTACTGCGTGTACCGCGTCACGTTCATCGCGAGCTGCTCGTCGAGCCACTTCTCGATCCCCTTCGCCTTCACCTCCTGCACCAGCGCCTCGGTCGGCCCCAGCGTCGCCTGCTCCAGGAAGCGCACCACGTCCGCTTCGCGCTCCTCGTCAGTCACCGGCGCGCACATCACGATGCCTTCGAGGATGTCGCCGCGGCGATCCTTCATGTGCACATGTGCCGTCAGGTCCACCGTGAACCGGTGATTGGCATCCGAGATGTTGTCGGTGTAGTAGCTGCGATACACGGGCCAGTTGCTGCCGCAGTCGCCGTTGCTCGTGGTCGGGATGTAGAACGCGATCTCCTCAAACGTCCACGCCGGCAGCGTCCTGACCTTGGCGCACTCGGCGGCGTCGGCCGTGTAGAAGTGCGAATTCGGTCCCTTGCCGGGTGTGCCGAAGAATCTGCACACGGCTTGCAGCCCCGGCGCGGGATCCGTAAACACGGTGAACTGGCCGCCGGTGCGGGTCCAGCCCTTGACGTTGGTGCCGGCGTCGAGCGCGGCGGCTTCTTCCGGGTGCGCGGTGATGAAGTAATGGCGCAGCGCCGGGTTGTAGAACTCGACCGCGGTGCCAAGGCCGGCGTGGGCGGCGCCGCACATCGTGGCGCCAAGGGTGGCGAGCGCCAAGCCGATGCCGAACGCGCGCCGCAGCGCGCGGTCGTGGCCCAACTCGCGACATGCTCTTGATCGCACGATGCCTCCCCTTCGGGTGTTCGCGTCGGCTATCGGGGCGATGGAGGGAACGGATATTGCGCCCGTCGCCCCGCGGCAGGCAAGGGGGGATCCGACGACATGTTGCACCGCAATGTGCGCACCGGCTCCCGTACAATCGAGGGCGTTTCCGGCTCGATCAACGGGGTCCGCGTCGGTGAGTGATGTCCTCCACAAGTGGCGAAGGGGCCTGCTGTTGGCCGTGCTCGCGCCGGCGCTCGCGCTGGCGCAGAAGCCCGCGCCCGAGCATCCGTCCGGCTGGACCGACAAGCAGCCGGTCACCGCGCGGCAATGGATGGTCGCGGCGGCCAACCCGCACGCCGTCGACGCCGGCTACGCGATCCTCGCCAAAGGCGGCTCGGCGGTCGACGCGGCGATCGCCGTGCAGATGGTGCTGGGGCTGACCGAGCCGCAGTCGTCGGGCATCGGCGGCGGCGCGTTCCTGCTGCTGCACGACTCCGGTGCAAAGCGCCTCATCGCCTACGACGGCCGCGAGACCGCGCCGGCCGCGGCCACGCCCGATCGCTTCCTCAAGAACGGCAAGCCGCTCGATTTCTACGATGCGGTCGTCGGCGGCAAGTCGGTCGGCGTGCCGGGCGTGGTGCGCCTGCTCGAGACCGCGCATCGCAAACACGGGCGGCTCCATTGGGCGGCGCTGTTCGAGCCGGCGATCGCGCTGGCGGAAGGCGGCTTCGCACTGTCGCCGCGGCTGCGCTCGCTGCTGGTCGCCGAGAAGTTCATCACGCAGCCGCGCCTGCGCGCCTATTTCTACGACGCCAACGGCAAGGTGCTGCCGGTCGGCACCGTGCTGCGCAATCCGGATTACGCGCGGACGTTGCGCGCGATCGCCGCCGGCGGCGCCGACGCGTTCTACACGGGCGAGATCGCGCGCGAAATCGTCGACACGGTGACGCAGCATCCGTTCAATCCGGGCGACATCACGCTGGCCGACCTCGCGAACTACAAGGCCGTCGTGCGCGAGCCGGTGTGCGGACCGTATCGCGCGTACCGCGTGTGCGGGTTCCCGCTGCCGTCCTCCGGCGGCCTCACGGTCCTGCAGATGCTCGGGATGCTGGAACGCTTCGACATCGCGGCGATGGAGCCGGCCGGATTCTGGAGCGTGCACTTCATGAGCGAGGCGGGGCGCCTGGCGTACGCCGACCGCGGCGTGTACATGGCGGATCCGGCGTTCTTCACTCCGCCGGCGGGATTGCTCGATCCCGAATACCTCGCGGCACGCTCCGCGCTGATCCGCGCCGATTCGAGCCTGCGGCGCGCGAAGCCGGGCGATCCGCCGGACCGCGTCGCGCCGGCGCGCAAGACCGCGTGGGGCGCCGACGCGTCGCTCGACCTGCCGTCGACGTCGCACATCTCGATCGTCGACAGGTACGGCGACGCGCTGGCAATGACGACGACGATCGAGAGCCAGTTCGGCAGCCGGCTGATGACGAAGGGAGGATTCCTGCTCAACAACGAGTTGACCGACTTCTCGTTCGTGCCGGAGGAGGGCGGCAAGCCGGTCGCCAACCGCGTCGAAGGCGGCAAGCGGCCGCGCTCGTCGATGGCGCCGACGATCGCCTACGACCGCTACGGCCGGGTGGCAATCGTTGCCGGATCGCCGGGCGGCAGCGCGATCATCAACTACGTGGCGAAGACGCTGCTCGGCATCATCGACTGGAACCTCGATCCGCAGGCGGCGATCGCGTTGCCGAATTTCGGCAGCCGCAACGGCCCGACGGAGCTGGAGAAGGAGACCGACGTCGCGCATCTCGCGCCGAAGCTGCAGGCGCTCGGCAGCGACGTCGCCGTGATCGAGCTGACCAGCGGCACGCAGGCGATCGTGCGCACGAAGCAGGGCTGGATCGGCGGCGCGGACCCGCGCCGGGAAGGCGTGGTCAAGGGCCAATGACGACTCAAATCCCTGTCCAGCGGCTCTCGGCAAGCGCGCGTGGCGCGTTCCTCGCGCACCTGCTGGCGCTCGACGCGAACGACGTCCGGCTGCGTTTCGGAATGGTGCTGCCGCCGGACGCCATCGCCTCGTATGTCGCGCGGATCGACTTCGACGTCGACACGCTGTTCGGCGTGCACGGCGACGGGCTCGAGCTCGAAGGCGCGGCGCACCTGGCCTTCGGCGGCGACATCGCCGAGCTGGGCGTCTCGGTGCTGCCGAGCGCGCGCGGCCGCGGCATCGGCGAGGCGCTGGTGACGCGCGCGGCCGAGCATGCGCGCAACCGGTACGTGCCGCGGCTGTTCATGCACTGCCTGGCCGAGAACGCCGCGATGATCAAGATCGCGCGGCACGCCGGCATGGACGTCGTGATCGAGGCGGGCGACGCCGACGCGCACGTCACGCTGCCGCGGGCGACGCCGCTGTCGGTGACGAGCGAGATGCTGGCCGACCGCGTCGCGCTGTACGACTACGCGCTCAAGTCCAACGTCGAGGCGTGGCGCCGCATGGGCATCGCGTTGACCGAGCACTCGCCCAAATGACGACGTCGCCGGCGCATCGGATCGTGGTCGTGGGTGGCGGCGCGGGCGGGCTGCCGCTCGCGACCAAGCTGGGCGACCGCTACGGCCGCGACGGCAACGTGCAGGTCACGCTGGTCGACCGCAATGCGACGCACGTGTGGAAGCCGCTGCTGCACGAGGTCGCCGCGGGACGCATGGACGCCGACGCGCACGACCTCGACTACCTGGCGATCGCGCACTGGCATCACTTCCGGTTCCGGCAGGGCGCGATCTGCGGCCTCGACCGCAAGCGCCGCGAGATCACACTCGACGCCGTGTTCGGGCCCGAGGGCGACGAGATCCTGCCGCGCCGCACGCTGCCGTACGACACGCTGCTGCTGTGCCTCGGCAGCGTCGGCAACGACTTCGGCGTGCCCGGCGCCTCCCTGCATCCGATCTCGCTCGACACGCTCGACGATGCCGAACGCTTCCACCGGCGCCTGCTGGCCGTCGTCGTGCGCGCGGACGGGCGCGCGGCCACGGGCGGCTCGCCGAAGGTGAACATCGTGATCATCGGCGCCGGCGCGACCGGCGTCGAGCTCGCGGCCGAGATCCGGCAGACGACGCGCGCGCACGCCGGCTATGGCCTCGATCACCTGAATCCGGCGCAGGACATCCGCATCACGCTGATCGAGGCCTCGAAGCGGATCCTGCCGCCGCTATCCGAGCACGTCGCCAGCGCTGCGACCGAGCTGTTGCAGAAGCTCGACGTCGACGTGCGCACCGGCGAGCGCGTGACCGAGGTCACCGCCGACGGCGTCCACACGGCGAGCGGGGCGTACTACGCGGCCGATCTCGTGGTGTGGGCAGCCGGCATCATGGCGCCTGCCGTGCAGCGCGAGCTCGACGGGCTGGAAGTCAACCGGGCCAACCAGCTCGTCGTGCTGCCGACGCTGCAGACGACGCGCGATCCCGACATCTTCGCGTTCGGCGACTGCGCGGCGGCGCCGTGGCTCGGCCACAAGGAGGGCGCGATCCTGCCGCCGCGCGCGCAGGTCGCGCACCAGCAGGCCACACTCCTGATCAGGTCGATCAAGGCGCGGCTCGCGGGCAAGCCGCTGCCCGAGTTCCGGTTCCGCGATTTCGGATCGCTGGTGTCGCTCGGCGAACTGTCGGCGGTCGGCACGCTGATGGGCGCGCTGATCGGCGGCAGCCTGCTGATCCAGGGCCTGATCGCGCGAATGATGTACACGTCGCTGTACAAGATGCACCAGGTGTCGATCCACGGCGTCGTCCGCGTCGCGTTCGACACGGTCGGGCGCTTCCTGCGCGAGCGGCTGGAACCGCGTGTCAAGTTGCACTAGCTTGCGATGAGCCCGCTGCTGGCCGGATTCACGTGGTTGCTGCTGTTCCAGTGCGCGGGCGAGGCATTGGTTCGGCTTGCGCAATGGCCGGTGCCGGGTCCCGTCGCCGGCATGGCGCTGCTGTTCGCGACGCTGCTGATCCGCGGCCGCTCCCCCGATGCGCTTTCGGTGGCGGCGGACGGACTGGCCCGGCACCTGTCGCTGCTGTTCGTGCCGGCGGGCGTGGGCGTGATGCTGCACGTGGCGCGCGTGGCGGGCGAGTGGTTGCCGATCGTCGTCGCGCTCGGTGTGAGCACGGTGCTGGCGATCGCGGCCACCGCGCTGACGTTCGAGTGGCTCGCGCGGCGGCAGGAGCGGCAGTCGTGACGGCGCAGCCGCTCTTCGAGCTGTGGGTGTACCTGGCGGCGACGCCGCTGGCCGGGCTCACGCTGACGCTCGTCATGTACGCGGCCGGCTGGTGGTGCTATGTGCGGAGCGGCATGCATCCGCTCGCCAATCCCGTGCTGATCGCCGTGGCGCTGATCGTCGCGGTGCTGGCGGCGTCGGGCACGACGTACAGGACGTACTTCGACGGCGCGCAGTTCGTGCACTTCCTGCTCGGGCCGGCGGTGGTGGGCCTCGCGGTGCCGCTCGCGCGCGAATGGCGCAGCGTGCGACGGCTGGCGGTGCCGGTGGCCGGTGCGCTCGCGGTCGGATCGCTGGTCGCGCTCGTCAGCGTCGTGGTCGTCGCCAAGCTGCTGGGCGCCACGCCGGCGACGATCCTGTCGCTGGCGCCGAAGTCGGTCACCGCGCCTATTGCGATGGGCATCGCCGAGAAGCTGGGCGGGCTGCCGGCGCTCGCGGCCGTGTTCGCGGTCGCCACCGGCATTTTCGGCGCGTCGGTCGGCAAGTACGTGCTCGACGCCTGCCGCGTGCGCGACTGGCGCGCGCGCGGGTTCGCGCTCGGCCTGGCCGCGCACGGGATCGGCACGGCGCGAGCGTTCCAGGTCAACGCCGACGCCGGCGCCTACGCAGGCCTGGCGTTCGCGCTGCACGGCATGCTCGCGGCGGTGCTGTTTCCGCTAGGCTACTGGTTGTGGACGATGTCCGCGCCGGGTTGAGGAGCGACGTTGAACGCCGACCTGCTGTCCGCGACGATCCTGCTGGTGCTCGTGCTCGATCCGTTCGGCAACCTGCCGCTGGTGGTGTCGGCGCTCGCGCGCGTGCCGGCGGAGCGCCATGCGCGCATCGTCGTGCGCGAATGCCTGTTCGCCTTCGTGATCCTGCTGGCGTTCATGGCGGGCGGGCGCACGTTCCTCACGTGGCTGCAGCTGTCCGACGTCTCGCTGTCGATCGCCGGCGGCATCATCCTGTTCCTGATCGCGCTGCGGATGGTGTTCCCGCACAAGGACGGCGTCTTCGGCGACCTGCGCGACGGCGAGCCGTTCCTGGTGCCGCTGGCGGTGCCGTCGATCGCCGGACCTTCGGCGCTCGCCACGGTGATGCTGATGGCGTCGCGCGATCCGGCGCACCTGGCGACCTGGGTGGCGGCGCTGACGATCGCCATGGCCGTGACGACCGTCGTGCTGATGGCGGCGGGGCGCCTGCAGGCCGCGCTCGGCGAACGCGCGGTGAACGCGTTCGAGCGGCTGATGGGACTGGTGCTGACCGCGCTGGCGGTCGAGATGCTGCTGAACGGCGTGCGCACGTTCGTCGCGCAGCTGCCGAAATGAAAAGGGCCGGGCGCGCGGCCCGGCCCTTGCGGCGTGCTTCGTGGCGTCAGTCCTTCAATGCCTCGAACGAGATCATCAGCGCGACTTCGTCGCCGATACCCGGAACACCGAACTTCATGCCGTAGTCCGACCGCTTGAACGTGCCGGTGGCGTTGCCGCCGCAGCGTTCCTTGTTGTTGCCCGACGCGGGGTTGCACTTGAAGCGCTCGATCTTGAGGTTGAGCGGCTTGGTGACGCCGAGCAGCGTGAAGTTGCCCTCGATCGCCGTCGGGTTGTCGCCGGTGAACACGACCTTCGTCGACTTGTAGGTCGCGTTGGGAAACTCCGCGACGTTGAAGAAATCGGCCGACCGCAGGTGCTCGTCGCGCGAGCGAGCGCGCGTTCCCTTGTCGCTGTCGCCGGTGGTCACCGACGCGGTGGCGATCGTGATGTCGAGCGAGCCCGACTTCGCGGCGCGGTCGAGCGTGGCCTTGCCCGACGTCTTGTCGAAGCGGCCGTAGATCGTCGACACGCCGAGATGGTCGAGCGAGAAATTCGGAAACGTGTGATAGGGGTCGATCGTGTACGCGTCCGACGCGAACGCGGCGATCGGCAGGGTGAGCAGGGCAACAGCGGCGATGCGTTTGAACACGGGCAATCCTCCGGAAAGTTGGGACTACGACACGGTCGCTCGCGCGGACAGCCACGCGGCGGCGATTGGAATGAGAGCAGCAGCGAGCGCGTACATCGACAGCACGAACGCGCGGAAGAACACGGACGCCGATTCGCGCACGGGCAGGCGCACGGCGAGCGGGACCAGCAGCAGCGCGACCAGCGCGAACCACGGCATCTGCGCGAGCATCAGCGAGCCCTCGGCGAACAAGGCGATCATCACGCCGATGGTCAGCGTGCCGAGCAGGCCGGGCGAGATCGGCTTCGACGTGATCACCCAGTAGAGCAGCAGCGCGCCGGCGGACGCGGCGACCGCGATGCCGGACAGCAGGAAGCCGATCGACGCGGAGATGAGCGCGGAGACGCCTGCCGCGAGCCCGAGGCCGAGCGCGGCCGCGCCGGTGCGCAGGCTGTCGTCGCGCAGCGAGACGAGCGCGGCGACCATCGCGGCCGCATAGGCGACGATGCCGAACGCCGACAGCCACGCTTGCGCGCCTTCGCGCTGCGACAGCACCGACAGGAATACCCACGCGGCGGCGAGTCCGGCGACAACGGCGGCCGCGTACGCGATCGGCCGCGAGCGCTCGACCAGGGCGTCGACGGCCATGCCGACCAGCGGCGCCGCCAGGCACAGCAGCAGGATCTTGCGGGACGCGGACAGCGGCGTGAACGAGATGCCGGTCGACAGCGCGACCTGCGTCGCGTAGCCGGCGACGATGGCGAGCCACGCGTAGCGCGTCCGGCCGAGCGCGACGGCGACGACGAGCGCCACGATGAAAGGCGCCACGCCGCCCTGGACGGCCGGATGCTGGAGGAGTTCGTTCACGACGTCGGTTTCGCGTAGGTTTCGGGGTGGCCGGCAGCCGATACCGGCGCCCATAACGCCGGCGCCGCCTCGGCCAACACGGGCGCGGCCGCGACTATTCCATCGGGCGGCGGCGGCGCGCAAAAAGGACGAGCCGCGAATTGTAGCCGATCGCGGGGATGTCCCGATCAGGCCGGCACCAGGTCGCCCCCTTCGACGCGCACCGCCCGGCCGCGGACCAGCTCGTCGACCAGCAGCGTCGCCAGTGCCGCCGCAGGCAGGCGCAGGATCGCCGCGTTGATGTCGCGGAAGAAGCCGACGCGCTCGACGTACGCGGGGAGCTCGGCGACCGGGAGGCGCCGCCGATGCAGCAACGTGAACGTCAGCAGCACCTTGAGCGCGTGGCGGGCGACGCGAGCCTCGTCGGCCTCGAACGCCGCGGTCCGCCGGTATGCGCGGTCGAGCGCGGCGCCGACGTCGCTGAACGGGTCGCCGTGGCCGGGAATCACGACGCGCACGTCGAGGCCGGCGATCAGGTCGAGCGTGGCGCGCGTCGCGGGCAGCGCCGCCGGGTCGAGCGACGGCGGCACGATCAGCCCGTAGCCGTTCTGCCAAAGCGCGTCGCCGGAGATCAGGATCCCGTACTCGGGATTGTGGAAGACCAGCGCGCCCATGTCGTGACCGGGCGCCGAGTACATGCGCCACTCGAGGTCGCCCCACGTGTGCGTCGACCCCGGCTCCAGCGTGGCGTCGACGGAGAAGCGGTCGGCGGTCTGGTCGGCATAGTCGAGCCACAGCGCCTTCGTGTCCCAGCGTTCGATCAGCGGCGCCTCCGCCGCGGGAAACTCGATCGGGCAGCCGTACGCGCTCTGCACGACCGCATTGCCGCCGATGTGATCGGAATGGCCGTGCGTGTTGACGAGCTTGGCCAGCGGCTCGCCGCCCAGCCCGTGCTCGGAACGCAGCAGCGCCAGCGTCAGCGGCGCGTGCGCGACGTAGCCGGTGTCGATCAGCACGTGGCCGTCGCGGCTTTTGAGCAGGATGTTGTTCGCCGACAGCCAGTCGCGGACGAAGACGTGCAGTTGCGGGGGAAGCTGACTCGCGGTCATGGAAATCGGGCCAACGGGGTATGCGAAACGACTTCGTCCATACCGCATGTCATCCCGAATCCCCGCGCGAGCGGGGTGAGGGACCTGCTGTTCGCACCGCCGAATCGTACCACTCGAGGCCGAGATCGGTCCAAGTCGGATTCGCCGAGTCGATCAGCGCAATCTTCTTCTGCCTGCGCCATGACTTGAGCTGCTTCTCGCGTTCGATCGCCGCATCGACCGACCCGGTCTCTTCGAAGTGGACGAGGCGGTCGATCCGGTATTTCGACGTGAACGCCGATCCCTTGCGCTCCTTGTGTTCGAGTACCCGGCGCACGAGGTTTCCCGTGACGCCGATGTACAGCGTTCGCGATCGGCTGGCGATGATGTAGACGTAGTAGCTCCGCATCGGCGCAGTTAAGCGGGTCCCTCGCTGCGCTCGGGATGACACCAATGGATGAGGCCGCGCTCGGGATGACACCAATGGATGAGGCCGCGCTCGGGATGACACCAATGGATGGGGGCTCGCACGCTACTGCAGGTTCCTCCCCGAAAGTGCGCCGGGATCGGAATGACACATCGCCAGTTGGTGTCATCCCGACCCCCGCGAAAGCGGGGGGAGGGACCTGCTTTACTTCGCGCCTACGAAAGCTTGCCGAGAAAGTCCTTCACCAGCGCAACGCGGTCGGGCAACGCCGGCGCCGCGCGCTCGATGCGGATTCGGTCCGGGCCGGCGAAGCGGATGCGGCCGTCGCGCTGCACGAGCAGGATCAGCGATCCGGCGTCGAACGGCGGGCGCTTCACGAACTGGATCGTCGTTCGCTCGGGGCCGGCGTCGATCTTGCGCACGCCGAGCGGCTTGGCCATGAGGCGCAGCCTGTGGCTCGCGAGCAGCGCCAGCGCCTGGTCGGGCGTGGCGCCGAAGCGGTCGACCAGCTCTTCCTGGATGCCGTCGAGCTCGTCGGCGGACTCCGCGCTCGCCAGCCGCTTGTACAGGACCAGCCGCTCGTGCACGTCGGCGCAGTAACGCTCGGGCAGCAGCGCCGGCACGTGCAGGTTGATCTCGGTGGTGACGAGCAGCGGCTCCGCGAGGTCCGGCTCCCGTCCGGATTTCAGCGCCGACACCGACGCGCGCAGCATGTCGTTGTAGAGCTGGAAGCCGATCTCCTGCATCTCGCCCGACTGCGATTCGCCCAGCACTTCGCCGGCGCCGCGGATTTCGAGGTCGTGCATGGCGAGGTAGAACCCGGAGCCCAGGTCCTCCATCATCTGGATCGCCTCGAGCCGCTTCTTCGCCAGCGCGGACAGGCCTTCCCACGGCGGCGTCAGCAGGTACGCGTACGCCTGGTGGTGCGAACGGCCCACGCGGCCGCGCAGCTGGTGCAGCTGCGCCAGGCCGAACTTGTCGGCACGGTCGATGATGATCGTGTTGGCGCTGGGCACGTCGATGCCGGTCTCGATGATCGTCGAGCACAACAGCAGGTTGACGCGCTGCTGGTAGAAGTCGCGCATCACGTGCTCCAGCTCGCGCTCGGCCATCTGCCCGTGCGCGACGGCGATGCGCGCCTCGGGCAGCAGCTTCGCGATCGCCTCGGAGCGCGTCGCGATCGTGTCGACTTCGTTGTGCAGGTAGTAGATCTGGCCGCCGCGCTTGAGCTCGCGCAGCGCGGCCTCGCGGACGATGCCGGCCGAGTAGCTGGCGACGAACGTCTTGATCGCGAGCCGCCGCTGCGGCGCGGTGGCGATGACCGAGAAGTCGCGGATGCCTTCGAGCGACATCGCGAGTGTGCGCGGGATCGGCGTGGCGGTGAGCGTCAGCACGTCGACCTCGGCGCGCAGCCGTTTCAGCAGCTCCTTCTGCCGGACGCCGAACCGGTGCTCCTCGTCGATGATGACGAGGCCCAGGTTCTTGAACTTGACGTCGCTCTGCAGCAGCTTGTGCGTGCCGATCACGAGGTCGAGGCGGCCGTCGGCCAGGCCTTCGAGCGCGATCTTCGTCTCCTTGGCCGTGCGGAAGCGCGACAGCTCGGCGATGCGCACCGGGAAGTCGGCGAAGCGGTCGGAGAACGTCTGGAAGTGCTGCTCGGCGAGCAGCGTCGTCGGCACCAGCAGCGCGACCTGCTTGCCGTCGGCCAGCGCGACGAACGCCGCGCGCAGCGCGACCTCGGTCTTACCGAAGCCGACGTCGCCGCACACGAGCCGGTCCATCGGCTTGCCGGCCGTCATGTCGGCGATCACCGCCTCGATCGCCGCCGCCTGGTCCGGCGTTTCCTCGAAGCCGAAGCCCTCGGCGAACGCCTCGTAGTCGTGCGGCTTCATCGCGAACGCGTAGCCCTGCCGCGCCGCGCGCTGCGCGTACAGGTTCAAGAGCTCGGCGGCCGTGTCGTGCGCCTGCTTCGCGGCCTTCTTCTTCGCCTTCTCCCACTGGCCGCTGCCCAGCTCGTGCAGCGGCGCGGCGTCAGGTGACGCGCCGCTGTAGCGGCCGATCAGGTGCAGGTTCGACACCGGCACGTACAGCTTCGCGTCGTTCGCGTAGACGAGCTGCAGGAACTCGTTCGGGCCGTCGCCCAGGTCGAGCGTCAAAAGCCCGAGGTAGCGGCCGATGCCGTGCTCCTCGTGCACGACCGGATCGCCGATGCGCACCTCGGACAGGTCGCGCACCATCGCGTCGACGTTGCTGCGCTTCGCGGCCTCGCGCGCCGTGCGCCGTACCACGCCCGCGTAGAGCTCCGCCTCGGTGACGAACGCGATGCCGGCGTCCGGCCACGCAAAGCCGCTGGCGAGCGGCGCGGCCAGCAGCATCACGCGATCGCTTGCCGCCAGGAAGCCGGCGAAGCTGTCGCCTAAGACCGGATGCAGGTCGTATTCGGCGAAGTAGTGCTGCATCGTCTCGCGCCGTCCGGCGCTCTCGGCGACGATCGCCACGCGGCCGGACGTGCCGCCGACGTAGCGTTTGAGCGCCGTCAGCGGGTCGTCGGCGCGGCGGTCGACCTGCACCGGCGGCAACGGAAACGTCGGCCCGGCGCCCGTCGTTCGCATCTCGACGCGGCCGAAGGACTTGAGCGCGCCGTTGAACGCGTCGACGGTGAGGAACAGCTCGGTGGGCGGCAAGAGCGGGCGTGCCTTGTCGCCGCGCAGCAGCCGGTAGCGCGACTCGGTGTCCTGCCAGAAGCGCTCGACCGCGCCGGCGATGTCGCCGTGCAGCGCGACGACGGCGGTCGGCGGCAGGTAGTCGGCGAGCGTGGCCGTCGCGTCGAAGAACAGCGGCAGGTAGTACTCGATGCCGCCGGGGGCGACACCGTTGCTGATGTCCTTGTACAGCGCCGACTTCGACGGATCGCCCTCGAACACTTCGCGAAAGCGCGTGCGGAAGCGCGTGCGGCCGGCGTCGTCGAGCGGAAACTCGCGCGCGGGCAGCAGGCGGATGTCGCGCACCGGGTACAGCGTGCGCTGCGTGTCGACGTCGAACGTCTTGATGGACTCGATGTCGGCGTCGAACAGGTCGATCCGATACGGCAGCACCGAGCCCATCGGGAACAGGTCGATCAACCCACCGCGGACGCTGAACTCGCCCGGCGACACGACCTGCGTCACGTGCGTGTACCCGGCGAGCGCCAGCTGCGCGCGCAAGGCGTCGACGTCGAGCCGCTCGCCCTGCGTCAGGAAGAACGTGAACGCGGCCAGGTACGACGGCGGCGCGACGCGGTAGAGCGCCGTCGTCGCGGCGACCACCAGCACGTCGCATTCGCCGCGCGCCGCGCGATAGAACGTGGCGAGGCGCTCGGACACCAGGTCCTGGTGCGGCGAGAAGTGGTCATACGGCAGCGTCTCCCAGTCCGGCAGGAGCGCCACGCGCAACTCGGGCGCGAACCACGGGATTTCCTCGGCCAGCCGCTGGGCAGAGCGCGGTTCCGCGCTGACCACCGCGACCATCCGCTTCGCCTGCACCGCCTTCCGCGCAAGTTCGGCCAGCGCAAGTGCGTCGGACGAGCCCGCAAACGGGCCGGCCCTCATGCGCCGGGCGGCGTCGGGCAGGTCCGGGATGAGGGCGGGTAGCGCGGACGCGGGGGTGGCGGCGTCGGGCGGGGCCGCCGAGGGGGGCGCAACGGGATCCAAGCGCCCGATTATACCGGCGCGAATCGAGGCGCTTATACTGCGGGCATGGCCGCGAATCGCAGCGTCTCGCCGTACCTGCTCCTGACGCTGACGCCGTTCTTCTGGGCCAGCAACTGGATCATCGGCCGCGCGCTGCACAGCGACATTCCGCCGATGGCAATGACGTTCTTCCGCTGGTTCTTCGCGATCGCGATCCTCGCGCCGTTCGCGTGGCGCTACGTCGTCCGCGACTGGCCGATCATCCGCAGGCACTGGCGGATCCTGTTCCTGATGGGCGCCGTCGGCGTGGGAACGCACAACTGCCTGGCCTATCTCGGCCTCAACTACACGACCGCCACCAACGGCGTCATCCTCAATTCGTTCATCCCGGTGATGATCATCACGTTCTCATGGGTGCTGCTGCGGGAGCGGCTTTCGCCGCTGCAGTCCGCCGGCGTCGCGATATCGCTGGCCGGCGTGCTGACGATCCTGTCGGAAGGCAGCCTCTCCACGCTCGTCGGCTTCCGGCTCAATGCCGGCGACCTCTTCATCATCCTGTCGATGGCGATGTGGTCGGCGTACACGATCATGCTGCGGTGGCGCCCCGCCGGGCTCGACGTGAAGTCGTTCCTGCTGGTCGTCGCCGTCATCGGCAACCTGTGCGTGCTGCCGCTGTGGCTCGCCGAGATGGCGCTCGGCTTCCACGTCGAGTGGTCGTGGACCAACCTCGCCGCGATGGTCGCCGTCGGACTGTTCTCGTCGGTGCTCGCGTACCTGTTCTGGAACCGCGGCGTCGAGGAAGTCGGCGCCAACGTGGCCGGGCTCTTCGTCCACCTGATGCCGGTGTTCGGCATCGTGCTCGCGTGGGTGTTCTTAGACGAGCGGCTCGCGCCGTATCACGTCGCCGGCATTGCGCTGATCCTGGCCGGCATCTGGCTCACCAGCCGTTACGGGCGCCGCCGGCCCGACGTCGACGAGGTCGCGGCCGTGGGGACCGATTGAACGGCAACGACGACATTTTCGGCAGCAGCATCGGCGACGCCGGCCGGGTCGCGCTGCAGCAGCGGCTGGTCGCGCTCAAGGTCGAGCATCGCGACCTCGACGCGGCGATCGAGCGCTTCGAGCAGGACCCGGCGCACGACGAATTGCTCGTGCGGCGCCTGAAGCGGCGCAAGCTGCTCTTGAAGGACCAGATCGCGCGCCTGGAGCGTCAGCTCGATCCGGACGTCCCCGCCTAGCCCAAAGGTGTCATCCCGAGCGTAGCGAGGGACCCGCTTTACTGCATTTCCCGCCACATCTCCCACCACGCGCGCGCATCGTCGCGCGTCCACGCCGGCAGCCGCAGCGACTCCAGCACGACGACGATGTCGTGCACGGCGCCCGGGCGCTCGATCGGCACCTTGGCCAGGCAGCGCGCGACGAGATCGTCGAGCGCGGCGGGCACGCCGCGGACCGTGCCGGCGAGGCGCGGCGCAGGGGTGGCGAGGACCTCGCGCAGGATCGCGGCCTCGTCGGCGCCGGCGAACGGCGCGCGGCCGGCGAGCAGGAAATAGATCAGCGCGCCCACGCCGTAGACGTCGGCGCGGGCATCGACGTCCGACGGCGCGCCGATGCGCTCCGGCGGCATGTACGCGGGCGTCCCCAGCAGCCGCACCTGACGCGTCAGCGCGCGGCTCGCGTCCGGATAGTCGCCGCGCGCCGCCTCGATCCGCTTGACGATGCCGAAGTCGAGCAGCTTCACGAAGTCGTACTCGCCGCCGCGCTCGCACACCATCACGTTCTCCGGCTTGATGTCGCGGTGGACCATGCCCTTCGCGTGCACCTCGGCGAGCGCCGCGCAGACCTGCACGACGATGTGGCGCATCCGCTCCATCGGCAGCGCGCGCTCGCGCGCGACCAGCGCGTCGAGAGTCAGCCCGTCGACGTACTCCATCGCGTAGTACAGCAGGCCGTCGCTGGTGTGCCCGTAGTCGTAGATCTCGACGGTGTTCGGATGCCGCAATTCGCTGACCATCCGCACCTCGCGCTCGAAGCGCGCCGCGGATTCGTCGGTGGCCATGTGGCGTTTCAGGATCTTGATCGCGGTCGGCCGCTTGAGCAGCGCGTGGCGCGCCAGGTGCACGGTCGACGAGCCGCCTTCGGCCAGCTCGCGCTCGAGCCGGTACGCGCCGATCCGCCTTCCGGCCCCGGGCTTCGCGGTGAGCCGTGCGAGCGCCAGCGTCGTCCACGCGGCCCAGCCCGCGGTCAGCACCAGCAGCACGAGCACGGCGGCCAGTGTCACCTGCACGTAGCGCAGCGGCGCATACGCCTCGTCGAGGCCGATCTCGGCGACGACACCTATCCGCTCGTCGGGCAGCCAGCGCCACGCGCCGATCACTTCGGCGCCGCGATAGTTGCGATAGGGATCGAGCAGCACGCCCTGCATCGGCGTGCCGCGCTGCGCGGCCGCGCCGGCGGCGAGCGCCTGCGCGACCGGGCGCGTCAGCGGCCATTCGGCGGCGTTGGCCGCCGACGGCGCATCGGCGTCGAGCTCGAAGCCGGGATCGCGCACCTTGAGGCGAAACGCCGAACGCTTCGCGCCGTCGGGCAGCAGGCCGGTGCGATGCAGGCCGCGCAGGTCGCGCACGTCGGACAGCAGCGTGCCCGATTCGTCGAACGCGTACGCCTCGCCGGTGTCGCCGGGGCGGGCGGCCGACAGGATGCTTTCGAAGTCGCGGTCGACGTAGCTCGCGAAGCCGAGCGCCGCGACCACGTTGCCCGCGCCGTCGCGCGCCGGCGTCTCGACCCACGCGAGCGGCCGCGCGCCGAGGAACGGCTGCGCCGCGACCAGCCGCGAATCCGCGGCAAAGGGGCGGATGAACTGCGTGCGTCCGGCGAAGACCTGCGCGAGCTGCGGCGCCATCGTCCGCGGTTGCGCCTGCAGGCCGCAGACGTCGAGCAGCGTCGACGCGATGATCCGGCCGTCGCGGTCGACGGCGTTGACCGCCGCGATGTTCTCGTCGCGCGAGAGCGGCGCGAACAGCGCGCGCCATTCGGAGACCTCGGCGCTGCGACAGTGCTCGGTCAGGTCGTGGCCGCGCGCATTGCGGGCGAGGTCGGCGGTCAGTGCCGCCACACGCGCGTCGCGCGCCCAGCGCTCGCCGTCGGCGCGCCGCTCGGCGATGAACACCTCGAGCGACTTGGTCTTGGCGTCGAGCAGCGCCGGCAGGCCCTGGGCGCGCAACTCGCGCAGCGAACGCTCGACGCCGACGTACATCCAGGCCGCGGCCGTGGCGACGGTTGCGCACAACAACAGGACGAGCAGGCTTCGGCGCCGCCTGCTCGCGATGAAGCGCGTCCGCAGGCGCTGCGCCAAGCGTTCCGGGACGACGGTCGCAGAGGCGGGCTGCCGGATGTCGGTCCCCGGCAGGGTGGGGGTGGCCATCGGCGAATGCTACGCCAACGGCGCGCCGATGGATGCGTCAGCCGGTTGCGCGGCCGTACTTGTCGTCGAAGCGGACGATGTCGTCCTCCTGGATGTAGTCGCCGCACGCCACCTCGATGATCTGCAGCAGCTCGGTGCCGCGGTTCTCGAGGCGATGCATCGTCTCCACCGGGATGAACGTCGACTCGCCCTGCGGCAGGTCGAACACGCTTTCGCCGGACGTCACGCGCGCGGTGCCGCGCAGCACGACCCAGTGCTCGCTGCGCCGATGGTGCAGCTGCAGCGACAGCGAGCCGCCGGGCTTCACCTCGATGCGCTTGATCTTGAAGCCGGGGCCTTCCTCGAGCACCGTGTACGTACCCCACGGCCGCGCGACCGTCTTGTGCAGCCTGTACGAGTCGTGGCCGCGCGCCTTCAGCTCGCCGACGACCTCCTTGACGCGCTGCAGGTGGTCGCGATGCGCGATGAGCACGGCGTCCGGCGTGTCCACGATCACGAGGTTCTCCACGCCGATCGTCGCGACCACGCGGTCCTGCGAATGCACGAACGTGCCGTGCGTGTCGATCGCCACGCGCTCGCCCAGGCCGCGATTGCCGTGGGCGTCGGCGTCCGACAGTTCCGACACCGCCTGCCACGAGCCGACGTCGCTCCAGTCGAACTCGCCGCGGATCACGGCGATCCGCCCGTCGGCGGCCGCGGGTTCCATGACCGCGTAGTCGATCGAGATGTCCGGCGCGGACGCGAAGATCGCGGCGTCGATCTCCAGCATCGCGTCGTTCGCGCGCGCGGACAGCGGCTGCCACGCGGTGCGCGCGGTGGCGGCCACCGCCGGCGCATAGCGTTCGAGCGCGACGATGATGTCGCGCGCGGTGAACGCGAACATGCCGGCGTTCCACGCGTAGTTGCCGGCGGCCAGGTACTCGCGCGCCTTCGCGAGCGGCGGCTTTTCGACGAAGCGCGCCGCGACGTACGCGCGGTTGCCGAGCGCCTCGCCGCACTCGATGTAGCCGTAGCCGGTTTCCGGCAGCGCCGGCGTGATGCCGAACGTGACGAGCTTGCCCGTGCGAGCGAGCTCGGCGGCGCGCATGACGGCGGTCACGAAGGCCGCCTCGTCGCGGATCAGGTGATCGGCGGCGAGCACCAGCATCACGGCGTCCTCGCCGTAGCGCGCGCGCACGAGCGACGCGGCCACCGCGACCGCCGGTGCCGTGTTGCGGCCGAACGGCTCGAGCAGGTAGGCGGCGTCCACCGGCTCGGCCTTGGCGAGGCCCGTGTAGACGTCCTTCGTGTGGAAGTACAGGTCGCGATTGGTGACGGTGACCAGGCCGCGCGTGCCGGGAACGGCGAGCGCGCGATGCGCGGTCTTGCCGAGCAGCGTGTCGCCGTCCGGCAGCGGCATGAACGGCTTGGGCGCGGATTCTCGCGACAGCGGCCACAGGCGGGTGCCGGCGCCGCCGGACAGGATCACGGGAACGATGGGAGACATGAGGCGCCGCTCGGGCGATTCGGGTGCGGCGCCCATTTTACCGCGCCGGCACCCCCGCGGCCCTGAGGTTGCTTTCTCCCGATTCGTCGCCATATTGAACCAGCCGGGCGCGCAGCCAGGGCCTTCGAAGGCACTGATGCGTGAATGGTAGAATGGCAATGTTGTAACCGATCGACCACCGGGGGTGAACTGGTCTCGACGGGGATCGTGAAGCAAATTGGGGCATGCCGAGGTGTTGGTCCTCGTAAAACCCTGACAATCGCAAACTTAACTGCGAACGACGAAAACTACGCTCTGGCGGCTTAATCCCGCCGGACCTTGCACCGGTCGGCGCTCAGGCCGGGTGACGAAGTCGGCAACGATGTAGTCACGGCAAGGACATTTCGAGCGATCGCGTCCGCCCGGGTCACTTGGGCGAGGCGCTAGATCAAGGTGACTGGTCCCTTCGCCGTATGTCAGTCAACGGTTCGGGGATGAGAGCACAATGACGCGACTAAGCATGTAGTCCTGACTGTGGAGCATCTTCGGACGCGAGTTCGATTCTCGCCACCTCCACCAACAGCAAGAACGACGGCCCCCGCGCGGGGCCGTTTTTCTTTCCCAAGCATTCTTAAAATTCGTCCGATTTGGTCCCTTGACATCCAACCATAGCCACCTATTATGGGAGGTAACGGTGGCGGTAAGTCATTAATCGAACCAAAACGCAGAAGAGGTAAAGGAGAATGGCGCGTCACCTTCTCAAGGACATCCACATCAAGAACGCTCGGCGGAAGGCCAAGGCATACCGCCTTCGGGATGGCGATGGATTGTTCCTCTACGTTCCACCCAGCGGCGTTAGATCGTGGCAGTTCAGGTACAAGCTCGGAGGTAAGGGCCAGACCTCTACCCTCGGCAAGTGCGACAACCTGAGCCTCGCGGAGGCTCGCCAACGTGCTGCTGAGGCTCGGGCACTCGTCGAGAAGGGCGAGCACGTCACCACCATCAAGCGGCTCGCCAAGGCGCAATCCGTGACGGCCAGCGCCACGACCTTCGCCCGCTTCTCCGAGACCTGGATCAAGGTCGAGGCGAAACGCGCTGGTTGGACGTCGGACTATAGGGAGGAGGTAACCGCCTCCCTTCGCAACCACTTGGGGGACCTGAACCTCCTTCCGGTCACATCCATCACCGCAGCGATCGCGGCCCCCAGCCTTCGCCGCTGCGAGCGCTCGGCGCCGGACATGGCCAAGAAGGTGCGTCAGCGCCTTCGGGCGATTCTGGATATGGCGGTCGAGGACGGCATCATTGCGTTCAACCCCCTACCTGCTCCCCGTCGGCGCAAGAGCGCCACTCAGCGCAAGCACTTGCCGGCGCTATTGGCAGCGGAGGAAGTTGGAACCGTTCTGCGACGCGCGGATGTGGCGGAGTTGAGCCGCGGCGTTCGACGCGCCCACTTGCTGGCCGCTTTCACGGCGCAGAGGATTGGCGAGATCGTACCCGCGCAATGGAACGAATTCGATCTCAAGGCGGGTACTTGGAGCATTCCTCGCGCACGCATGAAGCGGAAGGATGCAGAGCGTGGCGACCACGTAATCCCTCTGTCCCCGGTGCTCCTGGGATGGCTCAAGGAGTGGAAGCGCGCGGATGGAGATCATGCCGAGTACGTGTGCCCCGCACCAAGTAATTCGGACCGCAATCAGAATTACATCACGCGGGAGGCCGTGGAGAAGTTCTACCGTCGCGGCCTCGATCTCTCGGGGCGACACTCCCCGCATTCGTGGCGATCTGTCTTCTCGACGTGGTCACGTGACGCGGGGAAGGACGGTGACTTGGTCGAGGCGCAGCTTGACCACTCGATCGGGTCAAAGACCCAGGCGGCCTATGACCGCGCGCGCCGTCTCGAGCTGCGTCGTGGGTTGATGGGCTGGTACGAAGCCCGGCTGCTCTCCGCGCGTGATGGTGCGGCCGTGATCCCGCTACGAAGCGAAGCGTGACCAAACATGCCTGCGAAGGACAGGATCGAGAAGTCAGGGCCACTCAAGCGCCGTGCAGAAGACCGTGCCGAAGCTGAGGAGACCGTCGTACTCCATCTTCGTGCCTTTTCTGAAGCGGTTCTCCATGGTGCTGTACCTCCTCTGGAAATTAGCCGCTTCATCGCCGATCGGTTCCGAAGATATCTCGACGCGAACGGAGCCCTTACGCTCGACGAGAGCTTCGACCTTCGCTCAATTCAGCGAGTAGGCAGTCCTCTATCCCGAATTGGCAAGCAGGCTGCGCTGATGTCGGCGCTGGCTGAAATCGCTCGCATTGCAGTATCGCGTCAGCTGCATGCCGATCAGGCCGTCTTCCAGTTCATGGATGAGGTCCGCCGGGAGACCGCAGACAAGCGAGTCGAGTCGGGAGATAGCATCGGAGACTCCCGAGGTCGAGGTAAGCCGAAGGCGCATGACAGTAGCCCGGTGACATACCAGGGGGCATTGCTGGAGGAAGGCGTACTTATCGAGGCGATGGAGGGCAGGCGCGGAAAGGGCCTCCTGCGTCAGCTTCGAAAACGTACGGATGTCAAGCGGTGAAAAGCCGCGCTTTTTGCATCCTGACTCTCTCCTAGTCCGGAATGATCATGCACGTGTTCGCTCGCAATTGGACACGACATGGCTCCGTTGGGTGATCTCCCTGCCGAAGGCTTCATAAGGCTCAACACCGTCCTGAGGGTCATCCCCGTCAGCCGATCCACTTGGTGGCAGGGCGTGAAGGACGGACGGTTTCCTGCAGCCGTCAAGCTCGGTCCCCGTACCACCGCGTGGCGTGTTGAAGACATTCGTGCGCTGATCGACCGTGCCGGCTCGGCGACGTCCGATCGCGTTCGCTGATCGCATCTCTCGCGACCTACTACCGCAACAGGCGCTTGTTCCCTCTGTTGTGCTCGAAGTACGACTTCGTCTTCGAGCAGAGATTCAGGCGTTAGGTGCCGACCATTGGGGCCCTGGCATTTGTGGATCTATGGTTGCGGCGATGGCGGGGTGGTTGAGTGACGATGCGCGGCTGCGCGATGACTGAATCTTAGACGAGGGATTAGTGCATGGTTGAACTGGAACGCGACTATCCGGCCCTCAGACCGCCGACCTTGCAACCGGGCCGCGTGAAGCGGCCCACCATCGCAACTGTCACGAGGGCGGCTTTCGTCGATCTGGTGCTGGGCATGAACCCGACGCACTTCGTGACGTTGAACTTCAACATGTTGTACGGATCGGACCAGCGTCGACAGGCACTCGAACGTTGGTCCCGCTGGGTGGCGGGGCGTCTGTTCTCGTCGAGCAGCTTCGCGACGGCGCTCGAGGATCACTTCAATTTCGCGGCATTCCTCGAATGGACCTCTCGCGGCCTTCCGCACTTTCATCTCACGGCGCGAATCGACGTTCGCCGCCATCGCTGGTTCCACAAGTGTGCGCAAACACTTTGGCGCCGGGTAGTGGGTAGTGGCACGTTGGACTGCCAGTCTATCGCGCCTTCGTCGGATGACGTCCTTCGTGTTGCCCTCTACGCAACCAAGGGTCTGGAGGATCCGAGATCAAAAGGCGAGTACTGGCTGAGCGGGATGCTGGATATCAGACGCTGACCATCGTCCCATAACGACAACCCTACTACTTTCCTACGACGACCATGGGCGCACTACGGCACAGCCGCCACGAGCAATTCTGTCAGCATCTGGCCCTCGGCGAAAGCCAGGAGCGCGCGTACTTGGCGGCCGGCTACTCCGTTCGCGGGGCGCGGCAGAACGCTGCGAAGCTTGCGCGGCAGGCCGCAATTCGCGACCGACTTGCCGAGCTTCTTGAAGAACGCGATGCGGTTCGCCGAGCCACGGTCGAGAAGTCAATGACCGAACTCGGCCTGACCAAGACATGGATAGCAGAGCGGCTCATCGCGATCGTGAACATGTGCGTCCCCGCCGAGACCTTGCCCACCAGCAGCGCGAACGCGCCCGGCATCAGGAAGCCCGGCAATCTCACGGCCGCGATCAGGGCAATTGAGTTGTTGGGCAAGGAGTACTTCGGGATGTTTCTTGAGCGGCGAGCGGATGCGGGTGAGGGGATCGAAGCATGGCTCCGGAAGTTGGCGGAAGAGGAGAGTGAGCACATGCAGACGGCGCACCCTCATCTTCCGCCGATTCCTCCAACGATCTAAACCGAGTGTGGACTGCCGCTCGCTAGCGGGGGCGATCGCAGAACACGTTCACGCACTCGATCATAGTGCGGTCGTGGATGTTGAGGACCTTCCGCAGCGGCGACTGGTACCCCCCAGCCAGGTTCCACGCAATCGGCAAGCCCAGCGCCTTGCTCTCCGTGAACACGATGGCATCGCGCTGGGCGAGTTGCTCGTCGTCGAGGAAGCCGCCGAGCGCATCGTCGACATGCGGGTCGGCTCCGGCCTGGTAGATGAGGACGTCGCAGCCCTTGAACGAGCGCACGAGCCGCGGCAGGGCCGCGAGGAACTTGCGCGCGTCGCGGTCGTAGCCCCTGGTCGCCGTGACGTGCTTCAACCACCTCGAGGCTCGGTGCCGGTCGATCAGCGCCGCCGTGCCGTCTCCGTAGTGCTGGTCGCAGTCGAGGATCCCGACGCGATTGGCTAGGCCGCTGCGGTGCAGCTTGAGGGCCGTCACCACGAGGCCGTTGAAGGTGCAATAGCCGCTTGGGGCGTCGTAGTTCGCGTGGTGAAAGCCTGAGCAGGGCGCGACCGCCACGCCGCCGTTCTCCACCGCATAGCGCGTGGCCGAGAGCATGGAGCCCGTCGTCCAGGGGAGCGAGGCGGCGACCTCGGGGCGGCGATTGCCGAAGCCGTTGTCGCGCCTCGCCGCGAGCACGTCCTCGACATACGCGCGATCGTGCGCGAGCGCCAGATCGTCGACGCTCACGGGCTTGGGCTCGTACAGCGCGATGGGGAGCTTCAGGGCCTTCCAGCTATAGACGACCTTGGCCGGCTTCTCGGCGCTGGGCGAGAACGACGAGGCGAACGCGCACTGCCGCGGTGAGTAGAACACGGGGATCGCGTTCATGCGCGGCTCCCTCTCGGCTGATAGCCTGACCGCAGCATCGTCTCGAGCACCTTGGCGAGCACGCCCGCCCTGGGGGATGGCAAGGCGTTGGCGAAGCCGGCCACCCGCACGAGCGTCCACCCACCATCTTCCCGCTCGTAGAGTGCGTGCGCGTGCGACCGGTCCTCGCCGTCCACCCGGATGGAATAGACGATCTTGAGCCCGCCTTCGCAGTCGCCCACGTAGTCGTCCACGCAGTTGTGCATGGCGCGTGCCTCCTCGAGAAGCGAAGGGCCATCGTCGATGCCGACGACGGAGAATCGTCCGATGTGCAACTGCTTGAGCGGCACGCACCAGGCGCGGCCCTCGATTCGTTGCCTCGCCTCGACGTCACGCTGCCATGCGTACGCGCTGCGAACGAACCACGCCCAGGGCGCAAGGCGGATCGTACGGCCATCCAATGACGCGCCTTCTTCATGCAGCCAGGCCAGGACAAGATGGAGGTCGCGTCGCATCGACTCGATCGTGTCCTTGTCACCGTTTTCGGCGAGCACCGCGATCCTGCGCCACGCGGCACTCGAGAACTCGGGGCAGCGAGCGAGGGCAGGGGTACGCGACCCCGGGTCGGCGAAATACGAGAGGAGATTCCACAGCAGCCAGCGCGGCGGCATCTTGCGGAACCCGAGGCGGTCGAGCACGCTGAGAAGGTCGATCGCGGACCGGGAAGCCACGCTGCTGTAGCAGGGAAGGAACTCGGCGAGCAGGCGCGGGCGGCCGTTGGCGACGAGGCGCCACAGGCGTTGCGAGAGGGTGTGCGTCGAGGTGAGGTAAGACTTGAGTCGCGCAGCGCCCTCGCCGTCGGACGGAAAGTCGGGTCGCTCCACCAAGAGACCAAACAGCGGAATCAGGTTTGGCGTCGTGCGCTCCAGTTCCGCGAAGTCAGCGCGATGCCGCGCGATCAGGTTGTAGGCTGCATGGGTGGAGGGGAACGCGGTGCGCCCAGACTCCCGGCAGAGACGATGGGCCATGCGCCTGACCCAGGGATCGAGCGAGAGCGCTTCCGCGATCGCGCCGCGCATGGCGCGGCCATCGACGTGGCGCCGCAGGCGGTTCGCGAGGATCATCCACGCCCACTCGACGTACGCCGCGCGGACTTCGGGGCTCGCGTCGAACCGCTGGGCGTGCTCGTAGGCGAAGCCGTCCTGGAACTTGTCCAGCCAGGTGTGCCGATAAGGGGTCCCGTTCATCGTGACGTTACGCGGATCGATGGACGTCAGCCGCGGCGGGCTTCCGGCAGGGCATTCCCAGATCGCGATCTCGGCCGTCCCATCCGCGTGGAATTCGTACAAGGCGACGCCGAGCACGAGGACCCTGCGATGCCCGAGCGACGTATCCACTTCGGCCGGATTGGCGACGGTGCGCAGCATGCGCTGCCAGAAGACATTGACGAAGTACGGATCGTGCAGCGGCGCCAGCGCGCGCGGCGGCATGCCGAGAACGCATGGAGGCGCAGGGGAAAAGCGCCGGTCGATGCCTTCTCCAATGTCGCGGGCCAAGCCGATCGACCTGCGGAGCACTGGCGTGGGTGCTTGAACGACGGTGTGGGGCGAAAGACAGGGTCCGAGGATGGAAAGGAATTCCTCGGTGGGACGCGCTTGTGCAAAAGATGCCATCGTCGACTCCTGTAGGTAGCCAACGCTCCGGTTTAGCGCTCTGTTTAGCGTCGCGGCAAGTGGAGCGAAATCACGACGTGATGCAAGAACTCAGTGCAACAAAAAACCCTCCGGGCGTGCGCGCAGGAGGGTTGGATCTGATCGCATCTTTGCCCCTCCGGGCCGCATCGCTTGTGCCACCGATGCCCGATCCGGCCGGTTGGCGGAAGTCTTGAGACTTCTCTCTAGATGCCTCTAAAATTATAGTCGATTGGCGTGCATTGGTCAATGACGGAAAGCTCGCGCTCGCAGTGCGAATATCCCGTCTACGCAACGGAGTAACGAAGTCTAGGCTTGGACTTTCACGCGCTCTTGAAGGGCATCGGCGGGCACACACTATTCTCAATGGCGTACTCGGCAACCATCTGAAGGTGAATGGCATGGATCTATTTTGCTTCCCTTCGAAGAACGCGCGAAATTTTGAGCTTGGTGTAAAGCATCGGCTTTGGGCTGTAGGCACTGTGCTAAACCACAGTTCGATGGCAGCGCGCGTGACGAAGGCCAATCGATTTCTGCACGTCGGTGCGTGTGGACTTCTCTACTGCAATCCAACCCATTCCTTCACGGTTCCATTTATCGTTCGATCGCGCGCCGACTCAGTTCGCGTCGTCACTGACGTTTGGCCGGAACCTTGGCGACTTCCCTTCGACATCGAGCCCCTTGGTGACCTTTCGCGGCAACTATCCGCGGAGGGGGCAAGGAAACGCTGGCCGTTTCTGGAGGAACGAGTGGGTCCGAGAGGCGGAGTGAGCGCAGCGCTGAATTTCACCGGGGTAACCGTCTTTGTTCCCGTCGCTATCACCACAGACGACTGGGCGTTGATCTGCCGTGACCTTGCAACCACAAGGCGCTGACACCAACTTAATCAGGGAAGGCGGCCTGTTTCTACTCGGCACACATCAACCATGCCAGCCCCTGCGGTTCCCGGTATCTATGTGGTCACGCTCCAATGTGATGAATTGATGCCTGTTACCCAGGATTCCAGGTATGTCGCCACCTGCGCGCGCGTCAACCGACTGAACGTGAAGGTGGGCAAGGCGTGCGACCTTGCAGTCCGAGAGCGAAATTACTGGAGTGACTTCGGCCGAGAGAACGTCGTCTTCGCTCCCGTAGCCATGACAACGCGCATCGTCGAGGCGGAAACCGCAGTGCTTCGAGCGTTAGCGCGCTTCCGAAAGCGCAATCCAATAGGCGGGAGGATGGATTGGCTCGAAGGCATTGGGGTAGACGCAGTAGTCGCGCAAGTACAAGCCGCGCTCCAAAGCGCCAATATCTCCTATGCAGCGCTCCTCGCTGACGCCTCGCGATGAGTTGATCCCCGTCTCCGGTGTCCCCGGCAACGGGACTGGGGAGGGCGGCTTGGTTGGTTGAACGAAAGGGGATGGGACAACATGTCCGCTTACCGAGAATGGGTGACTGGTAGTTCACGGCGTTAGCCCTAATTTGACCAAAGCGCCGTAAGTCACCTCAAGACAATTGCTTCCGCGCGACAGGGTAGATTTTCCGAGGATGCCGGTCGGACTCAAGTCCTGCCACGCTTCGGCGTAGGCTAAGTGACCTTCCACGCGAAGGTGATCGTCAGCCATACTCGGTGCGCCGTAATGGCGCGCTCTGTGAACCGATTGACGCCCAGATCGCTGGTCTTCGTCCACTCCCCACAAGGATGCTCTCTGCACACAAGAGCATCGTACACTTTCAGTTCTACGAAATTGCCATGGTCTCTCAACCTATGAAGACTATCTTGGTGATCCATGGGGTGGGCCCGTTCGACGAAGCGGAGATTAAGAAGTCACTGAGTAGCGCCGCGGACGACGTATTGGCGATCAACTGGGACAATCGTTTCCCACCCATTCGGCCGATTGACGACCGAAAGTTTGGCGACGGGATCCGCGCGATACTTGAACTATTCAATCGACTCGGGCGCGCGACCAATGTGGCAGCCACGATGGGTTTCTTTGCTTCCGAATACTGCGCAATGCCACGTCTACTGCTTCGTCTGCAAAATGCATTGGCGACAATCTTCACGATCATCTCCTTGTCGCTGCTGGCCATCTATCCTCTTGCATGGATCGTCTTGCACATGTTGATCGCGGACTCCCGAGACATTCCACGGGGAATCGACTTGCTAAATTCTTGGGCCATGTGGTCATTGTATCTGGCAGCATCGCTTGCCGGGATGATCGCACTTGTCGGCGTGTCCGCACGCAATAAAGGTGCAATCTGGGCGTCCTTCAGACGCCTGCTCGTCTCGCTTTGGCCACTCTTACCCGCCTCCTATGTGCTGTCGATGTTCGTCGTTACGTGGTATATCGGCATCAAGCCAATAACCGAGCTCTCCTCTTATGTTGAGCATGTCCACCATCAGTTAACGGGTCAATACACCACCCCGTTATGGCTAAACGCAGTCAAGATTGGGATTCAAGGACTGGGGACGATTGCCTGTATCGTTGCCATGATTCCGCTATGGTTCGCCATATTCTTTGCCACAAAGACATTTGCCGACGTAATTCTGTATTGTGGCGAGTCGAGATATCGCGAAAATCTACAGAGGTTTGCCCTCGAGTCGCTAGATCCCGTGCCTTCGGACAGCGACTTTGTCTTGTTGACGCACAGCCTCGGCACAGTGATTGCCGCCGATATTCTGATTGCGAAACCAGATCTCTTCAAGCGCTTTCGGGCAGTGCATTGGATTACGATGGGCAGCCCAATTGATCGACTATTTGCAAGATTGTTTCCGGAAATATTTCCGACGTCGGAGCAGATCTCGCGCTACCTCGACAGAGCGATTCCGAATCTTGCATGGACTAACATATACCGACGGCTGGACTTCATCGGTGCGCGCCTACAGTTCTCGGAGAGGGCGCACCGCATTCAACGAGTATGTCCCACGCTATCCGATCCAATAACTTCGCACACAGGCTACTGGAAAGACAAACTGGTTCATTCCATCCTGATCGGCGGGCGGAATCATGCTGACGACTTCGTTGAATTGCTTCGCGCGTGGCCGACGCACCTAACGGAAGGCGAACCAAAGGGGTTTGTTCGAACGCTTTGGCTCCGCCGCCGATTGCTTTGTGAAGCGGTGGCGGCGTTTCTTGCGCTTGCGATAGTTGGACTGGCCCAGTGGGCGGATCGGTACGATCCGCTCGGTGCTGGCGGTCTGCACATCGTCGCAACAGTCGTTCTTTATCTCTCGTTCAGTCGAGCCTTGGTCGCAATTTTTGGGGCGGCTCCAATTGCACCTCTTTACGAGGAGAGCAATTCGTCCAAAACATCCGGATTGAGTTTTCCGAGGATTCCACGCTGGGCGTGGGCTTCCATTCCAGCGATCGCCGTTGTTGCTGCCGCAATATTGCTGTTTGGTTGGAGCCTCGGCGTTCCAGCCTAGATTGCGAGACGAGAGCCCATCACGAACCCAAAGCAGCGGCGCCGGAATTTTGACCAGCCGGGCGTCCACATGTCTTCTTAAAGGCCCGACTCAAGCGTGAGCGATCGATCTGGTTACCCTTAGCGCGGATACTGCGCCGAAGGGCGACGCACCGCGCTATATGCCGGCGCATCCTTGTCCGGCTTAGACAAACCCTGACGCTACTACCGGGGGGGGCAGGTCACGAGAAGAGGCATCGTTAGACAGCATCTGGTGGTACGACGAAAGCTTCGAATTTCGCATTCAAGCTCCTGCGAGCTCATAGCCAAACGTTCGGCTCTCGGCACCCGTCCGCTTTACCGTGTTCTGGTCAGGTCGTCAGGTCGGCGAGAAGGCGGCGAATTCGTCGTTCCCTGCGGGTGCGATTGCCAAGTGAACACTCCCAAACCACTAGGACGCGCCATCCCATGGCGCGAAGCTCGCGCTGCACCCGGCGGTCTCGCCGAACGTTGACGGCAAATTTTTCACGCCAGAACGCTCTGTTTGACCTAGGGTTTGAGGCTACCGAGCAGTTGGCGTGTCGGTGCCAGAAGCATCCGTGCACGAAGATGACCGCACGGTGTCGCGCAAGGACAATGTCCGGACGGCCGGGCAACTTCCGGACATCAAGGCGATAGCGGAATCCAGCAGACGTCAAGGCCCTCCGTATCTCGCGCTCGATTTTGGTATTCCGTCCCCGGATGGCTGACATCCGGACGGAGCGCTCTTCGCGTGACAACGTGTCGGCCATGCGGAGCCAGGCAACTTGGATTTATGTTGTCATTGTGTCGACGCAAATCGACGAACAGTAGCCGCCACCGCTGTGTCAGCTTCCCTTCTTCAATTCCGCTTGCATCTCAAAGAAGGGGATACCACGCACTATATCCTCGACACCGCCCGAGGTCTTGAAGAGGCACTGGTGCACTTCCAGAGATCTAATCCTGTCAGCAAATGACGCCACTGGACCCCGCAGCCCTAACGCACCAAGCTCCTGCGGTTGCACGCTGGGGACCTTGTGGATGAACCAAGTCAAGAGTGGCTCGCGATAGTCAGTTGGGCCAACCTTGAAGTGGCTCAGGTATTGAGACGCTAGGATGACGCCAACACCGAACTCGCGCCCTTGGAGCAGCACCTTGCGAAGGACATCGAACTCGTATCGCATGATGTTATCGGCTTCGTCGACAAGGAGAAACGAGTCGATGGTGCGCAGTTTGCCTCCAGCGCCGCGGTACGGGCGCTTGGGGATCCGCAGCATGTATTCGTAGAACATGTTGAGCATGATTGCGACAAGCATGTTCTTCGTCCGGTCGTCTTGACCAAGCGCGTCCAAGGCAATTACGACAACGCCATCCAGAAACTCACCGAACCCCTTCGCCTCTCCGTAATTGGGCGAGAAGAGCTCCATATCGACAAGATCATCGATGATGGCGGACACTGAATCGGCCTTGTTGCCAATGATGGTCCTGTAATTCGCGTGGATATCGTAGATGGTTGGTGCCGTTCCCGTGGGGCAGGCGTCGTATGCACTGCGCACCGCAGTTTTTAGCTGCGCACGCTGGACCGGGCCAACTCCGGAGAAGATCTTGTCAAGGACGTCGGAGAAGAACTTGAATCGATCAAGCCACGGAGTCATCGAGTCGCCAGCGCTCGAGAGGTCAAACGGATTCAACGGTAGATGCTTCGGCTTGATGACGCGCGCTCCGGTAGCGGCGACGAATTCCGCCGTACTGTAATCACGCTTGTAATCGAATATCAGGAAACGTGGCTGAACGCCCTGGTTGGCTTCCTTTGCCCTCGAGATTTGGTAGATCAGTGACTTTAGGAGCTGGGTCTTGCCAGTACCCAGGTCTCCCACAACTCCCATGTTGAGCTGGTTCAAGCTTGTGTCACTAATGTCTAGCACACGCAATTGCGATTGAAATGTGTCGATTGTAGGCCCGACGATCAAACGGACGCCGTCCTGCGCCACACCTTCGCCAAGCGTTGGGCCTCCCTTTGATGGCTCCGATGCATTTGCAGGTGCGGTTACTAACGGCTGTGCACGTGTGTCGTGCGAGACCGGCTGGGCGACTTCTTCAACTTGGGCTTTTGAGATGGCGCCAGAATCTTCGTCGGCTACTGCCCGGACCGTGGACGCGGGCGAGCTCGTCTCAGAATCAGTGGGCGGCACGGAACCGGGATCCTTCGCTGGCTGCGTCGTTGGAGACAATGACCAATCTCCGATCCTTTCACGCATCGCCGCATATATGCTGGACGCTTCCCCGCGAACGACAAGTGCTGCATCCTTTCGGGACAAGACAATTGTTTCGGCTAGGCTATCGCCATCCTGGTCAATCGGAAGACTCGCCGGACTCCCGTCCACTACGATGAGCCGCCCACGTTCGTCAATATCGACGTTCAGGTCCTCCGCGAGTAACGCATCGATTACCGCCGCGTGACACTCTGCCCACGCCAAGCCACCGCGCTTCGATACTGCGAGCTGCTGGCTGTACACGCGAAAGCCAAAATTCAGTATCGAGGACACGAAGTGATGGAACGCGACCTTCCACACCGGCGCCTCGCTATCCACCGCCTTGTCTTGCAACAAGCCGATAAGCTCGCCGAGGGATCGAGCCTGGCCTAGTGCCTCGCGGCGCGCGTTCTGCGCCATTGGGTCATCGGCGCCTCTGTACTTGACCTCTACAGGCGTCAACTTGCAGTGAATACGAGTGCCCTGAGTCCTGATCCACGCTACCAACAGATCTGGCCGCTGATTCTTCGGTTTCGCCAGCGCGCGCGTCAGGTCTTCGATGTACCCGCGAAACGGATCAACCGGAATGACCAATGCGATGTCGGATCTATCGCCCAGCTCGCGCCACACCGGCAATAGGCTTTCGGAATTGTTGCTTGCCACGCGGAACTCGTCCTGCAACAAGCGAGATGCGACGAACAAACCCAGATCTCCGCTGGCGCCAGAGTGGCCGCTGGAAAGGCCACGCACTGTTGGGATGCCGCGCCTCGCCACCTCCAAGATCAATCTCTCAAGGACGGAGTCATCCAACCCCTTGCATCCAGGCAGCTTCACGAGCACGTCGGCTAGGGCCTCCCGATCGACCTCCTTGATCCTCGATAAGAGGTAGTAGCCGTTATTGTCACCTGAACGGCTCGAATATGACGGCAAGTCATAGTCCCAAAGATACGAGTCCTTCAACCAACCGCCGAGAAAGCATGCCGGGTCGATCGCCGCGGAGGACACTGCAACATAATTCGCCGCATCAAGCGCGGTTTGTATCGTCGGGACGCTCGGGGCGAAGGTGTAGGCGAGGCGTTGCGGTGAGAGGTTTTCCAACCGAAGCAGTGCGGCGAGTACTTTGTCCGCTAGGCCGTCACCGCTAGTGGGTCCCCTACCGCCGGTCCTGGTTTCGGATAGGAATGCCCCATTGGCACTACTAAGCTGTTGGCGTATGCGTGTCCGCAACAGGCCGCCCGCACCAATAGCGCTCGACAGACGTGTCTCCTCTGCGGATGCGTTGGTTGATTCCAGCTGAGCAATGATGGCAATGTCGGGCTTTGTTGACTCGAGTAGTGACGGTGTCGGCACGTACCAATTGACACGGCCTTGCGAATCTTCCGCGAGGTTCGAAATTTCGGCGTCCTGAGGTCGGACTTCTGCGCGCCGTTGGTCGATCACGTGTACTCGACGCGGTCCGGCGAATTGATAGAACCGATCACTCTCCGTGGATTCGGCAAAGCGTCCGCGGCACCAAGAGATGAGTCCGTCATTACACGCGCTGTTGTGGCCGGCCGCGCTTGTCAACAGCACGTCCAGCGCCGGCTGGGCCTCCAGCATCTCGGTCATGTCGTCGAGGGCACGATGCACCTGCGAAACGCTGAACCCATTGGCAATCCCGCCCGCTAGGATTCCGAACTCACGATCGAACGGCGGATTTTTCGCTGTGCTCGCTAGTTGGTCGAGCTTTGCGGAATTCCAAAGAATGCTCCAATAATCAGAGGTGCATTCGATGGAAAAGAATGAATGGCGCTTCATGCTTCCCGAGGCAGTGCGTAACGGGAGGACCAGCGAATCCGGCACCGAATCAGGATCGATCACACTCGCGGCCGGACATGGTGCTTTGCGGTAAGTGAGAAACAACGCTCGCTGTGCCATGCAATGCCATGCCAGTCGAACGGGATGCAGCGGCGATACAAGCAAGGCGTGCGGTTCCTGGACCAGCGTGGAAAGGTCGGCCTCAAAGCGCGTTATCATCGTCAGGTCGCACCAGGCCGCGACCTCGGGGGCTGCGTCCAACCACTCTTGGAAGGACCGGACGTAGTCTTCGACGACGGCAGCGAACTCGGTGTCCGTGACGAGCCATTCGCCGAGACGCGCGGACTCGATCAGCCCGTTTTGGTCGTCCCCGCGGATGCGCGCAGCGATCGCCATCCTTGCCTCGACGAACTTGGCTGGCGGAACCATGTCTTCGACCCGGGGTCGCGGGTCATTGAGGAATTGGCCGCGGGAAAGAATCGTGTCTTTCTGCGACGACCAGTCGCGCGGGCGCCAATGCGATAGATAGTCGGGCGCGATCACCGTGGGGAAGAACGACCTTCCCACTTCGTCCGCGTCCAGCATCCAAGCTTGGAGATATGTGCACCGAAGTTGGCGGTCGATCTGAACCTCGGGAATCGCTCCCTGCTTTCCCTTGCGCCGATTGAGCTGCAGTAGTCGTTCATACTCACTGCTACACACGCCAGCAGCAACATCGTCGCAGCTAAGATACACGCGCAAGGTACGCGCACCCGTCGTCTGGGCGTCGCGCTCCAACGTAAAGTCATAGTACGACTCGCTGGAAGCCTGGATCTCAGCGCCGTACTCGCCGTCGCCCACCTTCGCAACGGGATAGTCGCTAATCGAGTTCGAGGCCCCGGCGTCGTCGGTGCCATGTGCGATCTTCGCGACGCGACATCCTGGCGCAGAGTACAAATCTAAGTAGTGCCTGCCCTCGCCCAACATGGTTAGCGCACATTCGAGCTTCCCAGTTCCGTGCGGTCCACGGGGAGACTTGGGCGGGCTGGCCTTGCGCGCCGTCCTTGACGAAACAAGGATCCCGGGACCCCAGGTGGCGAGTGATATGAGGCGTAGCGCGCCCTTCTTGACTCCTGAAGCGCCGATTGCGTCGGCGACGTATCGAACCGGGCTGTGATGGGCCGGGATTGTGTCATCGACGATTTCGTCGTCGCTATCAGCGGCAATCGTCCATGTCCGCTGCGGAGCCGGCGCTACACGTGTCAATGTGATCACCGCATTGGCTATGCCCGGCGCACGAACGCGAAATCTCGCCTCCTGTTTCACAGCGACGGCAAGGCCGGAAACAGGAGGGAACAGCGGATTTACGCATTCGATGGAAACCGTCCCTCTTTGCGGCGGATCCTGACCAAGCAGTTTTCGCCAGCACTCCGTCGTCAGTGTAAGCCACCACCGCGGCGGTGAATCAATCGCATCCCCTGTATAAGGTCCGTAGTAATAGGGGAGGGCGCGAGTAACAACGGTGACGGCGTCAACTCTGGACTGCAGTTGTGTCGCGAAGGCGTCAAGCGCCTCCGACTCCAACGGCGAAGCGTTAGGCTTGCACGAAGCAATCGCGCCGAGCACTCCCAATTCCCCTATACGCTCGGATATCGCCTTTAAGACATCTTCTTGTTCACTAGTATCTATCGATCCGTCACCTGTCGACGGAAAGCCACACGCGAGGCTTAGCCAATGCCCAAATCCACCGCTGGTAATTGGGATGGACCACACTCTATTGAGTACCCTCCAACTTCCACGCCGCGAGGTGTCTTGCTCATCCACATCGTTCGCTGCGTAGACGGCTTGTCGGATCAGCGTCTGGAGTTCGCTTCGCTCCTTATCATCGATGCTAGGTTGGCGCGAAAGTGCACCATCGACCAACGATTGGATGAAGCGGTCGTTCCACCATTCAGAAATGCTAGCAGAGCCGGAGTTGTTATGCGCGGACAAGCCGAAGTCGGATCGCGTGGAAATCTGCGACAGATTCGCCTGTTTGCCAGGGGGCACCATGCCGACATATCTAGGGCACGTGATCGAGTTGCGGAGGTCCAGCAAATGATCGCTATCGCATTCCCCCGACGCACCTATTGCAGGGTTTGCCTGACCATCTGGTAGGGAATCTAGCTGCAAGACGACCGGCACCACCACGGTCGACTCGTTGGCCAATTTCGCTGGGATTCCGCCGCGAGTAAAGAATATCTGGAAAGCTGGATGAAGAAACTCGAGTGGCGGGCCATTGAAGACGGCGCGAAGCTCCCCATCGGCCGACTTGAGCTGTGCGACTTCCTGCCTTACATGGTTGCCGATGAAGCCTGCGATCGCTTCGACGAGTGCACTCATTGCCGTGCGCTCGGTTCTGTACCAGTGAAGGGGGGCATTAGCAGCATCCCGCTCTCTGCGTCCGGACTATCGAGCACGAGACCAAGCATGCGGAGGTTTTTCCCAAGATCACTCGTGGCGATGTCGTCAAGATCGATCTCGACGCCGTATCCCGCGAGATGGTCCGACAAACGTTGGACAGAGCGCGGACCGGCACTCTCCCGCAAGCAGCAGTGAACGACAGCGAGTACCGCGGCGGGACCAAGAGACACGATGAATGGCGAATTCCTCGCTTCGGAGCGCTTGCGCAAGAAATATCCCTGATCGTAGCCACGCAGTGTCTCAGTGGCCGATTGACGCTGGCCGAGCGTATGCCGGCTGAACTCTTGGATGTTCGACCCGATGCCACTCTTGCACAGGATCGTGCGGGTCTCTGTTCCTTGCAGCGCGTCGAAGTTTTCCCAGAACCGTGCTCGAAGAATGTCTTCCCGCCGCTTTGAAATCAGTGTCAGGAATTGGTCAATCGACTCCGCGGAGGAGAGCGGGCCCGGTTGGCCACCGAATTCTGCGATCGTCCAAAGAAGCAGGTTCAGGCCGAGGCGTGATTGAAGGTAACGCGAAGTAGTATCACGGATACCAGGCATTGCCTGGTTACCATAGGAGAGGAACTTGTTATCCGCCGCGAGGATTGCCGCGCGTGCGTCAACGGCCGCATTGCCTGGCATCAACTCGCCACGACCGAGGATCGCACTCGACGCCTTCCAAAGACGAGTGCCGATGGTGCACAGCCAAAGCACGTGGGTCACCATCCCGAGTCGGACAATGGACTCAATCAGACTCATCCATTGGCGACGGGTCATGCTGCTCTTCGCCTCAAGCACCGCGAGCAAATCACGCGCGAACTGCTTCGCAGGATACTGAAGCGTAGCCTTATCGGCGGCGGCCAGCTCCCCGGTAGGACTCTCCATCGATGCGAGGTCCCAAGTTGGGTCGTTGTTGCGACGACGACAGAATTCCTCCGTTAACCATCGGGCCCAAATGTCGTCTGATGAGGCAACCGTCAACGCGGCGAAAATCTTGCGCCATGCAGCTTCGGCATCGGATTGCGACGCGGTACCTAGCTGTAGCATGCGTTGGATTAGTGACCCCGGGTTCCAGGAGTTGCCGGACAGGCGGGCCGATCCCGAGTAAAGCGCGATGTCGGGCACAATCGGGCAAAGTTGGATAAATCGGCGCGAAGATTGCTTGGGTTGCTTAGGACTCTCCAAAATCCCGTGGATGATGGTCCGCCAACCGTCTGCGGAAATGCGGCCTGTCTCGTTCTGCCTTGAGTTGGCACTCGCGCTATCGAAGGCGCGTCCCGCCTTGGGCACATCGTTCTCCGAGTATCCAGGGAAACCGCATGAACGATACAGCGACGCGACCGCTACCTCGGCCGTGGAGTACTCCGGAGCCGGCCTCATGTTGATGAACGAGTCTTCGTAGCACGGATGTGACCGACCCCAGGGCCGTTCGAGGAAGGCTTCCACGCTCATTGCGAAGGCTCCTGCCGGACGAGGAATTCTCCTTGCTCACGCACTAACACATCACTTCGCAGGCCAATGCGAACCTCGCTGTCTTCCAACACCTCTTCGTCGCGGACAAGTCTGCCAGCAAGGCGTGCGCGGGCAGTATCCAATTGTGCGACTACGGGTCGCGGTAGCGACGCGGGAAGCAAACCGCGCCTGAGCTCGAAGATTGCCTTGAAGAGGTCGTAAGTCAGCGCGATCGCCTGACGGCTCGACCCCGTCCCGACGGAGAAATATTGGAACGCCGGCCTAGGTCGTTCCTTGGTGGGCTGCTCCAGCACGCGGACCTTTTGTTGAGGAGTCGTCAGGATGGCGCGCCGTTCTGGTGGCGGCAGCGCCTCGCCAAATGTGGTGTTGAGGCTGATCACGAATCGTTCGTGTTCATTCAAGAGCCCTTGCACTTGTTTCGCGCATGCGTGCAGCAAGGTGAGGTCTCCCTGCGCGACGCGCTCGTACTCGGAAACGATAGCGACGTCGTTGACGGCTGCAGCCCGGACACCAAGCGAGCGACGAACTAGCCGACAAGCAAAATTCCGCACTAGACCCCTGACGCGCGCTGCGACTGCGGAGTGACGACGGACTACTTCCGGCTGCGATAGCTGATCGTCGGAAAGGGCGAGACTTTCCAACAAGGTAATTTCGAGGCGCGAGAACCAATTCCTCCGCGCTCCCTTGAGTATGTAGTCCAGACCCTCCCGAACCGATTGGCTGAAGCGAACGTCAAGCTCGCGAAAGGGAATACCTACCGTCTCGCTCATGACGGCCAGGGTATCCGGTGGCGCCAACCCTGGATCCAAGGCGTCGACGAGCGCCGTGAGCTGTGATTCAAGTGTTCGGGGAAGCGAGTTGCGTCCGGTGGATGTGAGGAAGTAATACAGTCCCAGCAAAGTCCGATCGCCTGCCAGGCCAAGCTCCCCCAAATCGCGTCTAAGCTGACGGACGCCGTCGTGATGCCAGTGCGCAAAAAGCGCGTGCTCATATTGGGCGGCGACAAGATGAAACGGTGCAGAGGTTCGGATTGACTCCTGCCCCGGCCCAACCGCGCTGCCGAGGCGGACGAGCTGCGCCGCCCACTCACATGGATCGCCACTTTTGACTGCGCCCACGTGACCAGGAGCGCCCGCCAGCAGAAGCGAAATGAGCGATGAAAGATCGCGGAAACTCCAGCGCTTGCCGCTCGCCAATTCGTACCACCGCAGGATATTCAACAGCGAGTTACTACCCCATCCGGTGGCCAAGCGTCCCCTGCTGTAGCAAAACGGGCACAGCTCGCCCGCTGCACAGTGTCCTTGCTGTGGCCAAGCCGCGGCGGTTGTTGCGATTTGCAAGAGCTGCGACGCCGCAGATTGTCCCGTTGGACCTACAATCAGCGTCTCGACGTCCATTGGCCACACTGCGATCGCCGGATAGTCATCCAAGGGCCAGCACGAGACGGGGTCGGGCCCGGCACCAATACTCTTGACGATCGCGAGCAGTACGTTGCGCGCCACTAGTCGGGTGCCATCGGTTGCAACGATGAGAGCGTCATCGAGTACCCCTCGATTCACGCAAGCGAGGTAGACAGTGTCGGCGCCCGGTCGAAGCATGGCTTCAAGGTCGTCAACCAATAGTTGCGCGGGGCTTCGTCCGGGCGCGTTGGGATCTTTGGCCGAAGCGTCCTGGACCAGTGCGACCGTAAGCGCAGGGGTATCAGCTGAGAGGCTACCGCGCTCGACCTGAGCGATGCGCGGCGCCGGCCGATCACCGGCCGATGTGAAGATGTCTCGAAAACGGTCTACCAGCTTCCCGTGCGCATGCAAGGTCGCGTCAAGGTGAGAAACAGTGAATTCAACGGCCTCTGTCTTTCCATTGCCCGGTCCCCCTACGAGCAAGACGATGCGTGGCGCGCCGATGTCGCGGATCCTCCCTGCCCATTGTTCGAGGCGGTCGAGCAACGGCGTTCGGATGATTTGACCGGCAGGTCGTCCACTCGAATCGTGGAAGAGGCGCTTCACGCCGCCGGTACGATGCCCCGCCCAATCAAGAAGGCCGGCCGGGAATTTTGGCGCCGGTATTTCGACGTTCACGTGGATACCTGGGAAGGGCTGCGTCTTGAACGAACGACTCGCCGATTCGCCGCATCGCGGTTGTTGCGACGGGTCTCTGAATCAAGTTGCTCCAATAGACAGACGACCCCAGCGCCGATTGCCTTCGCCATTAGAGGAGGCACGGCGTTCGCTACCTGCGTATATCTCGGGCACTCCGTCCTCCGCCTCGTACCGCCAGTCGTATATTGGCCGCGGAACACGAACCAGTCGGGAAACGACTGCAATCGCGCCGTCTCACGTACCGTCAGGATGCGCGGTTCCGAGTAATGAAGCAGATCGTCGGGCAGCGTCGTCAGCGTCGGTGATGGCTCGTTCGGCTTCATCGGACATATCCGGTGCTTCGTTATACCGAGCTCCGCGCGGTCGAGGTCGCTTAAGCCGACGCCCTTACGGCAATTCTTGAGAATGTGCTCATAGCGCTTGCGCACGTATGGTCGGTGCTGTGCCAATCTCATGCTGTCCATGTTTGCGTCCGTCGCCATGCCCCGATGCATCAGTTCTTGATAGGCAGTTCTAGGCCGCGCGTATCGCACCATTTGGTACCTGCCGGGGTACGGCGGATCAGGGCACTGAACGGTCTCCTGGGTTTCGGCCTCGAGATCCGAAATCGCCTCCTCGGCAGTCACATGCGAATGGATGCCGAGGTCGACGAGCATCGACTTTCGCGATGCCTCCACTAGTTCAAACGTTTGGTGGATGGCATTAGGGATCCTTGCGGCGACATCCCTTCGAAGGCCAATGATCACTAGCCTCGGCCTCAACTGCGGAACGCCGAAATCGGCTGATACGAATAGTTTGCCGTCAGCCTCATACCCAAGGTCGCCCAATCGCTTGAGCAAGCGATCGTAGTAGGAGACTGCGCGTGACTTGGAAGACGCGGCACCTCGTGCCGGCCCGGTGCCATGAGCCACTCGCATGCCTGGCACGTTCTCGATGATCACCACTCGTGGCCGGAGCAGGGCCACCAAGTCTACGTATTTGCGGAACAGGGTATTCCGCGCGTCATTCTTCCTCCGTCGCCCGGCAAACGAGAACCCTTGGCACGGCGGTCCGCCGGCCACTACATCAATCTTACCGGCCATCGCCTTGAGCTGTTTGCGTCGGCTGGTCAACAGTTTTCTTATCTCATGCGCCTGGCGTTCGAGCCAAACCGGCCATTGGAATCGGATGTTCTCCGGCCCGTCCAGCAAATTTGCCTCGAAAGTCGCGAAGGCATCCCTCGACTTCTCTACGGCGAACAGTCCTGTAAGCCCGGCCTGAGCCAAACCAAGCGAAAGCCCCCCACAACCTGCAAAAAGATCAATGAAAGTCGAGCGGAGTTTATCGTTTTCCATCAGGGGCCTAAAGTGCGTGCTGCCAGTTGTGTGCAATGCTTCATCCCGGAGGCTTCACGATTCATGGGCTGCCGCCGGTAGCCACTGTTTCCATTCTGGATTCAAACTAGATCCTGAAGCGAAGGTCGCTCGCACGACGCTCCTTCGGCGAGCATGACCGAAGCCTGTAGGTCATCTCCAGTATATGCCCGGGAAATGCAATGAGCAGGCCAGAAAGTTTCGTGTAGCGCGCGTCGTATGTGGTGGGGCATTGCGCGCTTGGGGGCGGTCGGGCTGATGCACGGCAATGCGCGTTCACTCTTGCCCCATGGACGGGGGCGCGGCGCAGTGCGAATGGCAATATCGACGTCACGACTTAGGCACGGGCCGGGAATTCGAGATTCTGTTTCGCTTAGCTCGTTTGAAGGGCCTCGCAGGGTGGTAGTCCAGATTGCCACTCGCTGCTTATTGTCATTCTGTGGGCGACCGCGAGACCAAAGACCGAGATCTCCCCTACATGTCCGAACCAATCCGTCGGATCTGCGCCTTCCTTGCGCCCGGCCGCGCACAATGCTCGCCACGTTTCGCTGGAGATCCTCGCAGCGCGTCGGAGTTTGTCTCCATTCAATAGTCTTCTCGGCTCGATACCGAGTCGCACGAGACCGCCTCCTCGAAGTGCAGTCTCGGCCACCGACAAGGCCCGCTCGTTGCCTTCTAGATCGCGCCATCTCTTCCGAGCCGTGACCTCGAAGTCCTGATTCATCGAAAACCAGACGACCGGCCGCTCATTGGCAGGTACGTTGGCCGTCGCAGGCCGCAGCACACCGGATTCGATGATGGCCGGAAGATACATCGCGATGGTGTAGTGCCAGGCCAATGGGGTGTGAATGCTCCGCGCTTCATCGGTTGAACGTCTCTCAGGCGCAATAAGCAGCGATCCTATCAACACGGTAAGTCGACAGCGAGGCCAATGTTTGTCACCTGCTTCTCCAGGGTCTGCCTGATGCAGGCCCTCTTCCGGCGGTTGTTCTTGAAACTGCAGCTTGAAGACGGCAGCGACCTTAGGGGTGAAGTGATCGCCCACTTGGACGGGGCTTGGTGGGTGCCGAAATCACGGTTACCCTTCACGTATGTGCGACGATGTCGGGCGGTGTCGGACAACGTCGTTCGCAATGTTGCGGAGAATTGTAGATCAAGTTAACCGCGCACGCTTCGAGCGAAGCAGCGCGGCTTAAGCGGGGCTATTCATGCTACGGGAACCTGCCCCTTGGTCGGAAAACTGGGCGGTCACTTGTGCGCGCTTGGCGGGGATTGGCTGCGGCTATTTTTCCGCAGATCGAATTGCAATTGCACGCCCAGCATTACGCGCAAGCATGGGGAGTGCCTCGATTCCTTGTGCAACTCGCCTTGATCTTCATTCCGATGTTCTTGGCAATTCCGCTCACATATCTTTTCGTTATGCGCTCGCTAATCGTGCAGGCGAGTGCGGCGCTGGCGATGGGGGTGCTGCTGGCAGGCTACGCGGCAATGGCGATCGATTGCATCGCTTGGTTCACTGGGGCATGGTAGCCGTCACGCCGGATCCGCTGAATGCATGCGTCTAACACCAGAGGTCTCGATGTGCTTGGAGGTAACACAGGAGGTAATATAGGCACGGCGATTCCTGACCTCGTCTCCATCATAGGAGTAGAGAAGCGAGTTCGATTCTCGCCACCTCCACCAACAGCAAGAACGACGGCCCCCGCGCGGGGCCGTCGTTCTTTCCGCTCCCGGCACGTGCCGGAATTGTCCGGCTGGTCGCCTTCGGGGCTAGTCCGGCAATTCGTCGCGCAGGCAGTCCTTCAATTCCTTGATCGCCTCCGCGAGTCCCGAGGCTCCCACCAGGCTCCCGAGGAAATTGTTGATGACGTCGATCCACTTCCTGAACCAGCCCGAACCCGCTCGCAGGAGGCCGCCGGCAATCCGCTCGCGCAACGTCGCGTTGGCTTCCCGCACGTGGCGCTCTTTGACGTCCAGCTGCGATCCATAAAGACCTGCTCGTTGCAGGTTCGTCCTCGATGTCCTGAAGATGAGGGTTTCGGGGTGGTCTTCGCCGGAGGTCTTCGTGTTGCGGACGAAGTCGTCGAGGTACTCGTCGATGGCGCTGCGCATCTGCGCAGCGTTCTCGCCGTAGATGGCATCGGCGTTTCTCGCAATCAGTTCGAGCGAGCCGATGGTGTCCATGAACATGGCGAAGACGCGCCTGCGCACAGAATCGAGTTCATTTTCGCTGAGGGGCATCATTTCCTCCGTGGAAGCCGGGGTGCGGAAGCTCGATGGTCTGCCGGACCGGACGCAATTGCGCCGCCTTGCGCGACGTGCGGGAGCCCGAAGAACTTGGCGGTGCCGTGCTGGACGAACAGGAACGCGGTGACGTTGCGCAGGACCGACAGTGCCTGCGGCGTGTACGCGGACAGATTGGCGGCCATGAGGTATGGTCCTTCCTTCGGCGGCGGAATCCGCGATTGTAGTCGCGCCGACTGGGCCGGCGCGCCTGAGACCGCTCGCCGCAACGCGTGACGTTTCCGTTCGGACTGCGACGATGACTGCCGTCAAGCCTTGCCCGCTGCCGGAAGATGCGCTCCTCCGCGAAGCCGTTCGCGACGGCGCGTACACCGATTGCTTCGCGACGGACGTCGGCCGCGTCGTGACGCATGCGCAGTTCGTGGAGGCGTTCTACACGAGCCGGCTGTTCCGGGTGGAGCGATTCATCCTCGCGTGCGCGATGCGCAGGAAGTTCAAGGACGCCGACGCGAAGCGTCTCGCCGACGGCGACGCCGACACCTTCGCGGCATGGCGCGTCGAAGCGAGGGCTGCGAATCAGCTGCTGCTGGCCGACATCCATGGCCGGACGAGATCGTGGCTGATGACGGCGGCCCTTGCCCAGGGCGCCGGAACGCGGCTCCACTTCGGATCGGCGGTGGGGCCGAAGCGCGACGGCGCGACAGGATCCCGATCGATGGGATTCGCCTTCCACGCATTGCTGGGATTTCACAAGGCCTATTCGCGCGCGCTGCTGCGCGCCGCCGTCGCGCGGCTGCGATGACGTCGTCGCAGCGCAGGTAAACTGTTCGGCCCGGAACGGCCCGCAGGGCCGGACCCTCGAACGCGTCAACTGGGAGGACACGCCATGCCCAAGGCCTACTGGGTGAGCGCCTATCGCGCGATCCACGACAACGACAAGCTCGCCGCCTATGCCAAGCTCGCGGGGCCCGCGCTCACCGCCGGGGGCGGCCGCTTTCTCGCCCGCGGGGTCCCGGCCAAGGTGTTCGAGAAAGGGCTCATGCAGCGCACGGTGCTGATCGAATTCGACAGCGTTGCGCAGGCCGTGGCCGCCCACGACAGTCCCGCGTATCAGGAGGCGCTGGCCGCGCTGGGCGACGGCGCCGAGCGCGAGATCCGGATCATCGAAGGCGTCTGACGCGCCGCCGCGCGGGACTCGCCCCGCCGCTGGGCTATCGCGACCGCGCCGGACGACGTCCTGGCCCTGCCTTTCGTTGCCTGGGCGCCTTCGCGGTCGCGGCGTGGGCGCCGAGTTCGCGCAGCGTCATCGTGACCAGCATCAGCAGCAGGCGCTCGAAGCGTTCGCGCAGGCGACCCGCGCTCGCGAGCTCGTCGGCGTCCGGCGGCAGGCCGGTCTCCAGCAACTGGACGTCGATCGCGTCCAGCAGCGTGGACGCGTAGCGCATCAGCGCCGAGACGCGGGGACCGAGCTCGCCGTTCCGGACCAGGCACTGCGCACCGTACACGGCGCCGCAGAATTCGCGAAGCGTGTGGACGAGCTCGTGTGAATAGCGGGCGGCCATGATTTCCGGCGAAGGCTAACACGTGCGCCGGCGGCGCGAATCCGGTCGGCCCCCCGAGCGCCCCGAACAGGCCGGTCGCGATCGCCGTCGACTCCGACCTGGCGAAAGGGGGTCCCGAGCGCGCGATCGTGACGGGCGTCGGCAGGTTCGGCGACCATGCGCTGCACATCCTCTAGGGAAAGCCGGCGTTCGTCTACAATCTGCCGGATCCGACGCGCACGCGATGGCAAGGCGGCGTGGGCGCGCGCAACTGGATGGACCATTCGCTCTGGCGCGGGAAGCACATGATTGAATGCGACTGCAGGCACGACGGCCCTGGCAACGCGAAGGGAGGTCCCGGCGCGCCGAAGATGCGCGAAGCGATTGCATGGATGCGAGATTAGCGCCATGAGCGAAGCCGGCCTCGTCCTGACGCGCCGCGTCCTGGCGTTCGCGGCGATCGCGGAAACGGTCACCGGCGTCGCGCTGCTGGTCGCGCCGCGCTGGTTCGTCACGCTGCTGCTCGGCGCCGACGTGCCGGACGGGGCGATGCCGCTTGGCCGCCTGGCCGGCGTCGGGATCCTCGCGCTCGGGTTCGCGTCCTGGCCGGGCGTGGACCCGGTCGCGAGCGAGACGGCGGCCTTCCGGGGGATGCTGATCTACAACGTGCTGATCCCGCTCTGCCTCGCCTGGCTGTCCGTGGTCGGCCATCTCGGCGGCATCCTGCTGTGGCCGGCCGTCGTGCTGCATGCCGTGGTCGCCGGCCTGCTGTTCAAGGGACGGCGCGACGAGCACCGTCGGGACGGCACCGCATGATCACGATCCGGCCGCTCCTGGCGCTGGCGTTCGCTTCGGCCATCGGCGCCGCGGCGGCGCAGGCGCCGGCCCCCGGCTTCGACGCGCTCAAGGGCTCGTGGGTGCGCCCCGACGGCGGCTACATGATCGCGATCCGCGACGTCGCGCCGAGCGGGCAGATCGACGCGCTCTACTTCAATCCGACGCGACTGCCGTTCGCCAAGGCCCAGGCCACCCGCGACGGCGCGAAGGTGCGCCTTTTCTTCGAGCTGCAGGCCGGGCACTACAACGGCTCGACGTACGACCTCACCTACGACGCCGCGAAGAACCAGCTCGTCGGCACCTACTACCAGGCGGTGGCGAAGCAGAAGTTCAGCGTCTTCTTCGAGCGGCGGTAGCGCGCACCCCCCCGCGGCGAGTCGCCGGTAAGCCAGCTGTAAGTCGATCGGTCAGTCGCCGAAGCCAGGCTTTCGTGCCGACGGGCACCGAAGGCGCCGTCCGCGGCGCCGCGGTCGGGGCGCCGATATTTCTAATTGATTATCAAGTGGTTACCGTGCCTCCCGGCGCGCGATTCGCGCGCGCCGCGCGCGTCGGTACGTCCTTGCGCATCCGTCAGCGATCGGCCAGCGGCCGCCACGCACACTGCTCGCCATAGGAAGCGAGGAACCGATCATGAACGCGAACATCATCACCACCGTGGCCGACTTCGGGCGCCTGCTCAGGAAGGCAGGCCCGTACGTGGTCCTGGAGATCGTGCTGCCCGGCGGCACGCTGTTCGCGCTCGCGCTCTACCTGCACCGGACCGGACAACTGCGCAAGCTTTTCGACGTGCGGGCGCTGGCGCGGGGCGTCCTGCGCATGGCCGGCAGGGCGTTCGACCAGCTCGCGCTGGGCTTCCAGCCCTTCAACGGCGCCTGACGGACCGAAAAAAAAGCGGCCGCGCGAGGCGGCCGCCGGGGTCCGCAGCACCGGGCTTGGGAGTAGCCCGCACCGTCCGCCGGGGGGAGTGCCGTCGCCCGCAGGCGGATCGGCTCGGCGCATTGCAGTTGCCCGCTGCAGGGGCCGGTGGACCGGGGACGGTTTGCGTATCGGACACCCCGATCGTGCACGCGCTTCCGGGGCGCCGATGCCGGCCCGACGGCCATTCGCGTGTCGGAGGATTCCTACTTTGCGGCGCAGCGCAGCGGGCCGTTGATCGACCTCAAGGCCCGGCCGCCGGGCGTGCGTAGATTGGCCGGATGGGCCATCCACGCCATTTCAGCCTCGGGGCCAAGCTGTCGCTGGTGGGCGCGCCGTTCCTGCTGCTGGCGCTGCTGTCGATCGCGCTGACGCTGTGGGTCTCCTGGCAGCTCGACGGCGGCGCCGCGGCGGTCAACGAGGCGGGCCGCATGCGGATGCAGTCGTACCGGATGTCGCTGGCCGCGGGCACCGGCGATGTGGCGGCGGTGCCGAAGCATATCGCCGAGTTCGAACAGAGCCTCGACGTCTTGCGCAACGGGGACTTCGAGCGCCCGCTGTTCGTGCCGTGGGACGACGTCGTCCGCGCGCGCTTTGCCGCCGTCGAAGAGAACTGGCAGCGGTTCCGCCGCCAGCGGCTGTCCGATCCGCCGGGCGCCGCCGGCCTGCGCGACGAGACGTCGGCGTTCGTCGAGAGCATCGACGCGTTCGTCGCGGGCATCGAGCGCCACATGGCGCGCTGGACCGCGCTGCTGCACCTGCTGCAGATGGCGATGATGGCCTTTGCCGTCGTGGGTGCCGCGGTGCTCCTGTACATGGGCTACCTGTTCGTGCTGGAGCCGGTCGGCATGCTGAAGGAGGCGACCGAGCGGCTGCAGCGCGGCGATTTCAGCGTACGCGTCGACCGCGTCACGACCGACGAATTCGGCTCGCTGGCCGGCTGCTTCAACGGCATGGCCGAGCACCTGCAGTCGATGTACCGCGACCTGGAAGCGAAGGTGGCCGCCAAGACCAGCGAGCTCGAGGAAAAGCGCGAGCGGCTGCAGGCGCTCTACGACGTCACGGCGCTGGTCGCGAAGGCGACCACGCTGAAAGAGCTGGCCGACGGTTTCGCCGACCGCGTGCGGCGACTGGCGCGCGCCGACGGCGTCGCGCTGCGGCTGTCCGACGAAGGCCAGCAACGCTTCCTGCTGCTGGCCTCCGACGGGCTGCCGGAGTCGATGGCGGAACGCGAGCAGTGCCTGCACGCCGGCGAATGCCATTGCGGGTCGCTCGAATCGCCCTACGCCGTGCGCGTCGTTCCGCTGGAGCAGCTGCGCGTGGCCGCGCAGCCGCACTGCGCGAACGCCGGCTTCGCGACGATGGCGTCGGTTCCGATCCGTCTGCACGATCGCGTGATGGGCGAGGTCAACCTGTTCTTCCACGCGCGCATCGTGCTGGGGGCGCCGGAGCGCTCGCTGCTGGAGGCGCTCGCCGCGCACCTGGCCGGCGCGATGGAGAACCTGCGGCTGAACGCGCTGGAAAAGGAGGCCGCCGTCGCGCAGGAACGCGGCTTCCTCGCGCGCGAGCTGCACGATTCGATCGCGCAGTCGCTCGCGTTCCTGCGCATCCAGGTGCAGCTGCTGCGCGACGCGCTCGACGGCGCGGACGAGCCGGGCGTGCGGCGCGCACTCGGCGAGATCGACACCGGCGTGCGCGAGAGCTACGGCGACGTGCGCGAGCTGCTCGTCCACTTCCGCACGCGCGCGCAGGCCGAGGACATCGAGCCGGCGCTCGAGACCACGCTGCGCAAGTTCGAGCACCAGAGCGGGCTGCCGGCCACGATGCACCGGCAGGGGCACGGCCTGCCGCTCCCGCCCGACGTCCAGATCCAGGTACTGCACATCCTGCAGGAAGCGCTGTCGAACGTGCGCAAGCATGCGCATGCGACGCACGTGTGGCTCGACGTGCACGAGCAGCCGCAGTGGCGCTTCGAGGTGCGCGACGACGGCGTGGGCTTCGTCCCCGAAGGGGGCCGCGACGACGAGACGCACGTGGGCCTGCGGATCATGGCCGAGCGCGCGGAGAAGATCGGCGGCACGCTCGACGTGGTGTCGACCCCCGGGCGCGGCACGTCGATCGTGCTGACGCTGCCGCCTTCCGTTGCCAAGGCCGCCGCGGCCGCGCCGTCCGCCGAAGCCATCGCCACGCTGCACTGACCGCCATGAGCCAAGCCATTCCGAATCCCGTCCGCATCCTCGTCGTCGACGACCACACGCTGTTCCGCCGGGGCCTGACCGCGCTGCTCGCCCGCGATGCCGGCCTCAAGGTGGTCGGCGACGCCGCCGACGCCGGCGAGGCGCTGCGGCGCGCGACCGAGCTGCAGCCCGACCTCGTGCTGCTCGACAACCACCTGCCGGGCGTGCGCGGCGTGGACGTGCTGCCTGCGCTGCGCGAGGCGGTGCCCGGCCTGCGGGTGCTGATGCTGACGGTCAGCGAGGACGAACAGGACCTGGCGGCCGCGCTGCGCGGCGGCGCCAGCGGCTACCTGCTGAAGACGATCGAAGGCGACGCGCTGGTGGCGGCGATCGCGCGCGCGATGCGCGGCGAATCGGTGGTCGCCGAGGAGATGACCGGCAAGCTGGTCGCCGCCTACCGCGACGCCGCCCGCGGCCCGGCCGCGCCGCCGCCGGCGTCGAAGCTGTCGCAGCTGTCGCCGCGCGAGCAGGAAATCCTGCGCGGGATCGCGCGCGGCGCGTCGAACAAGGAAATCGCCCGCGACCTGGGCATCGCCGAGACGACGGTCAAGATCCACGTCCAGCACGTGCTGCGCAAGCTCGACGTCGCGTCGCGCGTGCAGGCGGCGGTCATCGCGTCCACGGCCGAGGCGCCATAGTTCTTTCGGAGGATGGCGGCGCGCCGCCGCATCCTCCTTCCGCGCGGCTTCCGCCGTACCACCGGAGGATGCCGGCCGCGGCAGCGGCTCCCTACACTCGATGCAGGCACGGAATCGAGCGGAAAGGGGAGTGGGCGATGGGCAAGAGAAGGCAGGCGCTGTCGGTGCTGATCGTCAGCACGCTGGCGTTCACCGTGTGCTTCATGGTCTGGATGATGTTCGGCGTCATCGGCATCCCGATCAAGAAGGCGCTCGACCTCAATTCCACGCAGTTCGGCCTGCTGACGGCGACGCCGGTGCTCACCGGCTCGCTGATCCGCGTGCCGCTCGGCATGTGGACCGACAAGTTCGGCGGCCGCATCGTGCTGTTCCTGCTGATGCTGGTGTGCGTCGTGCCGATCTGGATGATCGGCTACGCCACCGAATACTGGCAGTTCCTGGTGCTCGGCCTGTTCGTCGGCGTGGCCGGGGGCTCGTTCTCCGTCGGCACGCCGTACGTCGCGCGGTGGTTTCCCCGCAACCAGCAGGGCTTCGCGATGGGCATCTACGGCGCGGGCAATTCAGGCGCCGCCGTCAACAAGTTCGTGGCGCCCGCGCTGCTGGTCGCCTTCGGCTGGACGCTGGTTCCGCAGGTGTACGCGGCGATCATGCTGGGCACCGCGATCCTGTTCTGGTTCATGAGCTACTCGGACCCGCGCCACCTCGTCGACTCGAGGATCACGTGGCGGCAGCAGATGAAGGCGCTCAAGGACCCGAAGGTCTGGAAGTACTGCCAGTACTACTCGATCGTGTTCGGCGGCTACGTCGGGCTCTCGCTGTGGATGGTCCAGTACTACGTCGGCGAGTACGGCATGGACATCCGGGCGGCCGCGCTGCTCGCCGCCTGCTTCTCGCTGCCCGGCGGCGTGCTGCGCGCGGTGGGCGGCTGGCTTTCCGACAAGGTCGGCGCGCACGCGATGACGTGGTGGGTGCTGTGGGTCAGCTGGATCTGCCTGTTCATCCTGTCGTATCCGCAGACCGTCATGACCATCACCACCATCGATGGCCCGAAGACGTTCCACATCGGGCTCAACGTCTGGGTGTTCACAGCGCTGATCTTCGTCCTCGGCATTGCGTGGGCGTTCGGGAAGGCGTCGGTGTTCAAGTACATCTCCGACGACTATCCCGACAACATCGGCGTGATCTCCGGCATCGTCGGCCTGGCCGGCGGCCTGGGCGGCTTCATGCTGCCGATCATGTTCGGCGCGCTGATGGACATCACCGGCATCCGTTCGAGCGCCTTCATGCTGATGTACGGCGTCGTCTGGGTGTCGCTGATCTGGATGTACTGGACCGAAGTGCGCGGCGCCGAGCTGATGGGCGCCAGAGCCAAGGCGTTCCGCCTGAACGGCTAGCGCGGCCAACATTCGCGAAGGAAGAGCATGAACACGAAAAACGTCACTCCGCCCGTCGCGGCGGCCGTCGTGGTCCCGCCGCAGAAGCTCGGCAGCGGCGACGTAGGCGACTGGCGACCCGAGGACAACGAGTTCTGGGAGAGCGTGGGCAAGAAGATCGCGTACCGCAACCTCGCGATCTCGGTGCCGGCGCTGCTCTGCGGATTCGCCGTCTGGGGCATGTGGGGCATCATCACCGTGCAGATGCTGAACCTGGGCTTCCCGTTCACGCAGGCGGAGCTCTTCACGCTGACGGCGATCGCGGGGATCGCCGGTGCGACGATGCGCATCCCGGCGTCGTTCCTGATCCGCGTGGCCGGCGGGCGCAACACGATCTTCCTGACCACCGCGATGCTGCTGGCGCCGGCGATCGGCACCGGCATCGTGCTGCAGCACAAGGACTGGCCGCTGTGGGCGTTCCAGCTGATGGCGCTGTGGTCCGGCGTGGGCGGCGGCAACTTCGCGAGCTCGATGTCGAACATCAGCACGTTCTTTCCGAAGCGGCTGCAGGGCACCGCGCTCGGCATCAACGCCGGGATCGGCAACTTCGGCGTGACGACGATGCAGGTCGTCATCCCGCTCGTGATGACCGTCGGGCTGTTCGGCGCCTTTGGCGGCGAGCCGATGAAGCTCATGAAGGACAGCGGCTGGATCCTCGGCAAGATCCCCGCGGGCACTTCGACGTGGATCCAGAACGCGGGCTTCGCGTGGGTGCTGTCGCTGGTGCCGCTGTCGATCCTGTGCTGGTGGGGAATGAACAACCTGAAGACGGTGTCGCCCGACACGGGCAACCCGATCTCCGCCTTCCTCAAGATCACGTGGCTGTACACGCTGGCGTTCATCCCGTCGATCCTCGGCCTGTACCTGTACCTGCCCAAGCCCACCGGCCTCGGGGTGATCAGCATGTGGGTGGCGATCCCGCTCGACGTGATCGCCGCGCTGATCGTGATGAAGCTGGCCGCGTTCGGGCCGATGAAGGAAGGCGTGGCCCGGCAGTTCGCGATCTTCCGCGACAAGCACACGTGGTCGATGACGGCGCTGTACATCGTCACGTTCGGGTCGTTCATCGGCTTCTCGATGGCGCTCCCGCTCGCGATCACCGTGATCTTCGGCATCAGCCACGTGCCCGACGCCAGCGGCGTCCTGACGCACACGGTCAAGAATCCGAACGCGCCCTCGGCGTTCACCTACGCGTGGATCGGCCCGTTCGTCGGCGCCGCGATCCGCCCGGTGGGCGGCTGGATCTCCGACAAGGTCGGCGGCTCGATCGTGACCCAGATCATCTCGGTCGTCATGGTCGCGGCGTCGGCGGCCGTCGGCTACGTGATGATGCTGGCGTACGGCTCAGCGACGCCCGAGCAGTACTTCGTGCCGTTCCTGCTGCTGTTCCTCGTGCTGTTCGCGGCGTCGGGCATCGGCAATGGATCGACGTTCCGCACGATCGGCGTGATCTTCGACCGCACGCAGGCCGGCCCCGTGCTCGGCTGGACGTCGGCGATCGCCGCCTACGGCGCGTTCGTCGCGCCCATCGTGATCGGCGAGCAGATCAAGGCCGGCACGCCGCAGGTCGCGATGTACGGGTTCGCGATCTTCTACGCGCTGTGCCTGATCCTCAACTGGTGGTTCTACCTGCGCCGCAACGCGTACGTGAAGAATCCCTGAACCGCGGAGAAATTCGATGAGCCACTTTCTCGATCGCCTGACCTATTTCTCGCAGCCCAGGGAAGACTTCGCCGGCGGCCACGGCGTGACTACGGCTGAGGACCGCACGTGGGAGGACGCGTACCGCAATCGCTGGGCGCACGACAAGATCGTCCGCTCGACGCACGGCGTCAACTGCACGGGCTCCTGCTCGTGGAAGATCTACGTGAAGGGCGGCATCGTCACGTGGGAGACGCAGCAGACGGACTATCCGCGGACCCGCTGGGACATGCCCAACCACGAGCCGCGCGGCTGCGCGCGGGGCGCCTCGTACAGCTGGTATCTGTACAGCGCGAACCGCGTCAAGTACCCGATGGTGCGCGGGCGGCTGCTCAAGAGCTGGCGCGCGGCGCGGCTCGCGCACGATCCGGTGGACGCGTGGGCGTCGATCGTCGAGAACGAGGCGACGCGCCGCGACTACCAGAAGGTGCGCGGACTGGGCGGCTTCGTGCGGTCGAGCTGGGACGAGGTCAACGAGATCGTCGCCGCCGCCAACGTCTACACGATCAAGAAGTACGGCCCCGACCGGGTGGTCGGCTTCTCGCCGATCCCGGCGATGTCGATGGTCAGCTATGCGGCCGGCAGCCGGTACTTGAGCCTCATCGGCGGCGTGTGCATGAGCTTCTACGATTGGTACTGCGACCTGCCGCCATCGTCGCCGCAGATCTGGGGCGAGCAGACCGACGTGCCCGAGTCGGCCGACTGGTACACCTCGAACTTCATCATCGCGTGGGGCTCCAACGTGCCGCAGACGCGCACGCCCGACGCGCACTTCTTCACCGAGGTCCGCTACAAGGGGACCAAGACGGTCGCCGTGACGCCCGACTACTCCGAGGTCGCCAAGCTCGCCGACATCTGGATGCATCCGAAGCAGGGCACCGACGCGGCGGTCGCGATGGCGATGGGCCACGTGATCCTGAAGGAGTTCTACTTCCCGGGCGAAGGCAAGGCGCGCAGCGCGTACTTCGACGACTACGTCCGCCGCTACACCGACATGCCGATGCTGGTGATGCTGAAGGAGCACACGCTGCCGTCCGGCGAGAAGGTGATGGTGCCCGATCGCTACGTCCGCGCATCGGACTTCAACGGCAAGCTGGGGCAGGCGAACAATCCCGAGTGGAAGACCGTCGCGTTCGACGACGCGGGCAAGGTCGTGCTGCCCAACGGCGCGATCGGCTTCCGCTGGGGACCGGACGGGCGGGCCGACCAGGGCCAGTGGAACCTGGAGGCGAAGGAGGCGCGCCACGGCCACGACGTCAAGCTGAAGCTGTCGATCCTCGAAGGCGCGTCGCCGGGCGGCGAGACCGCGAAGGTCGGCTTCCCGTATTTCGGCGGCATCGCGAGCGAGCATTTCCCGAACAACGTGATCAAGGGCGACAGCGGCGACGTCCTCGTGCGCACGGTGCCGGTGCAGCGCATCGCGCTCGGCAAGGAAGGCGACAAGCGCGAGGTGCTGGTCGCGACGGTGTTCGACCTGCAGGTCGCCAACTACGGCATCGCACGCGGACTGCCGGGCGAGCTCGCGGCGACGAGCTTCGACGACGACACGCCGTACACGCCCGCATGGCAGGAGCGCATCACCGGCACGCCGCGCGCGCAGGTGATCACGGTCGCGCGCCAGTTCGCCGAGAACGCGCACCGGACGCAGGGACGGTCGATGGTGATCATCGGCGCGGCGATGAACCACTGGTACCACAGCGACATGAACTACCGCGGCATCATCAACATGCTGATGCTGTGCGGCTGCATCGGCAAGAGCGGCGGCGGCTGGGCGCACTACGTCGGGCAGGAGAAGCTGCGGCCGCAGACGGGCTGGACGGCGCTGGCGTTCGCGCTCGACTGGATCCGCCCGCCGCGCCAGCAGAACAGCACGAGCTTCTTCTACGCGCACACCGACCAGTGGCGCTACGAGAAGCTCACGATGGGCGAAGTGATCTCGCCGCTCGCCGACAGGGAGCTCTACGGCGGCAGCATGATCGACTACAACGTGCGCGCCGAGCGCATGGGTTGGCTGCCGAGCGCGCCGCAGCTGCAGACGAATCCGCTGCAGGTCGTGCGCGATGCGCAGGCCGCCGGCGCCGATCCGAAGGCGTACGCGGTCGAGGCGCTCAAGAACGGCTCGCTGAAGATGAGCTGCGAGGACCCGGACCATCCGAACAACTGGCCGCGCAACCTGTTCGTCTGGCGCTCGAACCTGCTGGGGAGCAGCGGCAAGGGTCACGAATACTTCCTCAAGCACCTGCTCGGCACCAGCAACGGCGTGCAGGGAAAAGACCTCGGACCGCAGGACGCCAAGCCCGCGGAAGTCGTCTGGCACGACAAGGCGCCCGAGGGCAAGCTTGACCTGCTGGTGACGCTGGACTTCCGGATGAGCACGACGTGCCTGTACTCGGACATCGTGCTGCCGACGGCCACGTGGTACGAGAAGAACGACTTGAACACCAGCGACATGCACCCGTTCATCCATCCGCTGTCGACGGCGGTCGATCCGGCGTGGCAGTCGCGCAGCGACTGGGAGATCTACAAGGGCTTTGCTGCGAAGTTCAGCGAGGTCTGCGTCGGCCACCTCGGCGTCGAGCGCGAGATCGTGCTGACGCCGCTGATGCACGACAGCCCGGCCGAATTGGCGCAGCCGCTGGACGTCAAGGAGTGGAAGCGTGGCGAGGTCGACCTGATCCCGGGCAAGACGGCGCCGCAGATCGCCGTGGTCGAGCGCGACTACCCGAACGTCCACAAGCGCTTCACCGCGCTGGGACCGCTGATGGGCAAGGTCGGCAACGGCGGCAAGGGCATCGCGTGGAATACGCAGACCGAGGTCAGGCAGCTCTCCGAGCTGAACGGCGTCGTCGACGCGGAAGGGCCGACGCGCGGCATGCCGCGCATCGAGTCCGACATCGACGCGTGCGAGGTGATCCTGCAGCTGGCGCCGGAGACCAACGGCCACGTCGCGGTCAAGGCGTGGGAGGCGTTGTCCAAGGTCACCGGCCGCGAGCACGCGCATCTGGCGCTCTACCGCGAGGACGAGAAGATCCGCTTCCGCGACGTGCAGGCGCAGCCGCGCAAGATCATCAGCTCGCCGACGTGGAGCGGCATCGAGAGCGAGACCGTCTCGTACAACGCCGGCTACACCAACGTGCACGAGCTGATCCCGTGGCGCACGCTGACCGGGCGCCAGCAGTTCTACATGGACCACCCGTGGATGATCGCGTTCGGCGAGGGCTTCTCGAGCTACCGCCCGCCGGCGGACCTGAAGGCTACGAAGGCGATGCTCGGCGTGAAGTCCAACGGCCACAAGGAGGTGGTGCTGAACTTCATCACGCCGCACCAGAAGTGGGGAATCCACTCCACCTACACGGACAACCTGATGATGCTGACGCTCTCCCGCGGCGGCCCGTGCGTCTGGCTGTCCGAGGACGACGCGAAGCGCGCGGGCATCGTCGACAACGACTGGGTCGAGCTGTTCAACGTCAACGGCGCGATCGCCGCGCGCGCCGTGGTGAGCCAGCGCGTGAATCCCGGCATGGTGATGATGTACCACGCGCAGGAGAAGATCGTGAACACGCCCGGCTCGGAGATCACCGGCGTGCGCGGCGGCATCCACAACTCGGTGACGCGCATCGTGTTGAAGCCGACGCACATGATCGGCGGCTACGCGCAGTTCAGCTACGGCTTCAACTATTACGGGACGATCGGCACCAATCGCGACGAGTTCGTCGTCGTGCGCAAGATGGCCAAGGTCGACTGGCTGGATACACCGGTCGGCCCCGAACTCGTTCGTCCGACGCAAGCGCAAGGGGAGTCGCTATGAAAATCCGCGCGCAGATCGGCATGGTGCTGAACCTCGACAAGTGCATCGGCTGCCATACCTGCTCGGTCACCTGCAAGAACGTGTGGACCAGCCGGCCCGGCATGGAGTACGCGTGGTTCAACAACGTCGAGACCAAGCCCGGCATCGGCTATCCGAAGGAGTGGGAGAACCAGGACAAGTGGAACGGCGGCTGGGTCCGCAAGGCCGACGGCAGCATCGAGCCGCGGCAGGGCGCGAAGTGGAAGCTCTTGATGCGCATCTTCGCGAACCCGAACCTGCCGCAGATCGACGACTACTACGAGCCGTTCACGTTCGACTACGACCACCTGCAGTCGGCGCCCGAGATGAAGGCGGCGCCGACCGCGCGGCCGCGCAGCCTGATCACCGGCATGCAGATGGACAAGATCGTCTGGGGCCCGAACTGGGAGGAGATCCTCGGCGGCGAGTTCGCCGGGCGCTCGAAGGACCTCAACTTCGACGACGTGCAGAAGGACATCTACGGCCAGTTCGAGAACACGTTCATGATGTACCTGCCGCGGCTGTGCGAGCACTGCCTCAACCCGGCGTGCGTCGCGAGCTGCCCGTCGGGCTCGATCTACAAGCGCGAGGAAGACGGCATCGTGCTGATCGACCAGGACAAGTGCCGCGGCTGGCGGATGTGCGTATCCGGCTGCCCGTACAAGAAGATCTACTACAACTGGAAGAGCGGCAAGGCCGAGAAGTGCATCTTCTGCTATCCGCGCATCGAGGCGGGGCAGCCGACCGTGTGCTCGGAGACGTGCGTCGGGCGCATCCGCTACCTCGGCGTGCTGCTCTACGACGCCGACCGCATCGGCGAAGCGGCGAGCGTGGAGCACGACCGCGACCTGTACGCGGCGCAGCTCAAAATCTTCCTCGACCCGAACGATCCGAAGGTCATCGCGCAGGCGCGGGCCGACGGCATTCCCGACAACTGGCTCGAGGCCGCGCGCAGGAGCCCCGTCTACAAGATGGCGGTCGACTGGAAGGTGGCGCTGCCGCTGCACCCGGAGTACCGGACGCTGCCGATGGTGTGGTACGTGCCGCCGCTGTCGCCGATCACCGCCGCCGCCAACGCAGGGCAGGTCGGCGCCAACGGCGAGATTCCGGACGTGAACCAGCTGCGGATCCCGGTCAAGTACCTGGCGAACCTGCTGACCGCGGGCGACACCGCGCCCGTCGTGCGCGCGCTCGAGCGAATGCTCGCGATGCGCGCGTACCAGCGCGCGAAACACGTCGACGGGCAGGCCAACACCGCCGCGCTCGCGCAGGTCGGCATCACGCAGGAGGAGGTCGAGGACATGTACCACGTGATGGCGATCGCCAACTACGAGGACCGGTTCGTCATCCCGTCCACGCACCGGGAGTACGCGGAGAACGCGTTCAACGTGCGCGGCGGCTGCGGCTTCTCGTTCGGCAACGGATGCTCCGAAGGCATCAGCGAGACGAGCCTCTTCGGCAGCGAGAAGAAGCGCACGATCCCGATCAAGGCGATGGTATGAGCCTGCTCACCCGATCGGCAGCCGCTCGAGGCACGTTGCGCGTGCTGGGTGCGCTGCTTTCCTACCCCGACGCCGGCGTGCGCCGGCATCTCGGCGAAATGAGCGAGATCCTCCGCCGCGAGCGGGCGCTGCCGCCCGAACGCGTCGACGAGCTCGACGCGTTGATCGAAAGATTGCAGCACACCGATCCGCTCGACTGCGAGGCCGAGTACGTGCAGCTGTTCGACCGCGGCCGCGGCACGTCGCTGCACCTGTTCGAGCACGTGCACGGCGATTCGCGCGACCGCGGCCCGGCGATGATCGACCTCGCGCAGACGTACGAGAAGGCGGGCCTGTTCCTCGCACCCGGCGAGCTGCCCGACTACCTGCCGGCGGTGCTGGAATTCGCGTCCACGCAGCCGCCGCGCGAGGCGAAGGCCTTCCTCGGCGAAACGGCGCACATCCTCAACGCGATCTTCGGCGCGCTGGAGAAGCGCGGCAGCGCCTACGCAAGCGTGGTGGGCGCGCTGCTGGAACTCGCCGGCGAGAAGGCGCGGCCCGTCGCGCCGCCGGCGGAGGAACCGCTCGACGAGGCGTGGGCCGAGCCGCCGGTGTTCGGCGGTTGCTCGACCAAGGGGCAGGCGCGGCCGGATGAAGCGCAACCGATCCGGATGGTCCGCCGCAATCCGCAACGAGGAGTCGCTCCATGAACGCGTATCTCAACAACCTGGCGTTCGTCGTCTACCCGTACATCTGCCTCGCCGTCTTCTTCATGGGCAGCCTCGCGCGCTTCGACCGCGACCAGTACACGTGGAAGAGCGACTCGTCGCAGATGCTGCGCGCCGGCACGCTCCGCTGGGGCAGCAACCTGTTCCACGCCGGCATCCTGTTCCTGTTCTTCGGGCACCTGTTCGGCCAGCTCACGCCGCACTGGATGTACGAGCCGTTCATCACCGCTCCGCAGAAGCAGCTGCTGGCGATCGTCGCCGGCGGCGTCGCGGGCGCGATGTGCTTCGTCGGCCTGACGCTGCTCCTGTACCGGCGCATGTTCGACCCGCGCATCCGGCTGACCAGCCATCGCACGGACCTCGCGATCCTCGTCATCCTGTGGGTGCAGCTGTGCCTCGGCCTCGTCACGCTGCCGCTGTCGTGGGAGCACCGGCAGGACGCGGGCACGATGCTGGTGCTGGCGAGCTACCTGCAGGGTATCGCGACGCTGCAACCGGACGCTGCGCCGCTGGCGACCGTCGCGTGGCCGTTCAAGGTGCACATGCTGCTCGGCATGACGATCTTCCTGCTGTTTCCGTTCAGCCGGCTCGTGCACGTGTGGAGCGGTTTCGCGTCGCTCGCGTACCTGTTCCGCCCGTATCAGCTGGTGCGCAGTCGTCGTCTGAACGTGCCCGCCGGCCGGAACCTGCCGGGCTCGACCGGCGCCGGCGACTGACGCGGGAGGCGACCATGTCCAAGACCCTCGAGGTTGCCGCTGTCGCCCGCGTGAATGGCGTGGCGCTGCATGCGCCGGGCGAAACGATCGCGCCGGAAATCCTGCGGCAGCGCGCGTGCATGGAGCTGTTGCGCCAGGCCGCGCAGCGCGAAGGCCTGCTGGCCGGCGACGATCCGGCCGGGACCGACGGCGCGGTCAGCGAGGCCGCGTCGGTCGCGATCGACGCGCTGCTCGAACGCGCGTTGCGCGTCCCGGAACCGGCTGACGACGATTGCCGCCGTCACTTCGCCGCGCGCGCGCAGGCGTTCGGACGCGGCGAGCGCGTGCGGCTGCGGCACATCCTGTTCGCCGTCACTCCGGGTGTCGACGTCGTCGCGCTGCGCAAGCGCGCCGAAGCCGCGCTGCTCGACGTCCGCTGCCGCGACCGGTCGGCGGACGACGGCTTCGCCGCCACCGCGCGCACGCTGTCCAACTGCCCGAGCGGCGCCGACGGCGGCGACTTGGGGTGGCTCGTCCGCGACGACTGCGCGCCGGAGTACGCGCAGGAAATCTTTGCGAAGTCCGAAGTCGGCGTCCTGCCGCGCCTCGTGCACAGCCGCTTCGGCCTGCACGTCGTCGAGGTGCTGCAGCGCGAACCGGGTGTCGTGCCCGAATTCGAAGCGGTGCGCGCGGCCGTGCGCGCCGACATGCAGCGGCACGGCTTCGTCACCGCGCTGCGCCAATACCTGAGTGTGCTGGCGGGTGCCGCGCAGATCGAAGGCGTCGACATCGACGGTGCCGAAACGCCGCTGGTGCAGTAGCGGTCGACCGTGCCCGACGAACTGCTGCAGCGGCTGCGACGCTTCCACAACGATTACTTTCCGTCCGTCGCCGACAGCTTCCGCAGTCTCGTCAAGGACGGCCAGCATCCGACGATCCTGTTCATCGGCTGTTCGGACTCGCGCATCGTTCCCTATCTGCTGACGGGCACCGGGCCCGGGGAGCTGTTCATCATCCGCAACGTCGGCGCGTTCGTGCCGCCGTACGACGGCTCGGCCGGCTATCACGGGACCGCGGCCGCCATCGAGTTCGCCGTGCTCAATCTCAAGGTTGCACGCATCGTCGTCTGCGGGCACACGCATTGCGGCGGCATCCGCGCACTCTACGAGGAGCTGCCGGCGCAGGCCGTGAACCTCGCCGCTTGGCTCGAGCTGGGCCGCGAAGCAGCGCTTCCCGTGCAGGTGACGGAGGAAGCGCTGCGACGCACCGAGCAGCGCGCGGTCGTGCTGCAGCTCGAGCGGCTGATGGGCTATCCGATGGTGCGCGAGCGGGTCGAGGCGGGCAGGCTCGCGCTGCACGGCTGGCACTACGTGATCGAGGACGGCGAGGTGCACGTGTTCGACGTGAAGTCCGGACAGTTCCTGCCGGCGACGCAATCGCCGCACAGCGGAACGGGTCCCTACCTTTCATGCGACGACGCGGGGCCATGACGGCTAGTACCGGCGGCGGTTCGGGCGGCGACGAGATCCGCCGCCAGGACTCGCAATACGCGGTCGCTGAGCAAGGCGCGCTGACCCCTGCGGTTGTGACGAGCGGGACAGTATCGCGAGCCTGCCGGCCAGTGTTGCAGACGCCTCCGACATAGGGTCCGTCTTCGCGAGAGTGGTTCACTCAAATGCTAACTGGCACCTTCGAAGTCACATAGCGGCCGCAAAGGTGGCCTGGGTCCGTCTCCTGCCGCTGGCGCAGATGAAATGTCCCATCACCCGACGCCTATTCGACGAATCGCGTGCCTTCGTAACGTCGCCGAGACTGCCCGAGGAAATCGCTCGGTGTCGAGCCGGGACACCCGTTGGCAAGGCCCATTCGCGCCCCGGAATCGTGTTCCGGCGACCGTGATGACGAAAAAGGGGATTGAAGGTGCCGGTTAGCGTCTTCGCTAACCGACGGCGGACGAGGCTACGTCGACGAAATTCGGGTCCGCGACGGAAGCCGGCAATCGGCCACAACCAGTCATAGCGCCTCGATCCCCAAAGCAGCCGCTCACCGGGATTGGCAGGCCACCTAGGCGAGGCGTAGTATTGCCGGACTGCCACTTCGTCGAAGCGGTACGTTAGTGATGGATCGGCGACAATTACTTTTTGTGCTCGGTACTGGAGCGCTCGCAGTGCCGTTTTCCGTGCGCGCTCAGCAGCAGAGAATCTACCGCATAGGTTTCCTCGGCAACTCTACGGCCGCGCTAGAGGCTAATCTCGTTGGGCCTTTCCGCGAGGGATTGCGTGACCTCGGCTACGTCGAGGGCCGAAACATCGTTATCGAGTACCGCTGGGCGGAAGGAAAGTATGAGCGCTTTCCTGAACTCATTGCCGAGCTCGTCGCGCTCAACGTGGACGTAATCGTCACGGCCGGTACGCCCGCGGCGCTAGCGGTCAAGCGAGCGATGGTGAGAATCCCCCTCATCATGGCGGCCGTTGGCGATCCCGTCGGCTCGGGTCTCGTCGAGAGCCTTGCTCGGCCGGGTGGAAATTTCACTGGATTGACCGCGATTGCCCCGGACCTGGAGGGAAAGCGACTGGAACTGCTCAGGGAGGTCGTTCCGAAAGTCTCGCATGTATCTTTCCTCTTGAATCCCGACAATGCGCTCACGGTAGCGTCGGAGAGGCAAGCTCGCACGGCGGCCAAGGTGTTGCACGTTGACTTGCAGTTTGTCGGGGTGCGAGAGGATTCGTACTTGGATCAGGCCTTCGCCACAATCACCAAGGAGCGACCTGACGCCTTCATAGTATTGGCGGACCGCGTCTTCCTTCATAACCGAGCACGAATCGTAGACTTTGCAGCGCGGAACCGCCTTCCGGCGGTGTATCCATATAGAGAGTTGGTGGAGGCGGGCGGCCTAATGTCCTTCGGGCCGAACTATGCCGATATGCACCGGCGCGCTGCAACCTATGTGGACAAGATTCTCAAAGGTGCAAAGCCCGGGGACCTCCCTGTGGAGCAGCCGACGAAGTTCGAGCTAATCATCAATCTGAAGACCGCAAAGGCGCTCGGTCTGACGATTCCGAAGGACCTGCTGCTGCGCGCAGACGAGGCGATTCAGTGATGGATCGTTCAGTCTGCACGCCGTGCTTCCCGGTTTCCCACGCTGAGCGGCTGCTCTAAGAATGTCGACTGGCTGTTCAGGGTCGAACGCAGACGGACGACCGAGGACTAACCGCTGCGGACGCGGCGGGCGCCCGGAGTCGTCGTTGCTACCTGCGGTCGCGACGCGTCACGACGCCACCTCCGCGCCCCGCCGCGCATACCAGCGCCAGGTCCCCAGCAGGCAGCTCAAGTAGAACACGCTGAAGAAGATCAGCGCACCTTGCGGGCTGCCGGTGAACTCGATCGACGTGCCGTATGCGATCGGGATGAAGAAGCCGCCAAAGGCAGCGACCGCGGAACTGAAGCCCAGCGTGGCCGCGCCTTCGGTGCTGCCCACGCGGCGCGCCTCCTCCAGCGCCGGCTGATCGTTCTGATCGACGACGGCCCGCTCTCGCAGCGAGCGGAAGATGATCGGGATCATCCGGAACGTCGACCCGTTGCCGATGCCGGCGGCGACGAACAGCGCCATGAACGTCAGCACGAAGCCGATCAGGCTGCCTTCGCCGCGCGCGCCCGGAAGGAAGAACACGGCTGCCAGCGGCGCGATGGCCATGACGACGAAGATCCAGAACGTGATCATCGCGCCGCCCACGCGGTCGGCGAGCCAGCCGCCGAGAGGCCGCACGAGCGCCGCCAGAACGGGTCCGATGAACGCGAACCTGAAGGCATCCACGGCCGGAAACTGCGTGTTGACCAGCATCGGGAAGCCCGCGGCGAGGCCGATGAACGAGCCGAAGGTTCCCGTGTACAGCCAGCTCATGCGCCACTGGTGCTTGTTGCGGAGGATCGCCACCTGCTCGGCGAAGCCGGCGCGGACGGTGGCGATGTTGTCCATGCCGAACCACGCGGCGACCGCGGACATCACGATCAACGGCACCCAGATGAAGCCCGCGTTCTGCACCCAGATCTGCATCATCGCGCCGTGATCCACGCGGGTCTGCGCTTTTCCGCCCAGGATCAGCAGCGCGCCGCCGTACATCGCGATCGGCGCGATCAGTTGCGCGAGCCCGACGCCGAGGTTGCCGACGCCCGCGTTGGCGCCCAGTGCGGTTCCCTGCAGCCGCTTCGGGTAGAAGAAGCTGATGTTCGCCATCGACGACGAGAAGTTGCCCGCGCCCAGGCCGCACAGCAGCGCGATCGCCGCGAACACCGCGTAGTTGGTGGTCGGATCCTGCACGGCGAAGCCGATCCACAGCGTGGGCAGCAGCAGCATCGTCGTGCTCCACACCGTAAAGTTGCGGCCGCCGAAGATCGGCACCACGAACGAATACAGCGCGCGGAACACCGCGCCGGAGAGCCCCGGCAGCGCCGCCAGCCAGAACAGCTGGTTGGTCGTGAACTTGAACCCGATGTGCGGCAGTTCGACGACGATCACGCTCCACACGACCCACACTGCGAACGCCAGCAGCAACGCGGGCATCGACAGCAGCAGGTTGCGGTTCGCGATGCGTCGGCCCGTCGCCGCCCAGAACGTCTCGTCGTCGGGGCGCCAGTCGACGAGCAAGTGGCGGCGCCGACGTATTCGCTCGATCAGGTCGGCGCCGGCCAGCGCCGCACGCGCATCGGCGTGTTCGGCCAGGATGCCTTCGCGCTCGTTGCGCTCGGCGACCCACGTCCAGATCATCGTGACGATGATCACGCCGGTCATCAGCATGAAGCAGCTGCTGCGCACGCCGACCACGTCGGCCGCGACGCCGAACATGATCGGCAGCGTGAACCCGCCCAGGCCGCCGATGACGCCGACGATACCTCCGACGACCCCCATGCTCGTCGGATAGTGGTCCGCCAGGCTGCGGTAGACGCTGGCCTTGCCGAAGCCTTGCGCCAGTCCGACGATGAAGATGAGGACGGTGAACATCGTCAGGCCTACGCCGATTTCGACGGCGACGTCGCCCCTGATCGCGTGGACGATCATCGTCGTGGGCGGGTAGCTCAGCAGGATCATGCAGACCAGGCTGACCCACAGCACCCACCAGGTGACCGTGTTTCCACCCCACTTGTCGGACGCCCATCCGCCCAGCGCGCGGATCGCACCGGAGGGCAGGTCGAACAGGATGGTCAGGAACGCGGCCGTGGCCAGCGGCAGCCCGTACTCGCCGACGTAATACTTGGGCAGCCAGAGGGCCAGCGCGACGAACGCGCCGAAGACGAAGTAGTAGGCGAGCCCGAATCGCCAGACCCGCGGGTCGAGCAATGGCTTCAACTGCTCGCCCAGCGACGGGCGCCGGCGGACCGCGGCGTCCTTCCGGTGCAGCGGATCTTCGGACGTGAGGAACCAGAACAGCACCGCCATCACCAGCATGGCCACCGCATAGACCTGCGGCACCGCGCGCCACGAGGCCGTGGCGGACGCCGTGATGATCAGCGGAGCGATGAACTTGGTCAGCGACGAGCCCGCGTTGCCGGCGCCGAAGATGCCCATCGCCGTGCCCTGCCGCTCCTTGCTGAACCACGCCGACGTGTAGGCGATGCCGACCGCGAACGAGCCGCCGGCGACGCCGATGAACAGGCCGAGCACCAGGTACTGCCAGTACTCGGTCGCGTACGAAAGGATCCACGTGGGGATCACCACCGACAGCATCTGCAGGAAGTAGACGATCCGCCCGCCGTAGCGGTCGGTGAGGATGCCCAGCGGAAGGCGAACCAGCGAACCGGTGAGGATGGGCGTCGCCACCAGCAGGCCGAATTCGGTCTCGTTGAGATTGAGCTCGGCCTTGATCTTGATACCGATGACGGAGAACATCACCCAGACGGCGAAGTTCACCGCGAAGGCGAGCGTGCTCATCGACAGCGCCGAGATCTGCTCGCGGCTTAGTCCCGGCTTGGTCACGGCGGGCGTTGTCACGGTTTCGCTCCACGTCCCGTCCGCGTCGCGTGCGGACATTCCCGCAATTCAACCGCCGGGGCGGGAAAGCCGTGTTGACCATTGTCATTTGTGTTGACGTCGGCCGCCCGCAATTCCTGTAGGCCACGTTCCTGTAGGCACCAATTTTGCTAGAACTGGTTTCGGTCGACGTCACGCTTCACGGGGTTGCGCCGGCTGACGCGACTGGCAGGGTCTCCAGGAGGTTGTCGAATGTTCTACCGCGTTGTATTGCAAGGCCGCACGCTCGGCGGCGCCGACGTGGAGGAGGTCAAGCGTCAATTCGTCCGGGTCACCGGACTGCCGCCCTCGGTCGCCGATCGCCTGTTCGGCGGCACGCCGGAGGTCATCAAGCGGCAGGTCCCGCAGACGGATGCCGAGCGCATCGCCGCCACGTTGCGCGCGATCGGCGCCGCCGCCGTCGTGGAGCGCGAGCTTCCCGGCGCGGAGGACGCCACGCGGGAGGGCGTCCGGGTCGTCGTCGCGCCGCTCCACAACGGCCCGCCCACCATAATTCCGGGTGGCGCGGGACCGGCGGACAGCGCGCCCGTTGCTTCGCCTCGCGCTCGCAGGCTGCGCACGGTACGCGAGAAATGGCCGATGGTCGCCGGCGGCATCGCGCTCGTCGCGGTCGCGATCCTGCTCGCGCCTTACATCGACGATCTCGTCGCGGACCTGCGTCGCGCAACGTCACCGGCACCGCCTCCTGCGCCGGTCGCGCCTGCGCGCACGCCGACCGCCGCCGCTGCCGCTCACGCCGCGCCGTTGAACGCCGCGCTGCTGCACGGACCATGGCGTTGCGTCGACCAGCGCACGGGCGTGTCAACTTACTGGAGTTACGCCGACCACGGCACGCTGATCTTCCACGGCGACGCGTTGAGCGATCGGCCCGCGCCGGGCGCTGCCGGCGCGTCGGCGCCGACCGGGTGGAAGATCGAAGGACGGCGACTGTCGCATACGTTCGAGCGCGGTGCGCCCGTCACGTACACGCTGACGGACCTGACGCTGTCGCGCCTTCGCTATGGCGACGAGCGCGGCGCCGACATCGAATGCCGTCGGCCCTGACCGCGGCTTGTAGCATTTCGCTTCGCATCCTCCAGGCAAGTCACCGACGGTAAGGGCCGGAGCCGGCGCAACGCGCGTTTGGTATATTCGCCGGGCAGCATCGTGGAAGTTCGATGGAGCCTGGCTCATGACCATGCATTGGTTGCGGACGCTCGTCTGCGCATGTTCGATCGTCGGCGCGCACGTGGCGATCGCCGTTCCCGTCACCTACACGTTCCACGCCATCGCGAGCGGAACGCTCGCGGGCGCGCCTTTTGCGCACAAGCCGCTCACGTTCCGTCTGGGCGCCGACACGGCCACGGTGGAGTGGGACGCGGCGCACGTCGTCGGCCGCAATGTCGCGACGGCCACGTCGTTGACGCTGGACGGCGTCGAGATCGGACCCGCGGGGCAGCTTCTCGCCGTCGCCATGAATTGCGCCGCCGCAGGCAATTCCGTCATCGGCGTGGACCTCGCGCACACCGTCCTGCCCGCACTCGACCTCGCCCTGTCCGGAACCGCCGGATCGTCCGTGTGCAATGCGCAGTCGACGACGAGGCTGGTCCCGGCGGTGCCTGCCGTCGGTGCCGCCGTCGTGCTGCCGACGGACGCCGGCACGTTGACGATCGAAAGCGTCGACTCGCTCGCCTACGAATCGCTCGTGCTCTACGCGCCTTCGCTCAAGCTGCGCGTGCTTGCGAATCCGTACGGACCGCTGTCGGTGCAGGGCGCGAACTTCGACGGCACCACGATCACCGGCTACGGCGGGAACGTCGTCATCGACCTCGGGCCAGGATCGGCACCGGACGCGCTGGTATTGCAGTACGAGAACCTGGTGATCGGGCCGTCGCAAACGATGACGTTGCGCGCGGGGGCGGCCGCGCAACGGGTGTCGCTGGTGCCGCCGCCGTACTTCGGCGCGCTCGTGTCGATCCAGGGAAACCTGGTGGCGATGGGCTCGAGCGGAGCGACGGCCCCCGGACTCGTCCTGAGCGCCGCTTCGCTCGAGGTTGCCGCGCAGGGTGCGCTCGTTGCTCCGTCCGGAGCCACCGTGGTCTTTCCGGTGAACGCCGGCTACGTCAACAATCACGGGGTCGTGGACGGCGGCAGCCGCCTCAGGATGAACATGACGGGCATCACCGGCGGCGGCCTGTTCAAGGGCGACACGATTGCACTCTGGTCGCTTTCGCGCGTCGGCTACCCGGTCAACGGCCGCTTCTATCTCGGCAACGGCCTCCACGTGGCGCCGAGCGCCGCAAGCGAAGTCGAGATCGTCCCTCGCACGTTTTCGTACGGGGAGCCCAATTTCCTGAACCTGACCGTGCACGGCGACGCGCTGCTCTGGATGCCGTCGGCGTGGCCGGCGGCGCCGAGCCCGGATGCTTTCTTCGCGCCCAACAACGTGGGCGTCTCCCCCGGCGACGCGCGTCCGCCGGGCGCCTCGGACCCGACCTTCGGAGGCGGCAGCCTGCTGGTCCGGGCCACCGGCTCGTTGCGCCTGAAGAACGGCGGCAGCAACGACTTCGTGTTCCCGGGCTCCATCGTGCTCAAGGCGGCCGGGACGCTCGATCTCAACGGACTTGCGATCATCCAGGGCTGGACCACGACGGGCAAGGCGTTCCAGGGCGCGTTCTTCGAGTCTGCGAACATCGTCAGCACGTCCGGGTCGATCTCGGTCTACACGAACGACCTCAACTGGGCGAATTTCAGCACGATGCCGCACGCGGCCGTGCGCGCGTTCACGCTGGCGAGGAACGCCGACGGAAGCGGGAGTTACGCCCCCGCGGACAGCGTCGCCCCTCATCTGAATACCTACTCCCTGCTGATCGACGCGGCGGCGAACGGAGGTTGCTGGACGTGCCTGGTCAACGCGCCGCCGGTGGACATGACCTCACCGTAGGCCTGCGGCCTGCGCCGGCTCGCTCAGCGACTCCAGGAACGCCACCAGCGCGTCGACGTCGTACTTGTCGAGTCCGAGCGGCTTCAATATCCGCTCACCGTCCGCGTGCAGGCGGTCCTCGTCGAGGTTCGAGTAGTGGCGCACGACGTCGCGCAGCGTGGCGAGGCTGCCGTTGTGCATGTACGGCGCCGTGCGGGCGACGTTGCGCAGCGACGGCACCTTGAATTCGCCGAAGTTGCGGTGGTCGAGCGCGACGTAGCGCGTGCCGGTCGCCGTGCCGCGCGTCGGATCGTCGTTGTAGGGGCCGAGGAGGTTGTACCTGCTCGCCTGCAGCTTGCCGATGCCGGCGTGGCGCCCCGGGTCCACGCGCCCCGGTTCCACGAAGAACGCAATGCCGACGTCGTGGAACTCGCCGTTGGACAGCCGCGGGCCGCCGTGGCACATCGTGCAGTTGCCGCTGCCGGCGAAGATCGCGAGGCCGCGCTGCGCGAGGATCGGATAGCGCGCCATCGCCGCCTTGTCGCCGCGCGCGAGCGCGTCGCGGAAATCGTCGAACGGCGTGCGGCCGGTCACCAGCGTTTCCTGGTACGCGGCAAGGGCCTTGGCCGCGTCGACGGCGAGCGCCTCGTCGTCGGCGGGCGGCGCGCCGCCGAACGCGGCGACGAACATCGTGCGCAGTTCCGGATCGGACCGTAGGCGCGACGCGACGCGCGCGAAGTCGCCGCCCATCTCGCGCGCGTCGACGATCGGCCGCAGGCTCTGCGCCCACAGGCTGTCGTTGGCGCCGTCCCAGCCGTACCAGCGCTGGCCGCCGACGTTGGCGAGGCTTGGCGCGTTGCGGTCGACGTCGCCGATGCCGTGCGCGCGCGGCCGGCCGTCGGCGAACGCGCGCGACGGCGGATGGCACGTCGCGCACGTGATTGTCCCTGTGCGCGACAGCGACGCGTCGCTGAACAGCCGCTCGCCGAGCGCGATGGCCGCCGGCTTGCCGGAGACGCGATTCGACGGATCGACCGTGCGCGGCGGCGGCCACGGCCCGAGCGACAGGATGCGCCGGACTTCGGCGTCGGTGAACGTCACCGTCGCCGGTGGCGGCGGGGCCGTCTGCGCGAACGCGGCGCCGGCCATCGCGAGCATTGCGAGTCCGAAACGATTCATTCGACGCGAACGACGCTCGCCAGGCGCTCGGTCGTGTTGCCGCTCACCACGTCGAACGTCAGGTCCCAGCGGCCCGGCATGTGGAACAGCAGGCCTTCGGCGCGGTACATGCCCGGTTTCACCGGGGTCACGCCGGCGCGATAGTTCATGCCGTGCCGATGCTCGGGCATGTTCGCGTCGACGCGCACCGACTGCGGCGCGGCGGCATCCGTGCGCGGGCACACTTCGAAGTCGACAATGAAATGCCTGCCGACCTCGATGGGACGGGGCGCGGTGACGTACGCGATGGCGTAGCGGCTGTTCTCGACGATCGTCGGCGCGCCCGGCAGCGCTTCGCCGCACGCCTGCGCGTGGCCCGCGACACCGGCAACCGCGACGATGGCCGCGGCGGACCGCGCGACGATCATTGGGCGCCGGCGGGTTTCCAGGACGCGAACAGCGCGTCGCCGTTGCGCCACGCGATGCGCTCGGCGAGCGGCGCGGGCAGGTCGGCGAGCCACGCGCGCGACCAGTTCGCGTGCTCGACGATGTAGTGCCAACGCTCGGGCGTGAAGGTATCGGTGCCCACGGTGAAGCGGTCGGGAAACTCGGTGAACAGCGCGCGCCACTCCGCCGGCACCTTGCCGGCGCTGCCGTGCTCGCTGCGGAATGCCAGGTCGCACCACAGGTTCCTGTGCTTGCGCAGCATGTCGCGCACGCTGTCGGCACGCTCGAAGCCGGAGTGCGCCCACAGAACGCGCGCGTCGGGGTCCTGGCGGAAGATCCGCTCGATCGCGTCGACGTCCGAGTGCGCGTGCAGGACCAGCTTGTGCTGCCTGGCGAGCGCGATCATGCGCTTCGGCACCGGCAGCTCGACATCGGCGCCGTAGAGGTGGAATTCGCCGATCGCCGCGTAGCGCGACCTGCGCAGGCGATCCTCGAGGAACGCCGTCACCGTTTCGTCGCGCACCCACGTGCTGACGTCGCCGCGCGTCCGGTAGGGCCGCAGTGACGGGATCACGAGCTCGGGCGCGAGCTGGACCAGGCGCTGCGTGCCCTCGTCGCCGGAGCTCGACACCAGCGCGCGCTTCAACCCCGCCTTGCGCAGGATCGCGATGGCGTCGGCCGGCGGCAGGTTGTCCCACGCGTCGTGGCTGTAGTGCACGTGGGCGTCGAAGATCGGCAGGTCGGCGGCGACGGCCGTCGGCGCGGCGAGCGCGACTGTCAGGAGCAGGGCAAGGCGGACGTTCATCCGCATATCTTCATGGTTTAATCGCCGGATGCCAAGCACGACGAAGTCGCCTCGCCGCTGCGCGTGGTGCGGCGAGGACCCGCTCTACGTCGCCTATCACGATCGCGAATGGGGATTCCCCGTCGCCGACGACCGGCGGCTGTTCGAGAAGATCTGCCTCGAGGGGTTCCAGTCGGGCTTGAGCTGGCTCACGATCCTGCGCAAGCGCGACGCGTTCCGGGAGGCGTTCCACGGCTTCGACTTCGAACGCGTGGCGACGATGGGCGCCCGCGACGTGCAGCGGCTGCTCGGCAACGCCGGCATCGTCCGCCATCGCGGCAAGATCGAGTCGACGATCAACAACGCCAGGCGCGCGTGCGAGCTGGCCGAAGCGGAAGGCTCGCTCGCCCGCTACTTCTGGCGCTGGGAGCCGGCGCCGGTCGCGCGACCGAAGAAGCTGACGCCGGCGCTGCTCGCGAACATGGCGACGTCGCCCGAATCGATCGCACTGGCCAGGGATCTCAAGACGCGCGGCTGGACGTTCGTCGGCCCGACGACCGTGTACGCGTTCATGCAGGCGATGGGCCTCGTCAACGACCACGTGCACGACTGCGACACGCATCTGGCGGTGCAGCAGGCCCGGACCCGCTTCGTGCTCGACTGACCCGCCGCAACAGCAGGTTACAAACCGCCGTCGGCGCGTGGCGGCCGGCGGCCGTTCTGGGCAGCGTAGCTCCGGTCAACGACACGGGAGAGGTCCATGCAACCACGCAGACGAATCGCCCTGGCGGTCGCCGCACTGTTCGCGGTCGCCGTCGCCTTGCCGGCCGCCGCGGCCGGCGAAGGCGGCAAGACCAAGACGCACAGCGTGCACCGGCAGAAGGGCGCCGACGGCCTCACCGACAGGACGGTCACCGGTCCGAACGGCAAGACGGCCAGCGTCGATCGCTATCGCGGTTCCGACGGCGTCGTCGATTCGACGATCGCCGGGCCGAAGGGGGACACGACGACCGTCGACCGCTCGCGCAACGCCGACGGCACGACGAACGCCCTGATCACGAATCCGCGGGGCCAGACGACGACGGTGACGCGCGCGAAGGACGCGGGCGGCGCCACCGACGCGGTGCGCACGGGTCCCGCCGGCGCCACGGTCGTCGACCGCACGAAGAACGCGGACGGCACCGTCGACAAGACGGTGACGACGACCAAGGCGCCGTAGTCGCCGCGAACTTTCGCGCCCGTCGCGCGCATTTGGTACGCTCTCTCCCTTTCCCGGAGGGAGCGCGCCGATGGCGCTCGACGCAAACGCGATCGCGGTCCTCGCGCGGGTCACCACCGCGACGATCACGACGATCCTGCTGAAGAAGGGCCTGCGCAACGTCTGGATGCGCGGCACGCGGCCGCTGGCGCCCGGGCATCCGCGCATCGTCGGGCCGGCGTTCACGCTGCGCTTCGTGCCGGCGCGCGAGGATCTCGCCACGCCCGCGTCGTGGGCCAACCCCATATCGACGCGCGCGGCGATCGAGGCGATGCCGGAAGGCTGCGTCGCGGTCGTCGACGCGATGGGCACCACCGATGCCGGCATCTTCGGCGACATCCTGTGCGCGCGGATGGCCAGGCGCGGCGTCGCGGCGCTGGTGACCGACGGTGTCGTGCGCGACGTCGCCGGTGTGCGGGCAACGGGACTGCCGGTCTGGTGCCAGGGCGCGGCGGCGCCGCCGTCGGTCGCCGGCCTGACGTTCGTCGGCTGGGGCCAGCCGATAGGCTGCGGCGGCGTCGCGGTGTTTCCCGACGACGTGGTCGTCGTCGACGACGACGGCGCGGTGTTGATTCCGGCGGCGTTCGTCGACCCGGTGGTCGCCGACGCGCTGGAGCAGGAGCGGCTCGAGGAATGGATCATGAGCGAAGTCGCGCGCGGCGTCGCGCTGCCCGGCCTGTATCCGCCCAACGCCGAGGCGCTCGAACGCTACGAGAAGTCCAGGAAATGACTTTGCGCGCCGACGCCCGCGGCGTCTACGTCATCGCGCCGACGCCGTTCCATCCGGACGGGCGCGTCGACGACGCGTCGATCGACCGGATGACCGACTTCTTCGTCGCCGCCGGCGTGGACGGCATCACGCTGCTGGGCCAGCTCGGCGAAGCGCCGAAGATGACGCACGAGGAGTCGGTCGCGATCGTGCGGCGCGTGGCCGCGCGCACGACGCTGCCGATCGTCGTCGGCGTGTCGGCGCCGGGTTTCGCGGCGATGCATGCGCTGACGCAGGACGCGATGGCCGCCGGCGCGGCCGGCGTGATGATCGCGCCGCCCAACACGCTGCGCACCGACGACGCGATCGTCGCGTACTACGGGCAGGCGTCGGACGCGATCGGCGCCGACGTGCCGTTCGTGATCCAGGACTATCCGCTGACGTTCTCCGTGCAGATGACGCCCGGCGTGATCCGCCGGATCGTCTCCGGGAATCCGTCGTGCGTCATGCTGAAGCACGAGGACTGGCCGGGACTGGAGAAGATCTCGCAGCTGCGCGCGTGGGAACGCGACGGGTCGATGCGCCACGTCGCGATCCTGACCGGCAACAACGCGCTGTTCCTCGACTTCGAGATGGAGCGCGGCGCCGACGGCGCGAACACCGGCTACTGCTTTCCGGACATGCTGGTCGACGTCGTGCGGATGTCGGCGCAGGGCAGGCGCGACGACGCGCACGACCTGTTCGACGCGCACCTGCCGCTGATCCGCTACGAGCAGCAGCCGGGACCGGGGCTGGCCGTGCGCAAGTACGTGCTGATGCGGCGCGGCGTCATCGCGTCCGACACGCTGCGCAAGCCCGGCGCGGCGCTCACCGCGGCAGCTCGTGCCGAGGTCGACTACCTGCTCGCGCGGCTCGCGCGGCGCGACCCGCGCGCGAAATTGTGACGCGCCCGACGCGTCGTTCGCCGCTTCAGCGCCCGACGGCGAACAGCGTCGAGTTGTTGATCGCGTAGACGGCACCGTCGGGGCCGATCGCGGTGGGCGTGTACGCTTCCGCGTAGCCGTTGTTGAAGCGGACCTGCTCGGTGAACGCGTTGGACGGCAGGTGCCACCGGTACAGGCGGCCGTCCTCGCTGTTGACCATCACCGAGCTCGTCAGCGGATCGACGGCGACCGTGTTGATGCACCATTCGCGCACGGCGCCGGGAGGCCCGGCCATCGGCGTCGGTCCCAGGATCGTCAGCACTTCGCCCATCACGGGCACCGTCGGCGAGATCGCGTCGGCCTGCGCCTGCCGCGGATCGAGGATCGCCATCCGGTTGCGGCCGTCGCCGGTGCCCACGCCCGCGTAGTTGTTGTATTTCGCGACGAGCAGGTAGCTCGACGGCCCTGCGTACTGCGGCACCATCGACGCCGGGGCGATCGACACGGTGTCGTCCCAGCCGAACGCGCCGGGCGTGCGCGTCTCCCGCAACGCCGCGTCGTAGTGCAGCAGCCAGCCGCGGAAGTTGTGGTTGGGCGTGTCCGATTCGAGCACGCCGTAGTAGACGTCGCCGTCGGGACCGACGGTCGGCGAAGCGGTGCCGTTGTCGCTGATCCACGCGAGCGCGCCGGTCTTCGGATCGCGCAGCTCGATGGCGCCGCGCGTGGCGAGCGTCTGCGCGTCGAGCGCGACCAGCATGCCCGACGGATGCTCGGGCGCCGGCGGCGTCGTGGCCACGGCGACGTAGAGCGTGGCCATGTCGTTCGACAGTGCGGGCGCGCTGTTGGTCGCGACCTTGCCGATCGCCGCGTTGCCCGACGCGGCGCGCGCGGCGACCCACGTGCCCGCGCCGCCGGGCGTCACGCGCGCGATCCCGCTCGTCAACCCCGCGGCGTTGGCGCCGGTGACGACGAAACCGAAGTAGACGTTGCCGGCGGGATCGATCGCCAGCGGCGTGTTGATGACGACGGTCGCGTTGTACTGGCTTCGCGCGAGGTCGTAGACGTCGTTGCCGTAGAAGACGACGCTGCCCACCGCGCCGTTGGGGTTGTCGGCGTCGTCGCGGTAGAGGAGCTTGCCGCCTGCACCCGGGAAATACAGCCGGTTGCCCTGCGTCAGCGCGACGTTGTAGCTCGGCACCCAGCCGTGCGGCGGCAGCAGGTAATCGGTGTCCGCCGACCACAGCAGCGCGCCGTTGGCGCCCGCGCGTGCCTCCACGCGAAAGCCTTCGGAGGTTCCGGTCTTCACCGGCACCACCACGGTGTTGCGCGACGTGATGACCGGCGAGCCGTAGTGGATCAGCAGCGAGCCGTTCGGCGACAACTGCGGCGCCAGGTCGACGCGCGCCTGCCAGAGGATCCGGTTGAGCGGCTGCGCCGCGACGCCGCTCTGCGCCGCGTGCTGCGCGTCGCGTCCGAAGTTCGACCACGCCGGGCCGTTGACCGTCGACGGCGGCACCGGCACCGGAGGCGTGGCCTCGCTGGATCCGCCGCTGCCACCACCGCCGCCGCAACCGGCGAGCGCTGCGAAGACCAGCGCCGCGCACGCGGCCCACGGCGACCGCCGCGGACCGGGCGGGCGGCTGTTCACGCGCATCGCGCAGTCAAAGCGCGGACAGCGGAGGACCTGCGGGGCTGCCGAACCACGCGTTCGCGTACGCACGCCGCGCGGCCTTCTCGCCGACGGCATCGCCTTTGCGCTTGTACGTTTCGGCGAGTCCCGCGAGCGCCCAGCCGTTGCTGCGCACGCGCAGCAGCGATTCGCGGAACGCCTTTTCGGCATCGTCCAGCTTGCCTTGCCGCAGCCGCACCGAGCCCAGCGACTGGCGAACCGGGTAGTACCAGTAAGGCGGCTCCGTGTACGCGAGCGTGTCCTCGATGAACACCGCGTCCTCGTACGCCTTGGCCGCAGCGTCCAGGTCGCCCTTTGCGTCGGCTAAGCGTCCCGTCGCGACCAGCCGCGCCGTCTGCACGATCTCCTTCGCCGGGATGCCCCAGTCGCCGAACGGCTTGAAGTCGGCGTCGCGCTCGATGTGCGCGAGCGTGTCGATCTCGGACTGCGCCGACGCGAAGTCCTTCCTGCCGGCGAACGCGATCGCCCGCGCGTAGTGGTACATCGTCGCCACCAGCACGAGGTCGGCCGGCGGCGCCGGCAGCTTCAGGATCGTGTCGGGGCTGCTGAACTGCGCGTGCGTCGTGTACGGCGCCGCCTTGACCGGCTGCATGATCGCGAACTGGCGGACCATCTCGACCGGCATCGACGCGTCGAGCTTGCCCGCCGCGGCGATCGCGGCCTTGCCGTCGCCGCCCATCTGCGCCGACACCATCAAGAAATGGATGTTGTGCGGGTAGTACGCGGACTTGTACAGCGGATCGGACGGCGACGTCGCGAAGTAGCGTTCGTCGACGCTCATCGCGCGCTGGTTCGTCGCCAGCGACTCGCGGTACAGGCCGACGCGATAGTAGATGTGCGCCGGCATGTGCACGATGTGGCCGGCGCCGGGCATCAGCGCGCCCAGGCGGGTCGCGTACGGCAGCGCCTTCTCGGGCTGCGTCGACGCCTCGACCGCGTGGATGTAAAGGTGGATCGCGCCCGGATGCGACGGATTGCGGCGGAGCACCGTCTCCAGCGCGGACAGGATCGCCGCGCCGTTGCCCTTCGGCGTCGTGCCGCCGGCGCTCCAGTAGTCCCACGGCTGCGTGTCCATCAGCGCTTCCGCGTACAGCGCCTGCACGGTGTCGTCCTGCGGAAACTGCTTCGCCACGTCGGCCATCGCCGCCGCGTACGCGGCGTCGAGCGCCGCGCGTTCCGCCTTCGGATCCGCCGAGTAGCGCTTCTCGAGCGCGGCGATCAGCGCGCGGTCGCGCGGCGGCGCGCCCGCCGCGCGCGCCACCGCCTTGCCGAGCGCGTCCAGCGCCGGCGCGTTGGCTTCCGGCATCATCGGCACGTTGATGTTGGGGCCGAGGATCAGCGCCTCGCCCCAATAGCACAGCGCGCACGCGGGATCGCGCTTCTGCGCCTCGCGGAACGCGCGCTGCGCTTCGGCGTGGTTGAACGCAAACGACAGCCGGATTCCCTGGTCGAACCACGCCTGCGCGCGCGCATCGCGCGTCCCCGCCTTGAACGTCAGCGTGCCGAGGTTGTGGTAGAGCAGCGGCGCGTCGCCCAGCGCGGGCTGTGCGGGCACCGGCTGGAAAGGCGCCGTCTCGGTCCTGGCGAGGATCAGCGAGCGCAACACGACAGGCGGACCGCCGCTGCGCGCCGTGCAGACGGCGCCGCCGTCGAGCAGCGGATCGAACGCACCGCCGCCGGTGCTCACGGCCGGCGCGGCGGCCAGCGTCGCGAGGCCGGCCACGGCCAACGCGATGCGCAGTCGATTGGGCTTCATCGTCGCGGTCCTCGCAAGACGCGCCATCTTTGGCACGGACGCCGACGATGTCAAGTGCCGGCGCTTGTCGCGACGGGCCGGCGCTGCCAGAATGCCGCGTCGCCTTTCACCCGGGGAGTCCTTCCATGAGAATCCTTGCCGCATTCGTCGCCTGCATCGCGCTCGCATCGGTCGCGCTGGCCGTCTCGCCGGAACAGGAAAAGCAGTTCGTCGCCGCGTACAAGAAGGCCTACGAGGCGAAGGACAGCAAGACGCTGGTCGGGATGCTGTACACGAAAGGCGCCGATCCGAAGGCGCTCGAGTTCTACAAGATGATGCTGGGCGCGGAGACCGGCGGCAAGATCTCGTCCATTGCGCTCGTCGACCTGACGGCCGACGACAGGAAGCAGGCGGAGTCGATGAAGTCGCCCGACGGCAAGACGATGAAGCTGGTGCTGCCGGCGCAGAAGAAGCTCGTGGTCAAGTCGGAGACGAAGGACAAGAGCGGCTCGTCGTCGTCGTCGAGCGAGGTTTTCGTCGGCGAGGCCGACGGCAAGCTCTGGATCCTGGTGCCGGCGGCGGGCAAGTAGCGCGGCGCAAAGCCTCCGCGCACTGGAGCGGCATTGCCCACATCGACGCACGTCACCCTGTCCGACCTGCGAGGCTTTCATCGGCTGACCATCGACGCGACGCTCGGCCTGACCGACCTGGTCGAGTCGATGCACCACACGATCCTGAAGGTGCCCGGCGTGCTCGGCAAGGCGCCCGCGGGACGCCCGCGGGGCATCACGGGCTTCGTCTACCGATCCGTCCGCGGCGTGACGCGGATCGCCGGCGCCGGCGTGGATGCGCTGCTCGGCGTGTTGACGCCGCTGATCGCGCAGCGGCCGTCGTCGCAGGAGCGCGAGGCGGTGCTCGCGGCGCTGAACGGCGTGCTCGGCGACTATCTGGCGGCGTCGGCGAACCCGCTCGCCATCCCGATGAGCCTGCGTGTCGGCGGCGTGCCGCTGGCGATGACGCGCGCCGCGCTCGCGGCCGCGTTCCCCGCGGCGCCGCGAAAGGTCGTCGTGATGGTGCACGGCCTCTGCATGAACGACGGCCAGTGGCTGCGCGACGGCCACGATCACGGCGCCGCGCTCGCGCGCGATTGCGGCTTTGCGGTCGTCTACCTGCACTACAACTCCGGCCTGCACATTTCCGAGAACGCGCGCGCGTTCGGCGAGCTGATGGAAGCGCTGGTCGACGCGTGGCCGGCGCCCGTCGAGCGGCTGGCGATCGTCGGCCACAGCATGGGCGGCCTGATCGCCCGCAGCGCCTGTCACACGTCGACGCTGGCCGGCCATGCGTGGCCGCGGCGCCTCGACCGCCTGGTCTTCCTGGGCACGCCGCACCAGGGGGCGCCGCTGGAGCGCGCGGGCGCCGTCGCCGATTTCCTGATCGGCATCAGCCCGTACACGGCGCCGTTCGCGCGCCTGGGCAAGCTGCGCAGCGCCGGTATCAAGGACCTGCGGTACGGCAACCTGCTCGACGAGGATTGGCATGAATCGGCGCATGCGCGGTCGTCGCGCCGGAGCCTGCCGCTGCCGCGCCGCACCCGCTGCTTCGCGATCGCCGCGAGCAGGCAGAAGGCGCCCGGCGCCTCGCCGTCGCGCGTGCGCGGCGATGGGCTCGTCCCCGTGGCGAGCGCGCTCGGCCGGCACCGCGACCCGGCGCACGACCTCAACCTGCCGGACGACCGGTGCCACATCGCCTACGGCACCGGGCACTTCGGCCTGCTCTCCAGCGCCGCTGTGTACGCGCGGATCCGCGACTGGCTGTGGGACAGGTGACGCGCCGAACTTCGGAACCGCGTCACTCCAACAGCCGGTCCGCGGCGTCGCGCAGCGCCTTGATCGCGTCGCTGCGGGCCTGGCCGGACAGCTTGCCGCGGTCGATGACGAGCAGCAGGCCGTCCTGCTCCCGCCGGATCACGCGCCCGTCGATCGCTTGGTCGTCGAGGATGCCGACGACGCGGTACGTCTTGACCGGCTTCGGAAAGCCCTTGACGGTGATCGTGCCGGTCTCCTCGGTGAGCACGGCGTCCTTGACCAGCGCGTAGGTCTCGTGCGCGAGCAGGATGCCGCCCAGGTCGGCGTGCGACTGCAGCCGCGCGGCGAGGTTCACCTCGTTGCCGATGATCGTGTAGTCGACGCGCTCGCTGCTGCCGAAGTTGCCGACCGTGCAGAAGCCGGTGTTGATGCCGATGCGGAGCTGGAACACGTGCTCCTGGCCGCGCTCGCGCCACTCGGCCTGCAGGTCGCGCATCCGCTGCTGCATCGCGATCGCCATCTTCACGCACGCGACGGCGTCCTCGCGCGGGCCGCGCGTCTCCGGATCGCCGAAGAACAGCATGATCGCGTCGCCGATGTACTTGTCGATCGTCGCTCCGTATTCGAGTGCGATCGACGACATCTCGCGCAGGTACTGGTTGAGCAGGCTGGTGAGTTCCTCAGACTCGAGCAGGTCGGTGGTTTCGGTGAAGCCGGCGATGTCGGAGAAGAAGATCGTCAGTTTCTTGCGCTGCGACGCGACCTCGACGTTCTTCTCGCCGCTGAAGATCGACCTGTACAGCTGCGGCGACAGGTACTTGGACAGCTTCGCCGACAGCGACTCGAGCATCCGGTTCTTCTCGGTCACCTGCCGGTTTGCCTCCTCGGCCTTCGCCATCGCGTCGCGCAGCTGCACCTCGGCCGCCTTGAGCTCGCTGATGTCGGTCATTACGGTCACCGTGCCGCCGCCGGCGGCGCGCCGGCGCGCGATCCGGTAGACGCGCCCGTCCGGCGCGTGGTCCTCGAACGCCGTGCCGGTCGGGTTGCGCAGGCTTTCGACGCGCTTCGCGACCATCTCGTCGACGTCTCCCTCGCCGTAGTAGCCGTGCTCGGCCAGGTAGCGCAACAGCGCCGGATAGGGCTTTCCGGGCTCGAGCAACTCGCGCGGCACCGGATAGAATTCCGCGAAGCGCTCGTTGCGGACGACGATGGCGAGCGCTTCGTCCGTGTACGCGAGCGCGCCCGGCATGTTGTCGAGCGCTGCGTGCAGCGCCGCTTCCTTACGCGCAAGCGCCGCCTCCGCCTGCTTGAAGTCGGTGACGTCGGTGATCACGGTCACCGTGCCGCCGCCGTCCGCGCGCCTCCGCAGGATGCGGTAGACGTGCCCGTCCGGCGCGTGGTCCTCGAACGCCACTCCGGTCGGATTGCGCAGGCTGGCAACGCGCTTCGCGACCAGCGCGTCGATGTCCCCCTCGCCGTAGTAGCCGTGCTCGGCGAGCCAGCGCAGCAGCGCCGGATACGGCCGTCCCGGCTCCAGCAGTTCCCTGGGCACCGGATACATTTCGGCGAACCGGTTGTTGCGCAGCACGATCGCGCCGTCGGCATCGGTGTAGACGAGCGCGCCCGGCATGTTGTCGAGCGCGACGTTCAGTTCCTCCTGCTTGCGCGCGACCAGGCGCTCGGCCGCCTTGCGCGCCGTGATGTCCGAGTACGTGAGCACGAGGCCGCCGTGGACGATCGGCGTGTACTGCACCTGCAGCACCTGCCCGGACGCCGTGACGTGCTCGAGCTCGTACGGCTCGCGGCCGCGCACGCGGTTCAGCCGCGACATCGCGTGCGCCTCGACGTCGCCGGCGCCGTAGTCGCCGCGCTTCGCGTTGTACCGGTACAGCTCGACGATCTCCGTTCCGGGCTGGCACAGCGACGCCGGATACCCGCGCAGCGTCCGGAACGCGCGGTTGCAGGTGACGAGCGTGAGGCCGCGGTCGAAGATCGCGAAGCCGAACGGCAGCGTGTCGAGTCCCGCGCGAACGAGCGCCGCCGATCGGTCGGGCGCGCCGGACGGCGATGGCTCGCTGCGCTCGGCCACGCTACACGATCTTCACGCTCAGGTTGGGGATGCCGTCGATGTGGCACTCGATGACGTCGCCGCGCACCACCGGCCCCACGTTCTCGGGCGTGCCCGAGTAGATGATGTCGCCCGGCTTCAGCTCGAACGCTTCCGACAGCTTGGAAATCTGCTCGGCCACGCTCCAGATCATCTGGTTCAGGTTCGCGTTCTGCTTGACCTGGCCGTTGACCTTGAGCCAGATCGCGCCCTTGTCCATCGGCGCCCTGGCGAGCGAGGGGAGCAGAGGACCGATCGGCGCCGACAGGTCGAAGCTCTTGCCGATCTCCCACGGCTTCTTCTCGTCGCCCATCGCGCGCTGCAGGTCGCGGCGCGTCATGTCGAGGCCCACCGTGTACGCGTACACGCACTCGAGCGCGCGCTGCTGCGGGATGTTGCGGCCGCCTTGCTTCAGCGCCGCGACCAGCTCGACCTCGTAGTGGTAGTTCTTCGTGAGCGTCGGGTACGGATGGTCGGCGACCGTGCCGGGCGCCACGTTCTGGATCGCGTCGGTCGGCTTCTGGAAGAAGAACGGCGGCTCGCGCGTCGGGTCGGAGCCCATCTCGCGCGCGTGCGCCGCGTAGTTGCGGCCGATGCAGTAGATGCGGCGAACCGGGAACAGTTCGGTGGTGCCGGCGATGGCGATGTAAGTGGCCGGCACGTCCAGCACGGTCTTCGGCGCCGCGTCCTTCTGCGCGCCGCCGGGGACCGCGCAGCCGGCCACCGCGCCGGCCGACATCGCCAATCCGGTCTTCAACAGCTCGCGGCGATCCTTGCGTGGCATGACGGCTCCTCCTGTCGAACGACGTGCAGCCGATGATGCGCCCGAATCGCGGCTGCTTACAACCGGAGCCCGATCCAGCCCATGACGGCACGCAGGGCCAGCGCGAGCGCGCCGACCGCCAGCACGCCGGCGACCCACAGCGCGACCAGCCAGCCGGCGCGGCGCGCCCACAGCGCGAGGCGTTCCGTCTTGCGGGCGTCGGCGGGCATCGCGTCGACGGGCCCTAGTGGTAGCCGTGCGTGCCGTCGACCTTGCCGCGGAACACGTAGTAGCCCCACGCCGTGTACATCAGGATCATCGGCACGATCAGCAGCGCGCCGACCAGCGCGAAGCCCTGGCTCTGCGGCGGCGCCGCCGCATCCCAGAACGTCAGCGACGGCGGCACGATGTGCGGCCACAGGCTGATGCCCAGGCCGCTGTAGCCCAGAAACACCAGGAACAGCGTGAGCACGAACGGCGCCGCGTGCGGCGCGCCGCGCAGCCGCGACAAGAGCTGCCACGCCGCGAACGCGACCAGCGCCGGGACCGGGGCGAACCAGGCGACGTTGGGGAACGTGAACCAGCGCTGTGCGATCGCCGGATGCGCGAGCGGCGTCCACAGGCTGATCACGCCGATCACGGCGAGCAGCGCCAGCGTGAGCGGCCGCGCGAGCGCGATCATCCGCCGCTGCAGCGCGTCGCCGGTCTTCATGATGAGCCACGTACAGCCCATGAGCGCGTACGCGACGACGAGCCCCGCGCCGCAGAACAGCGAGAACGGCGTCAGCCAGTCGAGCGCGCCGCCGGCGTACGCGCGATTGACGATCGGCACGCCGTCGATGAATCCGCCGAGCGTCACGCCCTGGAAGAACGTGGCGGTGAGCGAGCCGCCGATGAACGCCTTGTCCCACCAGTGCCGGCCGGCGTCGCCCGCCTTGAAACGGAATTCGAACGCGACGCCGCGGAAGATCAGGCCGAGCAGCATGAAGATCAGCGGCAGGTAGAACGCCGACAGGATGACCGAGTACGCGAGCGGGAACGCGGCGAGCAGGCCGGCGCCGCCCAGCACGAGCCACGTCTCGTTGCCGTCCCACACCGGCGCGACCGTGTTCATCATCACGTCGCGGTCGCCGCGGTCGGGAAGGAACGGGTACAGGAGGCCGATGCCGAGGTCGAACCCGTCCATCACGACGTACATCATCACGCCGAACGCGATGATGATTGCCCAGAGCAGCGGGAGGTCGATGCCCATGACGTCTAATCGCCTGCGGCAGAAAGGGGGCGCATCGCATGATGCCGCTCGCCCGGTCCGCCCGACACCGGCGTCGACGCATCGGGCGCGGCCGGGCCGGCGCCGATCATCCGCAGGATGTAGACGATGCCTGCGCCGAACACGGTCAGGTACACGACGACGAACAGCGCGAGCGTAATGGAAAGCTGCACGGCGCCGTGCGACGACACGGCGTCGGCCGTGCGCATCACGCCGTAGACGACCCAAGGCTGGCGCCCGATCTCGGTCGTGAACCAGCCGGCGAGGATCGCGACCACGCCGGCCGGCCCCATCGCGAGCGCGAAGCGCAAAAGCGGCCGCGACGCGTACAGCGTGCCGCGCCAGCGCGCCCACGCGCTCCAAAGGCCCAGCACGATCATCAGCATCCCGAGACCGACCATCACGCGGAACGTCCAGAACACGATCGTCGAGTTCGGCCGGTCGGCCGGCGGGAATTCCTTCAGTCCCGGGAACTGCCCGGCCCACGAGTGCGTGAGGATCAGGCTGCCCAGATGCGGGACGTCCACCGCGAACAGCGTCTTCTCGCGCGCCATGTCGGGCCATCCGAACAGGGTCAGCGGCACCGCCTTGCCGGGGATCGTCTCCCAGTGGCCTTCGATCGCCGCGATCTTCGCCGGCTGGTACTGGAGCGTGTTGAGGCCGTGCTGGTCGCCGATGAACGCCTGCACCGGCGCGACCAGCAGCAGCATCCACATCGCCATCGACGTCATCATCCGCACGGCCGCGTCGTCGCGGCCGCGCAGCAGGTGCCACGCGCCCGCCGCGCCGACCATCAGCGCCGTCGACAGGTAGGCGGCGACGACCATGTGCGCGAGCCGGTAGGGGAACGACGGATTGAAGATGACGGCGAGCCAGTCGGTGGGCACGACGCGGCCGTCGACCAGCGCGTAGCCGGCCGGCGTGTGCATCCAGCTGTTGGACGCCAGGATCCACGTCGCCGAGATCAGCGTGCCGACCGCGACCATCACCGTCGCGAGAAAGTGCAGGCCCGGCCCGACGCGCTGCCAGCCGAAGAGCATCACGCCGAGGAACCCGGCCTCGAGGAAGAACGCCGTGAGCACCTCGTAGGCAAGCAGCGGTCCCGTCACCGCGCCGGCGAAGTCCGAGAAATAGCTCCAGTTGGTGCCGAACTGGTACGCCATGACCAGTCCCGACACGACGCCCATGCCGAAGTTGATCGCGAAGATCTTCGACCAGAACACGTACAGGTCGCGGAAGACGGCGCGCTGCGTCGAGAGCCACAGCGCCTCGAGCACCGCGAGGTAGCTGGCGAGGCCGATCGTGATCGCCGGAAATACGATGTGGAACGAGATGGTGAATCCGAACTGGATTCGCGCGAGCAGCAGTGCGTCGGGTTCGCCCATGGCCGGTCGCAGGCACGTGCGACCGGCGGCCGCGTGCGTCCGCGACCGCTATTCTATTCCGGCCGAAGGGAGCCCTTGTCGTACGGCAACGGGCGCGCCGTAGGACGGCGTCGCCGTGGCCAGCCCGGCGAACACGGCGACGGCGACGATCCATGCGACGACGTAAACGAGCACCGTCCAGCGCAGCGAGCCGGCCGGCGCGGGCGCAGGGTCCGCGGGGACGCCCACGGCGCGGGCGCACCGGTTGAGTGCAGAACCCACTTTTGCGTCCCGGTTCGCGCGTTCGTCCATTTCAAGGGCAATTTAGGTCGCGCGCGGTCGCGGCGGCAGCGAGAATTCGGCATTCGCAACGTGGAAAATTCCGCGAGCGCGCGTATCATCACGGATCCCGATTGCCCCGGGTGGCAGGTCCCGTCGCATCGCGGATCCCGGCATTGCAAACAATCACGGAGCATTGATGAGTCCGATACGCAATCTCGCAGCAGTGGCCATTGGTCTCTTCGTCGTGATGTTCGCGGCGGCGCCGGCGCTCGCACAGGCGCCGGCCAAACAGCCCAACATCATCATGATCATGGGCGACGACATCGGCTGGGCCAACATCGGCGCCTACAACCAGGGCGTGATGGCGATGCGCACGCCGAACCTCGACCGCCTCGCGGCCGAAGGCATGCGCTTCACCGACTATTACGCCGAGGCGAGCTGCACCGCCGGCCGCGCCAACTTCATCACCGGCGAGCTGCCGATCCGCACCGGCCTGACCACGGTCGGCCAGGCGGGATCGCCGATCGGCATGCCGGCGCAGGCGCCGACGATCGCCACCGTGCTGAAGTCGATGGGCTATGCCACCGGCCAGTTCGGCAAGAACCACCTGGGCGACCTGAACAAATTCCTGCCGACGGTCCATGGCTTCGACGAATTCTTCGGCTACCTCTATCACCTCGACGCGATGGAGGACCACTGCCATCCGACGTACCCGAAGGCGCTGCAGGCGACCGTGGGTGCGCGGAACATGGTCCATTCGTGGGCCACCAACGTCGACGACCCGACCGTGCAGCCGCGCTGGGGCGCCATCGGCAAGCAGAAGATCGAGGACGCCGGCGAGCTGTGTCCCAAGCGGATGGAGACCGTCGACGACGAGATCCTCGATTTCACGCTCAAGTTCATGGACAAGGCACGCGCGGACAAGAAGCCGTTCTTCGTCTGGCTCAACCCGACGCGCATGCACGTCGTCACGCACCTGTCGCCGAAGTACGAGGCGCTGCGCAACTCCGACAACAACTGGACGATCCAGGAAGCCGGGATGGCGCAGATCGACGACATCGTCGGTACGGTCATGAAGTACCTGAAGGACAACAACCTCGAAGGCGACACGATCATCGGGTTCACCACCGACAACGGCGCCGAGAACTTCACGTGGCCCGACGGCGGCCAGACGCCGTTCGCCGGCGGCAAGGGAACGGCGCTCGAAGGCGGCTTCCGCGTGCCGATGATCCTGCGCTGGCCGGGCAGGGTGCCGGCAGGCACGGTCCAGAACGCCATCGTGTCCGGCCTGGACTGGTTCCCGACGTTTGTCGCGGCGGCCGGCAATCCCAACATCACCGACGAACTTCTCAAGGGCAAGCAACTCGGCGACAAGTCGTACAAGGTGCATCTCGACGGCTACAACCAGATGGACCTGATCACCGGCAAGGGCAAGTCGGCGCGCCAGGAGATCTTCTACTTCACCGAGGGCACGCTGTCGGCAGTGCGCATCAACGACTTCAAGTACCGGTTCACCGACCAGCCGCAGGGCTGGCTCGGCGGCACGGTCAAGGTCGACTGGCCGATCCTGACCAACCTGCGTCTCGACCCGTACGAGCGCACCGGGATGCCGAGCGGCGCGCAGGGATCGCTCGCGTACTACAACTGGTTCGTGTTCGAGTTCTGGCGCTTCCAGTTCGTGCAGCAGGAGGTGGCGAAGGTCGCGCAGACGGCGATCGAATTCCCGCCGATGCAGCCGGGTGCGAGCTTCAATCTCGAGGCCGTCAAGGCGCAGATCGAGAAGGCGCGGGCCGTGCACGGCCAGTAGCGACCGCCGCCGCCGCAAAAAGCAACGGGCACCGCGCAGCTACCACTGCGGGTGCCCGATTTCCATGCGGCGGGGCGCCGTTACGAAGGTGCCGTCAAACGCGGCGCTTGTATTCGCCGGTCCGGGTGTCGACCTCGATGCGGTCGCCGGTTGTGACGAACAGCGGGACCTGCACCTCGAAGCCGTTGCGCAGCTTGGCGGGCTTCATCACCTTCCCCGACGTGTCGCCCTTGACCGCCGGCTCCGTGTACGAGACCTCGCGATCGACGGAGTTCGGCAGCTCGACGGAGATCGCGCGGCCCTCGTAGAACGTGAGCTCGCACGGCAGGCCTTCCTCGAGGTAGTTGAGCGCGTCGCCCAGGTTGTCCTTCTCGACGTCGAACTGGTTGAACTCGCTGTCCATGAACACGTACATCGGGTCGGCGAAGTACGAGTACGTCACTTCCTTCTTCTCGAGCTGGATCGTGTCGAACTTCTCGTCGGCGCGATAGATCGTCTCCGTCGGGCTGCCCGACAGAAGGTTCTTGAGCTTCATCTTGACCACCGACGCGTTGCGGCCGGACTTCGTGAATTCGGCCTTCTGCACGACCATCGGATCCTTGCCGACCATGATGACGTTGCCGGCGCGAACTTCCTGTGCGAGTTTCATGACGATTCCTGCGGTTTGGGGAGGCCGCGGGGCAAACGCCGGGCCGCCGATAGGGAACCAAGCCCAGACGAATCTGGGAAACCCATAATTATAAACGAGATTCGCAGAACTTGACCAGCCCCCCCGCGAGGTCCGGCTGGCGGGCCAGCGCGCGCGCCCAGGCGCGGGCCAGCACGTTGACCGCCGGCTGCGCGCGGCGGAACCCGGGCCACGCGTCGACGGTGGCGACCGGGTCGCCGGTGTTCCAGGCGAGCCAGAACGCCCGCTGGCCGTACCGGACCCCCTCGGGCAGCCCGGTTTCGAGCCGCGTCAGGAACGCGTCCATCTTGGTCAGGTGCGCGTCGCCGTCCTGCGGATAGATGTGCCACACGTAGGGCTGCCCGGCCCATTGCGCGCGCACGAACGAGTCCTCGCCGCGCACGAAGTTGAGGTCGGCCGCCCACAGCCGCCGATCGAACCCGTCCTGGTCGACGAACGGCACGACGGCGAGCGTCAGTCGTCCGCGGACGAGCGGCTTGCCCGGATGCGGGATGTTGCCGGCGGTGAAGCGGTCGAGTTCCGAACGGGCGACGCCCTCCGGGACCACGCACGCGATCGGCTCGTCGCCGTCGGCCCACGTTTCGAGCAGCGCGGGCAGTGCCGGATTCGCGTAGCAGAACAGCGTGACGTTCAGCGCCTCCGGATTGCGCTCCACGCCGGCCGCGAGCCACACGCCGCTCGGGCCGCCGGGGTCGGTGCGGAACGCGTCGCGCGCCGCGAGCAGGCCTTCTTCGCGCAGCACGCCCCCGGTCTTCGTCGTGAAGCCGGGAAACCAGAACCAGCGCGTCAGCGGCAGCTTCGGATGCGGCGACGGCAGACCGTGCGACGCGTCGATCCACGGCTCGGCCGACAGGTACTCGAGGACCACCCACACCGGCGGCCGCGCGGCGGCCGCCATCGCCTCGACGTAGGCGTCCGGCAGCCCGCAGCCGAAGCCTTCGATCACGACGTCGGGAAGCACGACGTCGGCGGGCGCCGGGTCGACCAGCGCGCGCACGCGCACGCCGGCCGCCGCCTGGTCCGCGCGGTCGGGCACGATGCCGGGCACGAAGCGGGCGAGGCTGCCGACGTCGTCGATCCACAGCGTCACCGCGATGCCGTGTTCGTGCGCGAGCTGGCGGGCGAGCCGCCAGCACACGCCGGCGTCGCCGAAGTTGTCGACGACGCGGCAGAACACATCCCAGCGCAGCGAAGGGGCCATGGGGGTTGGGTCGGGTGGGTTTGTGCCCCATTATCGCAAGTGCGGCCGCACACGCGGCGACGATCTTGCAGGAGATGCCGTGTTCCCCCCTTTCGTGATCGACGTGGTTTCCGACGTCGTGTGCCCGTGGTGCTACATCGGCAAGCGCCGGCTGGAGGCCGCGCTGCGGTCGCTGCGGGACGTCGAGCCCGACCTCCCCGTCGAAGTCCGCTGGCACCCGTTCCAGCTCAACCCTGACCTGCCGCCCGAAGGCATGTCGCGTCGCCGGTACGTCGAGGCCAAGTTCGGCGGGCCCGACCGCGCCCGCGAGGTCTACGCGCGGGTGAGCGGCGCCGGCGAGTCGGTCGGCATCGCGTTCGCGTTCGACGCCATCGAACGGCAGCCGAACACGCTCGACGCGCACCGGCTCGTCGCGTGGGCGCAGTCGCGGCCCGAGGGCGACGCCGACGCGCTGGTCGAGCGGCTGTTCCGCGCGTACTTCGTCGAAGGCCGCTACGTCGGCGACCACGACGAGCTGGTGCGCCTGGCGGCCGACGCCGGCTACGACCCGGACGACGCGCGGCGCTTCCTGGCGTCCGGCGCCCTTCGGGACGACGTCGCCGCCGCGGACGCGCGCGTCCGCGAACTGGGCGTGCACGGCGTGCCGTTCTTCATCTTCGGCGGCACGACGGCGATCTCCGGCGCGCACGAGCCGGCGGCGCTGCTCGAAGCGATCGCGCAGGCGCGCGCGCAGCCGGCGCCGGTCACGGACGACGTCGAGCAGTGACGGGCGCGTCGTCGGGAAGGCGCCTGGCGTGGGCGGTGCTGGCGGCCGTGTGCATGGCGGCCGGCCGCGCGCTGGCGCAGACGCAGGCGGCCGTCGAGTACCACCACGCCGCGTGGAACCACTACTTCATCACCGCTTTCCCGGACGAGATTTCCGCGCTGGACGGCGGTGCGTTCGGCGGCGCCTGGACGCGCACCGGGCAGACGTTCGACGTGTACGCGCCTTCCGCTGCCGACACGAAGCCCGCGTGCCGGTTCTTCAGCACGTCGTTCGCGCCCAGGAGCTCGCACTTCTACACGCCGTTCGAGACGGAGTGCGGCAACCTTCGAAACAGCGCCGACTGGCAGTTCGAGGCGATCGCCTTCCACCTGCGGCTGACCGACGCGAGCGGCGCGTGCCCGGCCGGCACCACGGCGCTCTACCGGTTGTACAACGACGGAATGGGCGGGGCACCGAACCACCGGTACACGACGCGCCGCGAAACCGTCGACGAAATGCGTGCGATGGGCTGGCAGTCCGAGGGGTCCGGTCCGGACGTGATCTTCGCGTGCGTGCCGCCTTCGGGCGCCGGCGGGACGACGGCCGCCGGAATGTGGGTCGGGACGACGAGCGCCGGCGAAGGGGTGCGCGCCATCGTGCTGGAGGATGGCACGTACTATATCCTCTATGCGCCGTCGGGCGACGCGACCACCGTCGGTTTCGTGCAGGGTTCGGCCCGGGCCGTCAACGGGACGATCACGTCGACCGACGGCATGGACTTTCCGGTCGGCGGCGAGGGCGACACGTCGGAGACCGGCGAGCGTGCCGTGGTCAGCGGGACGTACGCGCCGCGCGGTTCGCTGCAGCTGACGATCGAGAAAATCCGCGGAGCGCGGACGCTCACCGCCAGCTACGATGCAAGCTCCGAGCGTCCCGCTTCGCTTGCCGCGCTCGAAGGCACCTATTACGGCACGTCGGGCAACGGCAACGGCGGCTCGATCGCGACCTTCAACTTCGACGCGAACGGCAACATGGTGGGGGGCAACGGCGTCTGCAACTACAAGGCAAAGGCCACGCCACACCTGTCCGTCGGCGTCTTCGACGTTTCGCTGGTCGGCATCACCGACGGCTGCATCATCGGGACGGGCTTCCCGATCTCGGGAATCCTGTATTACGACGAGGCGCGACGGCAGGTGCAGATCCTGGCGCCGTTCGCGGCCCGCGCCGACAGCTATCACGTGGTGGGCGCGAAGCGCTGACCGGCGCGGCCATTACGCGTCGTCCCACGGCAGCGACAGCCGGATCGCCGACCGGATCGGGCCGACCATGCCTTACGTCTGCACGATATTGCCGCACAACTCGCCGGTGACCGGGTGGAGGTCCCCTGCCCGCAGGCCGTGGCGGTTGCGGCGTCCGAGCAGCCGCGCGAACAGCGCGCGCGCCTCTTCGCGGCGACCGACGGCCGCCAGCGCGTCGACGGTCGCGACGAAGCGCGGGTCGGTCGCCGGCGGGAAGTTGAGCTCGGCCAGCAGCAGCAGGCTCGCGTCGAGCGCCTGCTCGCCGGCCGCGGCCACGAACGTCGACCGTTCCACGTTCCAGCAGTTCGCTTCGACGAACGCGCGCTCTTCGAGGATCGCCGCCAGCGACGGGTCGGTGGTCAGGCGCAGCGTGAGGTCGGGCCCGACGTAGCGCAGGCGATGGCTGCCGGCGGTGATCGCCGGACGCGCGCGGCCGTAGCGAAACGCGGGCCGCAGCCGCACGATCGCGCGCGGGCTGCCGGCCAGGCGCCGGATGCGCCGCAGGATCGTCATCGGCTGGTGCAGTCGGCCGTGATGCTCGAAGCGCGGCGCGCCGTCGGTGATCTCGACCACGCTGCCGGCGCGGTCGGTGACGCGCGTGACCACCACCGCCGCGTTGTCCGCGTACGCCTGCGTCGTGTCGGCGGCGTCGACGACGTCGATCGCTTACAGCCCGCGCGCTTCCCGGGCGGCGGCCGTGTCGAGCAACGCGCGGAACACCGGGTCGCCGTCGAAGCGCGGAAAGCACGGCCAGACGATCGTCGCCTGCGCGTCGACTCGCGCGCCGATGCGCCCGTTGCCGATCAGCGCGAGGTCCAGGCTGCGCTGCGCCGTCATGGGGGTTCGTTGAACTCCGCGACCGGTGCCAGCAGCCAGCGCTTGACGGCGGCGGGCTCGGCCAGCCGGAAGCGCGCGACCGTGCGCCCCGGGCCCACCTTTACGGTCCAGCCGGACATGCGCTCGACGGTCGCGAAGCCGTGCTCGTCGGTCAGGTCGTCGCCGACGAACACCGGCACGCGCCCGGCGAACGGAGGCTCGGCCATGAAGTCGTCGATCGCCGTCCCCTTGTCGCGGCCTTCGGGCCGCACCTCGAGCAGCAGCTTGCCTGGCTGCAGCCGATAGCCTTCCTCGTCGCGCAGGCTGCGGCGCAGCGTGCGGTGCACGTGCGACGCGAGCTGCGGCGTGCTGCGGTAATGCAGCGCGAGCGACGCGCCCTTGTCCTCGAGCAGCAGCTGCGGATGGCGCTTCGCGAGGCTCTGCAGCAGCTTGCGCAGCCGCACCTGCGTCTTCTTCACCGGCGCGTGCAGGTGGATGGTGCCGGCGGCGTCCCGCCGCTCGGTGCCGTGCTGGCCGGCGATCGGCAGCGTCAGTCCCGGGAACAGCCGGTCGGCGCTGGTGATCGCGCGGCCGGTGACCAGCGCGAGCGCGCCGCCCAGGTCGCGCGCGAGCCGCGGCAGCGTTTCGGCGATTTCCGCGTCGATGCGCACGGCGTCCGGGGCCTGCGCAAACTCGGCCAGCGTACCGTCGATGTCGAGGAACAGCGCGCAGTCGGCGGCCAGCGGCGGCGGCGGCGGGCGCACGAAGCGCGCGGGCCGCTCCGTCATGCAGTCCCCCCGTCCGTCATTGCGCGGGGGCCTCGACGCGATCGCGGAACCGCTTGCGCTGGCGCATCGCCGCCGCGTCGAGCAGCATGCGGCCGGCCCAGCGATAGACGTTGAATTCGCGGATGATGTTGCGCATCAGCCGCATCCGCTCGCGCTGCTCGTCGGCCGGCATCGCGAGCGCCACGCCCAGCGCCGCCGCGCATTCGTCGGCGTCGTAGGGATTGACGATCAGCGCCTCGGGCAGTTCGCGCGACGCGCCGGCGAACTGCGACAGCAGCAGCACGCCGCGCTCGTCGTCGTGCGCGGCGACGTATTCCTTCGCGACCAGGTTCATGCCGTCGTGCAGGCTGGAGACGAAGCAGAGGTCCGCCGCGCGCAGGTGCTCGTACACGGCGTCCGGCTCGTGATGCTCGTGCAGCAGGATGATCGGCGGATGCGCGGCGTCGCGGTAGCGCCCGTTGATCTCGTCCACCTGGCGGTGCACGCGTTCGGCGTAGTCGCGGTAGTCGCCGATCGTGCCGCGCGTGGGCGCCGCGATCTGCACGAACGTGAAGCGGCCGATCCACTCGGGCTGGCGCTCGAACAGTCGCGCGATCGCGCTGAAGCGCTCGATCATGCCTTTCGTGTAGTCGAGGCGGTCGACGCCGATGCCGACCTTGTGGCCGCGCGGCAGGTTGTGGCGCACGCGCACGCGCTCGCGCGCCTCGTCGATCGGCACCGCTTCGGCGAGAGGCGCCGGCGGCCATTCGAGCGAAATCGGGTACCGGTGGACCGCAGTGCGCATGCCGCGGCACACGACGGCGGACGTCTCGCGGTCGATGCGCGCTTCGACGAAGCGGTCGACCGACTCGAGGAAATTGTTGACGTGGAACTGCGTGTGGAAGCCGACGATGTCGCTGCCCAGCAGGCCGTCGAGCACCTCGACGCGCCACGGGCAGATGGCGAATGCCTCCGGGTTCGGCCACGGGATGTGCCAGAACGTGATGATCGTCGCCTTCGGCAGCCGCCGCCGGATCATCCGCGGCAGCAGCGCGAAATGGTAGTCCTGCACGAGCACGACCGGGTCGTCGCTGTGACTCTCGGCGACGACGGCGTCGGCGAATTTCTCGTTGACCGCGCGGTACTGGTCGAAGTCCTCGCGGCGAAACGTCGGCCGCACGTGCGCGATGTGGCACAGCGGCCACAGGCCCTCGTTGGCGAAGCCGTCGTAGTAGCCGTGCGTCTCCTCGTCCGACAGCCACACGCGGCGGATGCTGTAGGCGGGCGACTCCGGCGGCACGGCGACACGGTCGTGCTTGTCGACGGTCTCGCGGTCGGCGCTGCCGCTGCCGTGCGCGATCCACGTGCCCGAGCACGCGCGCATCACGGGCTCCAGCGCGGTGACGAGGCCGCTGGCCGGCCGCTGCACGCGCACGCCCTGCGGTGTCTTCACGTGGATGTACGGCTCGCGGTTGGACACGATGATGACGTCGTTGCCGCGCATCTCGCCGCGTAGCACCGCGCGCAGCGTCTGCTGCGTCCACCGCTGCTGGCTTTCGTCGGTTGGCCGGAACTGGTGCTCGAGCTCGCGCAGCAGCGCCTGCACGTCGCGCGCGATCGGTTTCAGCTCCGGCGCGGTGCCCGCGGACGGCCGCAGGATGCCTTCGCCGCGAAGCAGCGCCCGCAGGCCCGCGACCCAGCCGCGCCACGACAGCTGCGCAATGACGACGGTGATCAGCGCGACGGCGAGCGCCAGCGCGCCGAAGAAGTAGAACAGGTAGCGACGCGTCTCCTCGGAACGCCGCTCGATGAAGCTCATGTCGTGGACGAGCACCAGCTCCGCGGTGTCGGGCGCATCCGTGGCCAGCGGACGCACGGCGACGTGCACGACGCCTTTCGCCGTGCGCAGCAGGTGCTCGCCGACGGTCAGGTACGGCGCGAGCGCCGAGCAGCGCAGCTCCGTCGGAAACGCGCCGGTCGCGATCGGCATCGCGTCGTCGGACAGGCACAGGCCGACCGCGTACAGCCGCTCGTCGCTGGTCAGCCGGTGGAAGAAGCCCAGGATGCGCGTCGGCGACCCCGAGCGGATCATGTCCTCCAGCGGCTCCTGCACGGTGTTGGCGATCAGGTTGGAGCGGATGTCCAGGTCGCGGACGAACCATCGCGTCGTCATCATGTCGACGAGCGGCACCGCCGCGTACGCGAACAGCGACAGCGCGACGAGCAGCGGGATCAGGAATCGCAGCGAAAGACGCATCGGCAGGTAGGCCGCGCGAACGCGGCGTGCGGAGGGCTTTGCCAGCTTACGGCGCGCCCGGTGGGCGGCGACAGGGGCCGATCGCGCGAACTCGCGTAGGACGTGTCCTACGTCCTGCCCCTCGCGGCGCCGCGTCGTGCGCCTACACGGCGAAGCCCAGGCCCAGCCCGCGCAGTCGCTCGATGTCCGCGTCGGCGAAGCCCCAGTCGACCAGCGCCTCGCGGCCGCGCTCGCCGCGCTCCGGCGGCGCGCCGCGCACGCTGCCCGGCGTGCGCGAGTACCGCGGCGCCGGCGACGGCTGTTCCACGCCGCCGACGGTCACGTGGCCGCCGCGCGCGACGTCGTGCGGATGCCGCGCGGCTTCGCCGAACGTCAGCACCGGCGCCACGCACGCGTCGGAGCCGTCGAACACGCGCGCCCATTCGTTGCGCGTGCGCGTCGCGAAGACGGCGGCGAAACGCGCGCGGAGCTCGGCCCAGCGGCTGCGATCCGCCTGCGCGGGCAGCGCCTCGCCGGCCAGCCCCAGGCGGGTGAGCAGCTCGGCGTAGAACTTGGGCTCGATCGCGCCGACGGCGACGTATCGGTCGTCCTGCGTCCGGTAGCAGTCGTACCACGGTGCGCCGGAGTCGAGGACGTTCGCGCCGCGCTCGTCGGACCAGCGGCCGGACGCACGCAGGCCGGAGAACATCGTCGCGAGCAGCGACGCGCCGTCGACCATCGCCGCGTCGACGACCTGGCCCTGGCCCGAGCGCTGCGCCTGCCACAGCGCGCACGCGATGCCGAAGCCCAGCAGCATGCCGCCGCCGCCGAAGTCGCCGACGAGGTTGAGCGGCGGCGTCGGCGGGCCGCCGGCGCGTCCGATCGCGTGCAGCGCGCCGGACAGCGCGATGTAGTCGATGTCGTGGCCGGCGCGGGCGGCGAGCGGACCCTGCTGTCCCCAGCCGGTCATGCGTCCGTAGACGAGCCGCGGATTCGCGGCGAGCAGCGCGTCCGGCCCCAGGCCCAGCCGTTCCATCACGCCCGGGCGGAACCCCTCGATCAGCGCGTCGGCCCTCGTCGCAAGTGCCTGCGCCGCCTGCGCGCCCGACGGCGACTTCAGGTCGAGCGTCACCGACCGGCGGCCGCGCATCATCACGTCGTTCCAGCGTTCGCGGTCGAGGCCGAGTCCCGCCGGGCTCGGGCGGTCGACGAGCAGCACGTCGGCGCCCATGTCGGCGAGCAGCATCCCGCAGAACGGCCCCGGGCCGATCGCCTCGAACTCCAGCACGCGCACGCCGGTCAGCGGTCCCATGCGTCGATGGTAACCTGCGCCGCGCAGCCGGTCATCGTCGTCGCGCGGCCAGCGCGTTCCATCCCAGCAAGGCGAACACGACGGCGAGGCCGACGATGTTCGGCCAGAACTGGTTGAACACCAGCACCAGTCCGGCGATCGCCAGCGCGTATTTCGGGAGCCGGCCGATCGGCGCGCGGAAGTACCCGGTGTAGGCCGCCGACAGCGCGACGATGCCGGAGATTCCGCAGAACGCCGCGGAAAGAAACGCGGTCCACGTGAAGTCGATGAACAGCAGCGCCGGCGTATAGACGAACATGAACGGCACCAGCGCCTTACCCATCGACAGGCGGAACGCCGTGAAGCCCGTGCGCATCGGCTCGGACCCGGCGATGCCGGCCGCGGCATAGGCGGCGAGCGCGACCGGCGGCGTGACGTCGGCGAGTACGCCGTAGTAGAACACGAAGAAATGCGTGGCGATCAGCGGCACGCCCAGCGTGCCGAGCGCAGGCGCCGCGATCGACGCCAGGATGATGTACGTCGGCGTCGTCGGCACGCCGGTGCCCATCATGATGCACGCGATCGCGACGAACAGCAGGCCGAAGAAGACCTTGCCGCCGGTGTCGGTGAACAGATTGAACGGATCGATCGCGCGAAACACTGCCGACACGTGCGCGGCCAGCTCGACGACGGCGCCGGAGAACTTGAAGCCCAGTCCCGACAGCGTCAACGTGCCGAGGATCAGGCCGACGCACGCGCAGGCGGCGCCGATCGCGAGCGCGTACTTGGCGCCTTCCTCGAGGCCGACGATGAGCGGCTTCCACGTCAGCGTCTGGCCCTGCAGGCGGTCGTTGCCGAACCGGCGCGCGACGAGCGGGATGTACGAACACACGAAGCACAGCACGATGCCCCAGAACGCGGCCAGGAACGGCGTGAAGTCGAGCAGCAGCATCGTGACCAGCGCGATCAGCGGGAACACCAGGTGCCAGCTGGTGGCGATCACCGCGCCGAACCGCGGAATGAGCTCGGGCTCCAGGCCGAGCAGCCGCAGCCGCTTCGACTCGAAGTGCACCATCAGCAGGATCGCGAAATAGTGGAACAGCGCCGGCACGATCGCGATGATCACCAGTTCCTTGTACGGAACGCCGAGCAGCTCCGCCATCACGAACGCGGACGCGCCCATCACCGGCGGCGTCACCTGTCCGCCGCACGACGCGGACGCCTCGACCGCGCCGGCGAAGCGCGGCGAGAAGCCGTATTTCTTCATCAGCGGAATGGTCAGCGAACCGGTGGTGACCGCGTTGGCGACCGCCGATCCGGAAATCATGCCGAACAGCCCCGACGACACGACGCAGACCTTCGCCGGCCCGCCCGAGTAGCGGCCGGCGGCGATCGTCGCGAGCTCCATGAACAGCCGCCCGAGGCCGGTCATCTGCGCGAGCACGCCGAACAGCACGAAATGGAACACGTACGTCGCGACGACGCCGACCGCGATGCCGTAGATCCCCTCGGTGCCGACGTAGATGTGGTTGACCACGCGCACGACGCTGTAGCCGCGGTGCGCGAGCACGCCGGGCATGTAGCGGCCCAGCAGCGCGTACAGCAGGCACGTCATGCCGATCAGCGGCAGCAGCGGCCCCATCGTGCGCCGCGTTGCCTCCATCACCATGATGATCGCGAGCACGCCCATCATGTAGTCCTGCGCGATCGGCGCGCCGACGCGGCGGATGAAGATGTCGTCGAAGAACACGATCTGGTACAGCGACACGCCGGCCGCCAGCAGCGCGAGCGGCCAGTCGATCAGCGAGGCGCGGTCGCCGTAGCCGCCGAACCTGCGGATCGGCAGCGTCAGCACGACGACGAACGCGACCAGCGCCATGTAGGCGCCGCCCTGCTTCAGCTCGCCGGTGTCGGTGAGCCGCGCGACCAGGTCCCACGCGAGGTAGGCGTAGAACGCGCCGAACGCGAGCGCCCAGCCCCACTCCTTCGCGATGCCGGTCCGGTCGGCGGCGGGCGTGGGGCGCGGGAAGACGAGGAAGACGAGGCCCAGCACCAGCGCGAGGTGGAACGCGCGGTGCTTGATCTCGACCAGCAGCCCGAAGCCCGCCGTGTAGATGTGGAAGCTCGACAGCACGACGGCGATCGCCGTGACGACCAGCCCCACCGGACCCACGAGCTTGCGGAAGTTCGACTCGTGGTCGAACTGGCGGATCAGCCGCGCCTGCTCCTCGGCCGAGACCGCCTCGATCGTGTCGGTCAGCGAGGCGCCGTGCGGATTCGTCGCGGCCATCACGGCCTCAGCGGGCGGTGCAGCGCGACGCCGCCAGCGCGAGCGAGCGGTTGCCCCACGCGGCCAGGTCGACGTCGCGGTCGAGCGCGCGCAGGCGGGGCGACTGGTCGCGGTGCACGCGCATCACGATGATGGGAAAGCGGCGCGACATCGTCACGATGAACTGGCCGTCGCGCAGCTCGAACGCGTAGCCGGCGTCGGCCTGCGTCGGCAGCCCCGGACCGTGCTGCGCGAAGCGCATCTCGGTCTCCACGATCGCGTCGCCGTCGACCCGGTAGCGCTCGAACACCGGCGTGCGCGTCACCGAATGCACGTAGCTGACCTCGAACGGCGCGTCGCCTGCCGCCAGTTCGGCCAGCGGAGCGCCGTCCGGGTGCGACGCGAGCGTGACGCACGGGAACGAGGCTGCGCCGGCGGCGGCACTGCTGACAACGCTTGCGGCGACGAGACCCGGGAGCAGCGCCAGCCATCGCGCTGCTCCGGGTCCGCGCGTCATTTGATCAGGCCCTTCTCGCGGTAATACTTCTCGGCGCCCGGATGCAGCGGAATCGACACCGACTGCAGCGCGGTCTTCAGCGCGATCTCCTTGCCCTTCGGGTGCACCTGGCCGAGCGTATCGGTGTTCTCGTACAGCGCCTTCGTCACCTCGTACGCCATCTGGTCGGTGACGCCGTCGTGCGTCGCCCAGATCGCCATCACGGCGAGCGTGTTCACCGGCGCCGTCTGGCCCTTGTACGTGTTCGGCGGCAGCTGGACGTTCGCGTAGTACGGCTGCTTCTTGCGCAGCGCCTCGATCTCCGGACCCGCCAGCGGGACGATCCGGATGTCGCGCGCGTTCGCGAGGTCGGTGATCGAGGACGTCGGCGCGCCCGCGGTGATCAGCGTCGCGGTCAGGTTGCCGTCCTTGATCTTGTCGACCGACTGCGCGAACGACGACATGTCTTCGCCGACGTCCTTGCGCGTCATGCCGTACGCCTCGAGCAGGTCGCCCAGAAGCTGCCACTGGCCGGAGCCCGGCGAGCCGGACGACACCGACTTGCCCTTCAGGTCCTTCATGCTGCCGACGTTGGCGGAGGCGAGCGTGACGAGCTGCACCTGCTCCGGATACAGCGCGCCGAGCGCGCGCAGGTTCTTCACCGGCTTGCCGTCGAACTGTCCCTTGCCGTTGTACGCGGCGTCGAGAATGTCCGCGGCGACGAACGCGCTTTCGATGTCCTTGCGGGCGAGCAGCTGCGCGTTGCCGACCGACGCGCCGGACGTCTCGGCGGTGGCGGCGAGCTTCTTGCCGCCGATCACGACCTTGTTCGAGATGAGCTGCGCCAGCATGCCGCCGAGCGGGTAGTACGTGCCGCCGGTGCCGCCGGTGGCGATGCCGAAGAACACGCGGTCCTGCGCGAGCGCGGGAAACGTGAGCGCGATGCCGCCGGCTAGCACGGCCGCGGCGAGACGGTTGCGGTAAGCCATCGAATTCTCCCTTGGTTTTGCGACGTGCCGCGGCGTGCGCGCGGACATCGACAGTATGCCGAATTTTTGCTCCGGTCAGGAAACCGCGCCGGCGCCGTAGCGGCCGGCGAGCAGCCGGCCCGACGCGAACCGCTCGAGCGCGTACGGCGCGAGCGATACGTCGGTCGCCATGCCCAGCGCCGCCTGCGCCAGCAGCCGGCCGACGATCGGCGACAGCTTGAAGCCGTGGCCGGAGAAGCCGTACGCGACCAGCAGGCCGGGGACGCCGGGCAACGCGCCCAGCACGGGGTTCCAGTCGGGCGTGACGTCGTACACGCCGGTCCACGACGCGGCCAGGCCGGCGTCGGCGAATGCCGGCATCCGGTGAGCGACCTGCTCGCCGATCTCGGCGACGTAATCGAGCGGAACGTCGGCCTGCTCGATGTCGGGCGCGGCGATCGTCTCCCCTTCGTTGCCGTCGCCGACCAGCAGTTGCCGGCCGCCGTAGCTGCGCATGTACAGCTTGCCCGGCGACGCCAGGTCCTTCAGCACCGGCAGGCTGCGCGCGTACGGCACCTGCGCCTCGAGCGTGAACACCGTGTGCCGCGACATCGTCAGCGGCAGGTCGATCCCGGTCCACGCACAGACTTCGCGCGACCAGATGTTCTGCGCGCTGATCACGACGCCCGCCGAAAGCGGCCCGGCCCGCGTCGCGACGCCGGTGACGCGGCCCGACGCGTCGCGCACGAGGCCGGTCACGTCCACGCCTTCGCGCAACGTGGCGCCCAATCGCCGCGCGTTGCGGGCGAACGCCGTCAGCGTCAGGTAGGCGTCGGCATAGCCGGACGCGGGCTCCCAGCCGATCGTGGCGATGTCGTCGAGCCGGAGCAGCGGGTGGATTCTTAGCGCCTCGCTTTCGTCGATCTCGCGCGCGTCGAGGCCCAGCGCCCGCTCGACGGCCAGCGTCTCGCGCAGCGCGACGGCGCGCGGCCCGTCGCCGGCGACGATCATGAGCCCGCAGCGCGTGAAGCCGGAATCGGCCTCGGCGTCGTCGAGGTAGCCGGCGAACGTCTCGAAGATCGCGAGCCCCTTCTGCGCGAGCCGCACGTTCTCGGGCACCGAGTAGTGCGTGCGCACGATGCACGACGACTGCGCGGTCGTGCCGCCGCCCAGCTGCCCGCGCTCGACCAGCAGCACGCGCGGGGCGCCGAAGCGCGCGAGGTGGTATGCGATCGACACGCCGATCGCGCCGCCGCCGATCACGATCGCATCGTAGGATTCCATCGCCTCAGTCCTTCAAACGCCGTCAGTCGCCGCGCGCCAGCGCGCGCGACAGCGCCCGATGGCGTTCGGCGAGCACCGGCAGGTCGACGGTCGCGAGCTGCCCGTCGCGAATGACGATCCGGCCGTCGATCACCGACAGCGCCGCGCGTGCCGGCGCGCAGAACACGAGCGCCGCAAGCGGATCGTGGCCGGCCCCGGCGAAGCCTACGTCGTTCAAGTCGAAGGCGACGATGTCGGCGGCCATGCCGGGCGCGAGGCGGCCGATGTCGTCGCGGCCGAGCACGCGCGCGCCGCCGACCGTGGCGACGTGCAGCGCTTCGCGTGCGGTGAGCGCCGCCGGGCCGGAGCCCACGCGCTGCAGCAGCAGCGCCTGGCGCGCCTCGGCCAGCAGGTGCGACGAGTCGTTCGACGCCGAGCCGTCCACGCCCAGTCCCACCGGCACGCCGGCGTCGAGCATCTGCCGCACCGGCGCGATGCCGGACGCCAGCCGCATGTTCGACGACGGGCAGTGGGCCACGCCGGTGCCGGTGCGCGCGAACAGGTCGATGCCGTGCGCGTCGAGCTTCACGCAGTGCGCGTGCCACGCGTGCGCGCCGGTCCAGCCGGCGTCGTGCGCGTATTGCGCCGGCGTGCATCCGAACCGCTCGCGCGAGTAGGCGACGTCGTCGTCCGACTCCGCGAGATGCGTGTGCAGCCGCACGCCGCAGGCGGCGGCCAGCGCGGCGCTTTCGTGCATCAGGTCGCGCGACACCGAGAACGGCGAGCACGGCGCGGCGGCGACGCGCAGCATCGAGTGGCGGCCCGCGTCGTGGTACGTCTCGATCACGCGCCGCGTGTCCGCGATGATCGCGTCCTCGCGCTCGACCAGCGCGTCGGGCGGCAGTCCGCCCTGCGATTCGCCGACGCTCATCGAGCCGCGGCACGCGTGGAAGCGCACGCCGAGCGTGCGCGCGGCCTCGATCGTGTCGTCGAGCCTGCCGCCGTTCGGATACAGGTACAGGTGATCGCTGGTCGTCGTGCATCCGGACAGCATCAGCTCCGCGATCGCCACCTGCGCCGACACGTTCAGCATCGCGGGCGTCAGGCGCGCCCACACCGGGTAGAGCGCGCGCAGCCACGCGAACAGCAGGGCGTCCTGCGCGGCCGGCAACGCGCGGGTCAGCGTCTGGAAGAAGTGGTGGTGCGTGTTGACGAGGCCCGGCAGCACGACCATGTCGCGGCAGTCGATCACGTCGTCGGCCGACGCCGGCAGCGACGCGGTCGGCCCAACGGCCTCGATGACGCGGCCGCGGACGAACACGCCGCCGTCGGGTATTTCGCCGCGCGAGACGTCCATCGTGGCCATGACGGTGGCATTGCGAAGCAGCAGCGTGCGCGGACGGTCCATTTCGTTCACTTTATCGCATGCGCGATGAGATAATGCTCGACCAGCGTTGCCGCCCCATCCGGAACCCGCATCCATGCCCGTCCGCTTCCCCTTCGTGCTCGCCGTTGCGGGCTGCGCGTTGCTGCTCGCGGCCTGCGCGTCGCGGCCGATCAACGCGCCGATCCCGGAAGTCAACAAGAACAGCGGCTACCGCTTCCAGACGCGCCAGCTGATCGACGCCGACAGCGAGAACCTGGTCGTCCTTGCGTTCTCGGGCGGCGGCACGCGGGCGGCCGCATTCTCGTACGGCGTGCTCGAGGCGCTGCGTGCGACGGAGGTCATCGGCGCGAAGGGCGCGCGCGTGCGGCTGCTGGACGAAGTCGACGTCGTCACCGGCGTCTCCGGCGGCAGCTTCACGGCGCTGGCCTACGGGCTGTACGGCGAGAAGATCTTCGACGTCTACGAGAAGGCATTCCTGAAGCGGGACGTGCAGGGGATGCTCTTGACCGGCCTCCTCAACCCGGGCAACTGGTCGGCGCTCTGGTCGGAAGGATGGGGTCGGTCGGAAATGGCCGCGGCGATCTACGACGACATCCTGTTCAAGGGCGCGACGTTCCGCGACCTCGACCGCGGCGACGGCCCGCTGATCATCGCGAGCGCGACCGACATATCGACCGGCTCGCGCTTTTCGTTCGTGCAGACCGACTTCGACCTCATCTGCTCGGACCTCGACTCCGTGCCGCTGTCGCGCGCCGCCGCGGCGTCGTCGGCGGTGCCGCTGGTGCTGTCGCCGGTGACGCTCAACAACTACGGCGGCACCTGCAACAACAAGCCGCCCGCGTGGGTGGCGCAGCTGTTGGATCCGCAGCGCTCGACGCGGCCGGCCGGCCGCGCGATCCAGCGGCAGAAGGAGCTGGCGTCGTTCCAGGACGGCGTCAACCGGCCGTACCTGCACCTGGTCGACGGCGGCCTGTCCGACAACCTCGGCATGCGCAACGTGCTGGAGACCTTGGAAGAGCTGGAAGCCGCGAAGCTGGCCCGGCGGGCGACGCGGCTGGACAAGGTGAAGCGGCTGGTCGTGTTCGTCGTCAATTCGCTGTCGACGCCCAAGACGGACTGGGACCGCAAGGCACGGCCGCCCAACGACGTGCAGGTCCTGCTCAAGGCCACCGGCGTCCCGATCGACCGCTATTCGTACGAGGCCGTCGAGCTGCTGAAGGACATCACCGCGCGCTGGAAGACGCTGAAGGACCTCAAGAAGTCCGGCACGTTCACGATTGGCGCCGTCGGCAACATGAAGGACGTGCTCGACGTGCCCGACATCGAGATCTATGCGATCGACGTGTCGTTCGCGGCGCTTGGCGACCCGGCCGAGTTCGACTACCTCAACGACCTGCCGACGTCGTTCGTGCTGCCCGACGAGGCCGTCGACCGCCTGCGCGCCGCCGCGGCGAAGCTCGTACGGCAGTCGCCGGAATTCGCGCGGCTGCTGCGCGACATCGGCGCCCGGAAAGCGCCGGCGACCGCCAGTGCGCAGTGACGTCCCTTCGCGAACCCCGATGAACGCACCGATGCCCGATTCCGTCCGCACCGCCGCCCATCTCGACCGGCTGTTCGCGCTGCAGCGCGCGGCGTTCGCGCGCGAACGGTATCCGGACCTGCGCACGCGCCAGGACCGGCTCGCGCGCCTGAAAGCGCTGGTCATCGGCAACGAGGCGCGGTTCGTCGCCGCCGTCGACGACGATTTCGGAAGCCGCTCGCCGCACGAGACGCGGCTCGCCGAGCTGTTCATCGTCGCCGCGGAGTGCGCGGACGCGCAGAAGCAGCTGCGCCGGTGGATGCGGGCGCAGCGCGTGACCACGCGCGTGCACCTGCAGCCGGCGCGCGCGTTCATCGAACGGCAGCCGGTCGGCGTCGTCGGCATCCTGAGTCCGTGGAACTATCCGATCCAGCTCGCGCTGGCGCCGGCGATCGGCGCGCTGGCGGCCGGCAATCGCGTGCTGCTGAAGCCGTCGGAGATGACACCGGCGACGTCGGAACTGCTTCGCGAACTCGTCGCCGAGAAGTTCGCCGAGGACGAATTCGCCGTCGTGCCGGGCGACGCGGACGTCGGCCGCCGGTTCTCGCAATTGCCGTTCGACCACCTGTTCTTCACCGGGTCGACGGCGGTCGGGCGCCAGGTGGCGCTCGCGGCGGCCGAGCACCTGACGCCGGTCACGCTGGAGCTGGGCGGGAAGTCGCCGGCGCTCGTCGCGCCCGACGCCGACCTCGCACAGGTCGCCCCGCGGCTGATGGCCGGCAAGCTGCTCAACGCCGGCCAGACCTGCATCGCGCCCGACTACGCGCTGGTGCCGCAAGGCAAGGTCGACGCGTTCGTCGCGGCGATGGAGCGCGCCGCGGCGGCGATGTATCCGACGTTCGCCGGCAATCCCGACTACACGTCGATCGTCAACGACCGCCACTACGCAAGGCTCGTCGCGCTGGTCGACGACGCGCGCGCGAAGGGCGCGCGCATCGTCGTCATCAATCCGGCGTCCGAGACGACCGCCCCGGGGTCGCGCAAGCTGCTGCCGACGCTGATCGTCGGCGCGAACGACACGATGGCGGTCATGCGCGAGGAGATCTTCGGACCGCTGCTGCCGATCGAGGGCTACGCGAAGCTCGACGACGCGATCGCGTGCATCAACGCGCGGCCGCATCCGCTCGCGTTCTACTATTTCGGACGCGACGGCGCGAGCTGCAGGCGCGTGCTGAAGCAGACGCTCGCCGGCGGCGTGACCGTCAACGACACGCTGTGGCATTTCGCGCACTCGAACCTGCCGTTCGGCGGCGTCGGCGCGTCCGGCATCGGCGCCTATCACGGCGAAGCGTCGTTCCTCGCGTTCTCGCACTGCAAGCCGGTGTTCGTGCAGCCGCGGCTCGCCGCGGGCGCGCTGCTGCGTCCGCCCTACGGCCGCACGTACGAGCGCGTGCTCGCGCTGCTGCGCCGATTGCACGGTTGACGCGCGGCCGCCTGGCCTGCCGCTACGTCGGAGAGGTGATGGACTTCTCGCCGCGCTCGTAGACGACGTGCGCGCGGCCGACCAGCAGCGGGTCGACGGCGCCGATGCGGGCGACGTCCTTCGCCTTGTACTGGAACGAATGCAGCAAGTAGCGCAGCGCGTTCAGCCGCGCGCGCTTCTTGCAATCGGACTTGATGACCGTCCACGGCGCGTCGGCGGTGTCGGTGTGGAAGAACATCGCCTCCTTCGCCTTCGTGTACTCGTCCCACTTGTCGAGCGACGACAGGTCGATCGGCGACAGCTTCCACTGCTTCAGCGGATGCGCCTCGCGCTCGCGGAAGCGGCGGCGCTGCTCTTCGCGGCTCACGGAGAACCAGAACTTGATGAAGTGGATGCCGCTGTGCACGAGGTTGCGCTCGAATTCCGGCGCCTGCCGCATGAACTCGAGGTACTCCTGCTCGGTGCAGAAGCCCATGACGCGCTCGACGCCGGCGCGGTTGTACCACGAGCGGTCGAACAGCACGATCTCACCGCTGGTCGGCAGGTGCTGCACGTAGCGCTGGAAGTACCACTGGCCGCGCTCGGCCGGCGACGGCTTCTCCAGCGCGACGACGCGCGCGCCGCGCGGGTTCAGGTGCTCCATGAAGCGCTTGATCGTGCCGCCCTTGCCGGCGGCGTCGCGGCCTTCGAACAGCACGATGATCTTCTGCCCGGTGTCCTTGACCCACGCCTGCAGCTTCAGCAGCTCGACCTGCAGCCGGTACTTCTGCTTCTCGTAGCTCTTGCGGGGAAGCAGGTAACGGTACGGATAGCCGCCGTTGCGCCAGTCGGGCGCGAGCTCGTTCTCGAGGTCGTCCTCGGAGGTTCCCGGCGGCGCGCGTTTCGCCTTCGCCAGCCCGCGCGCGAGCGTGCGCGCGTCCTCCGGCGAATGGCCGGCCAGGATGTCGGCCAGCGCCTCGGTTTCCGCCGTCGTCTTGGACGTCAAGCGCTCCGCGACCACGTTGCGCTCGATGGCGGCGGCGCCGCTCGTCGGGCCGATGTCGCCGGACTTCACACGGCGCGGTCTTGCTGGCCGCGCAGGACGATTGGCTCGCGTGGGCTTGATCGTTGGCATGACGCGCGTATTTTCGTCGAACCGCGCGAGGCACTAACGGAGTTCACCGGCGGCCGAAGGACGCCGAGTGCAACGCAGTTAGTGCCTCGCGGAAGCCAAAGGACGCCTACTTGGACGTGGGCAGCTTGCCCACCACACCTTCGACGTAATAGTCCATCTTCGACAGGTCGGCGTCCGTGATCGTCTTCCCCGCCGCCAGCCGCTCCTTGCCCGTGTTGTCCTTCATCGGGCCGGTGAACGGGTTGAGCTTGCCGGCCACCATCTCGGCCTCCGCCTTCTTCACGAGTTCCTGCACGTCGGCGGGCACGACCTTGTTGAACGGCGCGAGCTTGATCATGCCGTCCTTGATGCCGCCCCACACGTTGTCCTGCTGCCACTTGCCGTCGACGACCGACTGCGCGACCTTCGTGTAGTAGTTGCCCCAGTGGTGCGTGACGGCGGTCAGCTGCGCGTTCGGGCCGTACTTCGACATGTCGGAGTGGTAGCCGATCGCGTAGACCTTCTTCGCTTCGGCGGCCTGCACGGCGGCGGTCGAGTCGGTGTGGTGCGTGAGCACGTCCGCCTGCTGCGAGATCAGCGTGTTCGCGGCCTCGCTTTCCTTGCCCGGATCGAACCACGAATTGACCCAGATCACCTTGACCTCGGCCTTCGGGTTGACGCTGCGCATCCCGCGCGCGAACGCGTTGATGCCCATGACCACTTCCGGAATCGGGAACGCGGCGACGTAGCCGGCGACGCCGGTCTTCGACATCTTGCCTGCGACGATGCCGGCCAGGTAGCGGCCCTCGTAGAAGCGCGCGTTGTAGATGCCGACGTTCTTCGACGTCTTGTAGCCGGTGGCGTGCTCGAAGCTGACCTTCGGGAACGACTGCGCGACCTTGATCGTCGGGTTCATGTAGCCGAACGACGTCGTGAAGATCAGGTTGTGGCCGGTGGCCGCGAGCTCGCGGATCACGCGCTCGGCATCGGCGCCCTCGGGCACGCTCTCGATGTACTTGGTCGTGACCTTGGCGCCGAGCGCCTTCTCCATTTCCTTGCGGCCGGTGTCGTGCTGGAACGTCCAGCCGGCGTCGCCGATCGGGCTCACGTAGACGAAGCCGATCTTCAGCGGCTCGCCGGCCTTAGGCTGCGCGGCGGCGGGCACGGCGATGGCGAGGGCGCCGGCGGTCAAGAGCGCGAGCGCCGTTCTGCGGATTGTGCGGTTCATCGGGGTCTCCTGGGGCTTGCAGCGGGCAAGGGGCGCATTTTACGCGGAAAGCAGGGTCGGACTCGACTTTCCATGGTTCGGAACGTCGAGTCCGACCCTGCCTTCAGCCATCGGGATGGAACGGCCGGCCGAGCGACGCCGGCGCGTTGAGCCTGATCGTCGCGACGTCGCGCGAGATGATCGCCAGCACGACGATCGTCGCGACGTACGGCAGCATCGACAGGTACTGCGACGGGATCTCCACGCCGAGCGCCTGCGCCTGGAACTGCGCGAGCGTGACGCCGCCGAACAGGTAGGCGCCGGCCAGCACGCGCCACGGCTTCCACGTCGCGAACACGACGAGCGCCAGCGCGATCCATCCGCGGCCAGCGGTCATCCCTTCGGTCCACGACGGGTTGTAGGCGATCGACAGGTACGCGCCGCCCAATCCCGCGCACGCGCCGCCGAACAGCACGGCCAGGTAGCGGATGCGCACGACGGAAAAGCCGATCGCATGCGCCGACTGCGGCGACTCGCCGACCGCGCGCAGCACGAGCCCGGCGCGCGTCCGGTACAGGAACCACTGGATCAGCGCGAACAGCGCGAGCGAGAGGTAGACGAGCGGGTTGTGCCCGAACAGCAGCTTGCCCACGACGGGCAGGTCGGAGACGCCGGGGAGGGCGAGCGGCTTGATCGGCTCGATGACGACGCTGACGTAGTCGAGGCCGATGAACGCCGACAGGCCGACGCCGAACAGCGACAGCGCGAGCCCCGACGCGACCTGGTTCGCCTGCAGCGTCAGCGTGACGACCGCGAACAGCAGCGACAGCGCGGCGCCCGCGGCCATGCCGGCGGCCACGCCGAGCCACGGCGACTTGCTGTTCGCCGCGACGATGAACGCGACGACGGCGCCGACCAGCATCATCCCTTCCACGCCGAGGTTCAGCACGCCCGACTTCTCCGCGACCAGCTCGCCCAGCGCCGCGTACACGAGCGGCGTGCCGGCGGCGAGCGTCAGGATCAGCAAGGCGACCGCGTGGTCCATCATGCCGCCCGGGCCGCGGGCACCGTGTGCACGATGCGCAGCCGGTAGTGGATGAACACGTCGGACGCGAGCAGGAACAGCAGCAGCGTGCCCTGGAACAGCCCGGTGACGGACGACGGCAGCGCGAGCTTCATCTGCGCCGCCTCGCCGCCCAGGTACAGCAGCGACATCAGCAGGCTTGCGAAGAAGATGCCCACCGGATGCAGCCGGCCGACGAACGCGACGATGATCGCGGCGAAGCCGTAGCCCGGCGACACCACGGGCAGCAGCTGGCCGATCGGACCGGCGACCTCGCCTATGCCGGCGAGTCCCGCGCACGCGCCGCCGATCAGCATGCCCATCCACACGGTGCGCGTCGACGAGATGCCGGCGTAGTTGGCGGCGGCGGGGGCGAGTCCCGCCACGCGCATCTGGTAGCCGGCGAGGCTCCTGTGCATGAACAGCCAGCCCGCGGCGACGGCAGCCAGCGCGATCAGCAGCCCGACGTTGAGTCGCGTCTCCGCGACGAGGTTCGGCAGCAGCGCGTGGTCGGCGAACATCTTCGACTGCGGGAAGTTGAACCCTTCCGGGTCGCGCCACGCGCCGTGCACGAGCAGCGACAGGATCAGCGACGCCACGTAGACGAGCATCAGCGACACCAGGATCTCGTTCGCGTTGAACCGCGTGCGCAGCAGCGCCGGGATCGCCGCCCACAGCATGCCGCCCGCCGTGCCGGCGGCGAGCATCGCCGGCAGCACCCAGCGCGATTCCGCGTCGTGGAACGCGAGCGCGACGCCGCCGCCTGCGATCGCGCCCATGATCAGCTGTCCTTCGGCGCCGATGTTCCAGACGTTCGCGCGATAGCCGACCGCGAGGCCCACCGCGCACAGCATGATCGGGCTCGCCTTCAGCATCAGCTCGGCCAGGTCGTAGAGCGTGTCGATCGGCTCGATGAAGAACACGTACAGCGCCTGCCACGGATCCTTGCCCATCGCGCCGAACAGCACGAGGCCGATGGCCAGCACCGCCGCGGTGGCGACGACCGGCGAGCCCCACTGCGCAAGCCGCGACGGCTCCGGGCGGGCTTCGAGGCGCACGCGCATCACTTGATGACGCCCGCCGGCGAGAACGGCCGGTGACCCGATTCGCCGGCGTGGATGAACGAGCCGGACATCAGCAGGCCGATCTCCTCGGCATTGGTGTCGCGCACGGGCTTGGCGTCCGACAGCCGTCCCTGCGCGATCACCGCGAGGCGGTCGCAGATCTCGAACAGTTCGTCCAACTCCTCCGAGACCACGAGCACGGCGACGCCGTCGTCGCGCAGGTCGAGCAGCGCCTGCCGGATCTGCGCGGCGGCGCCGACGTCCACGCCCCACGTCGGCTGCGCGGCGATCATCATGCGCGGCTTCTGCCGGATCTCGCGGCCGACGATGTACTTCTGCAGGTTGCCGCCCGACAGGCTGCGCGCCGCCGCGTCGGGTCCGCCGGCCTTCACGCCGTAGGCGCGGATCGTCTCGGCCGCGAACTCGCGGACCACGCCGGCGCGCACGAATCCGCGGCCGACCATGCCTTGCCGGTGCGCGGTCAGCAGCGCGTTTTCGGCGAGCGACATCTCGGGCACCGCGCCGCGGCCCAGCCGCTCCTCCGGCACGAACGCGAAGCCGAGGGCGCGGCGCTGCGCCGCGTCGAGCCGGCCCACGGGCTTGCCCAGCAGCATCACGGCATCCGCGTCCGGCAGCAGGCGCTCGCCGGACAGCGCGGCCATCAACTCCTTCTGCCCGTTGCCCGACACGCCGGCGATGCCGACGATCTCGCCGGCGCGCACGGTGAGGTCGACGTGGACGAGCGGCGTGCCGAACGGATCGTCGGCGGCCAGCGTGAGGCCGCGCACCACCAGCGCGTCGGCGCCGATGTTCGCGTCGCGGTGCCGCGGATGCGGCAGGTCGCCGCCGATCATCATCCGCGCGAGCGACGACGACGATTCGCGCCGCGGGTCGCAGTCGCCGGTGACCCTGCCGCCGCGCAGCACCGTCGCCTTGTGGCACAGCGCGCGGATCTCGTCCAGCTTGTGGCTGATGTACAGGATGCTGCAGCCCTCGGAGGCGAGCCGCCGCAGCGTCTCGAACAGCTTCTCGACCGCCTGCGGCGTCAGCACCGACGTCGGCTCGTCCATGATGAGCAGCCGCGGATCCTGCAGCAGGCAGCGGACGATCTCCACGCGCTGGCGCTCGCCGACCGACATCGAGTGCACGTACCGGTCCGGGTCGAGGGGCAGGCCGTATCGGGCCGAAACGTCGCGGATGCGCTGCGGCAGCCCGGGGCCGGCCCGCTCGCCTTCGAGCGCCAGCGCGATGTTGTCGGCGACGGTCAGCGTCTCGAACAGCGAGAAGTGCTGGAACACCATGCCGATGCCGAGCCTGCGCGCGCGCGCCGGGTTGGCGATCGCGACCGCCTTGCCTTCCCACGTGACGGTGCCGCGGTCGGGCTTGACCGCGCCGTAGATGATCTTCATCAGCGTCGACTTGCCGGCGCCGTTCTCGCCCAGCACCGCGTGGATCTCGCCCGGCAGCACGGTGAGGTCGATGCCGTCGTTGGCGACGACGCTCGGGTAGATCTTCGTGATTCCGGACAGGACGAGGCGTGGCGGCATGAAAGTGGGGTCAGACCCGATTGTTCGGCGCGGGAGCCGGGGAGGTCGCCGTGGCGGAGGACGCAAAGTCGAGTCCGACCCCATTTTCACGCAGCGCGAGAATTTCCGCCGCGACGGCGACGGCGATGGCGCCGGGTTCCTTGCTGCGGATCGCGAGGCCGCCGGACACGCCGATCGGGCACGTCACGCGCGCGAAGCGCTCCGGCGGCAGCCCGCGCGCCGCCATCTTTCGCTCGAACTGGCTGCGCTTTGCCTTCGAGCCGATCAGGCCGACGTAGCGCCAGTCGTCGCGCGCGAGCGCCGCGCCGACGATGTCGAAGTCGAGCGCGTGGCTGTGCGTCGTGACGATCACGTAGGCGCCGGGCCGCGCGGCGGCGAGCTCGGCCGCAGGCAGGTCGGTGGCGACGACCTCGACGTTGTCCGGGACGGCCGAAGGGAAGTCGGCATCGCGATCGTCGATCCACCGCACGCGCGCGGGCAGCGCGGCGAACACCTGCACGAGCGCGCGGCCGACGTGGCCGTTGCCGAACACGAGCACGTCGAAGCCGGCCGGCACGATCACATGCGTGAGAAGCGTGGCGCCGTCGCCGTCCGGCGAGGCGGCGAGCCAGGCGCCGGGCTCGCCCGCGGCGATCCGCGCCCGCGCGATCGCCGTGGCTGCCGCGTCGAGGTCCGGCGTGCCCAGCGAGCCCGCCGCGGCCGCCTCGGTGACGACGAGCTGCGCGGGCGCGGCGCCGATCCGCGTCACCAGCGCCAGCGGCACCGCGTCGCGTTCGGCGGCCGCTGCGGCGTCGAGCCAGCCGCGCGCAGTGCCGTCGACTTCGGAAAACGCGAGCGTCGCGACGCCGCCGCAGCACTGGCCGAGCCGCGCCGACAGCGGAAAGCGGACGAGCCACGCGCCGGCCGGCGCGTCGTGCGCCAGCGCGTCGCGCGCGATGCGGATCGCCTCGAACTCCAGGTGGCCGCCGCCGATCGTGCCGTGGCATTCGCGCGCGCCGACGATCATCGTCGTGCCGGACTCGCGCGGCGTCGAACCGGTCGCCTGCGCGATCGTCACGCGCACGGCGCGGCCGTCGCGCGCGACCGCCGCCGCGAGCTTGCCGATCCAGTCACGCATGCGACCTCGCGCGCGTCCGGAGGTCCTCGACTGCGGCCAGCACGCGCTCGTCGGTGGCCGGCGCATCCAGGCGCGGCGCCAGCCGGTGGTCGGCCACGCTGGCGATCGCGTCGCGCAGCGCGTGGAACGCCGACAGTGCCAGCATGAACGGCGGCTCGCCGACGGCCTTCGACCGGTGGATCGTGTCCTCGCGATTGGCCTCGCCGAAGAAGTCGACGCGGAAGTGCCCGGGCACGTCGTGCGCGGTCGGGATCTTGTACGTCGACGGCGCGTGGGTCTTGAGCTCGCCCTGGCCGTTCCACCAGAGCTCTTCCATCGCCAGCCAGCCCCAGCCCTGCACGAACCCGCCTTCGATCTGCCCGCGGTCGAGCGCCGGATTGAGCGACGTGCCGACGTCGTGCAGGATGTCGACGGCGAGCAGCCGGTGCTCGCCGGTCAGCGTGTCGATCGCGACCTCGGACACCGCGGCGCCGTAGGCGAAGTAGAAGAACGGCCGGCCCGACAGCGTCCTGCGGTCGTAGTGGATCTTCGGCGTCGCGTAGAAGCCCGTCGTCGACAGCTGCACGCGCGCCATGTACGCGCTGCGCGCGAGCTCCGCGAACGGCAGCGTCTTCCCGCCGGCCGTGACCACGCCGCCGGCGAACGCGACGATCCCCGGATCGCAGTCGAACTTGCGCGCGGCGAACGCCGCCAGCCGTTCGCGCAGCGTCCGTGCGGCGTCGCGCGCGGCCATGCCGTTCAGGTCGCTGCCGGACGAGGCCGCCGTCGGCGACGCGTTGGGCACCTTGCTGGTGTCGGACGCCGACACCCGGACCGCGGCCAGCGGCACGCCAAGCTCGTGCGCGACCACCTGCGCGACCTTCGTGAACAGGCCCTGGCCCATCTCGGTGCCGCCGTGGTTGACGAGCAGCGTGCCGTCGCTGTACAGGTGCAGCAGCGCGCCGGCCTGGTTGTAGTGCGTGGCGGTGAACGAGATGCCGAACTTGACCGGCGTCAGCGCGATGCCGCGCCGCACGATCGGATTCGCGCGGTTCCAGTCCGCGATCGCCGCCCTGCGCTCCCGGTACCGCGACGACACTTCGAGCTTCGCGATGATGTCCGGCGCGATGTTGTCGTCGATCGTCATTCCGTACGGCGTGACGTTGCGCGCGGTCGTTCCGTACAGGTTGGCGACGCGCACGTCGAGCGGGTCGCGGCCGAGCGCGCGCGCGACCTCGTCGATCACGTGCTCGATCGGGAACATCCCCTGCGGCCCGCCGAAGCCGCGGAACGCCGTGTCCGACACGGTGTTGGTCCTGCACCGGTAGCTGTGCAGCGCGACGTCGGGCAGCCAGTACGTGTTGTCGCAATGGAACACCGCGCGGTCGTTGACCGGGCCGGACAGGTCGGCCGAGAAGCCGCAGCGCGACGCGAGCGTCAGGTCGAGGCCGACGATGCGGCCGTCGTCGTCGAAGCCGACGTCGTACGCGTACTGGAACGCGTGGCGCTTGCCGGTCGAGCGCATGTCGTCGTCGCGGTCGAGCCGCAGCTTGGCGGCGCGGCCGGTGCGGCGCGCGACGATCGCCGCGACGCACGCGAACAGCGACATCTGCGTTTCCTTGCCGCCGAAGCCGCCGCCCATGCGCCGGCACTCGACGACGACGTCGTGCGCGGCGATCCCGAGCGCGTGCGCGACCATGTGCTGGACTTCGCCCGGGTGCTGCGTCGACGTGAAGATCGCCACGCCGCCGCGCTCGCCCGGGATCGCCAGCGCGATCTGGCCTTCGAGGTAGAAGTGGTCCTGCCCGCCGCACGCGACGGTGCCGCGCAGCCGGTGCGGCGCGCGCGACAGCGCCGTCGCCGCGTCGCCGCGCGTCACGTGCACCGGCGGCAGCACGTACGACTCGGCGGCCATCGCTTCGTCGATCGAAAGGATCGCCGGCAGCGGCTCGACGTCGAAGCGCGCAAGGCGCGCCGCGCGCCGGGCAGCCGTGACGCTGGTCGCGGCGACGGCGAACACCGGCTGGCCGGCGAACTCGAGCGTGGCCGTCGCGAAGATCGGATCGTCGTGCTGGATCGGGCCGACGTCGTTGACGCCCGGGATGTCGGCGGCGGCGATCACGTCGACCACGCCCGGCGCCGCCCGCACCGCCGCGAGATCGAGCCCGCGCAGGCGGCCGTGCGCGACCGGGCTCACGCCGACGGCGACGTGCAGGAGGTCGCGCGGTTCCGGCAGGTCGTCCGTGTACCGGGCCTCGCCGGCGACGTGCAGCGCGGCCGAGTCGTGCGCGACCGATGCGCCGAGCGCGTCGTCGTTCGCAATTTCCGGTGGGTGCGGCGCGTTCATTTCATGACCGGCTCGACCGGCACCTGGTCGACGCGCGTCGCGTGCGGCGTGCCGGTCGTTTCCAGCTTGAACCGCCGCACGAGATTGCCGAGGACGGCGCGGCGGTACGCGGCGCTCGCGCGCATGTCGCCGATCGGCGTGAACTCGGCGGCGATCGCGCGCACCGCGGCGTCCGCGGTCGCTTCGTCCCACGGATGTCCGGCCAGCGCCGCTTCGGTCGCCGTCGCGCGCTTCGGGACCGGGGCGACGCCGCCGCACCCGACGCGCGCCGAAACGATCCGCGCGCCGTCCAGCTGCAGCGCAAAGCACGCGAACACGGCGGAGATGTCCTGGTCGTAGCGCTTGCTGACCTTGTACGCGCGGACGACCGTCCTCGGCGCGCGCAGCGGAACGCGCACGGCGACGACGAACTCCGAAGGCAGCAGCGCCGTCTTCTGGTACGCGACGTAGAGGTCCTCGAGCGGCAGCTCGCGCGTCGCGTCGCCCCGGCGCAGCACCACGGTGGCGCCGAGCGCGATCAGCGCGGGCATCGAGTCGCCGATCGGCGAGCCGTTGGCGACGTTGCCGCCGAGCGTGCCGCTGTTGCGGATCGGCACCGATGCGAAGCGCTGCCACGCCTCGCGCAATTCGGGCCAGCCGTCGTCGAGCGCCGCGAACGCGTCGGTCAGCGAAACCGCCGCGCCGATCTCGACGTGCGCGGGCGTCTGCCGCACGACGGCGAGTTCGGCGACGTCGCCGGTCCAGACGACGTCGCCGACGTCGCGCAGCTGCTTGGTGATCCACAGGCCGACGTCGGTCGCGCCGGCCACGATTCGCGCGTCCGGGTGCTCGACCAGCAGCGCGGCCAGCGCGTCGACGCCGCGCGGCGCCCACCAGCGGCGGCCGCGCGCCTCGTATTCGAGCGTGGCGTCGTGGGCGAGCGCCGCGAGGTTGGCCGCGAGCATCTCCTCGTCGTGCGAGATCGCGCGGCTGCCGTCGGCGGCCACGCCCGGCCCGCGCCAGCCGCCGCCGGACCGCGCCTCGGCGTCGTACATCGCCTGCGCGGCCGCGACGATCGGCCGGTACCCGGTGCAGCGGCACAGGTTGCCGGACAGCGCGTCCTCGATCGCGGCGCGCGGCGGCCGGTGCGCGTTCTTGTACAGGCCGAACAGGCTCATCGCGAAGCCGGGCGTGCAGAAGCCGCATTGCGAGCCGTGGCAGTCGACCAGCGCGCGCTGCACCGGGTGCAGCGAACCGTCGGCGGCCTTCAGCGACTCGACGGTGAACACCGCGCGGCCGGCGACCGACGGCAGCAGCCGGATGCACGCATTGATGGGCTTCCACGCGAGTCCCGGGCTTACCGTGGCCGTCGGCTCCGCGAGCACGACCGTGCAGGCGCCGCAGTCGCCTTCGGCGCAGCCTTCCTTGGTCCCGGTGAGCCGCAGGTGGTCGCGCAGGTATTCGAGCAGCGTGGTCTGCGGCGCGGCGTCCGTCACCTCGACCGGCTCGCCGTTGAGCAGGAAGCGGATCGGTGCGCGGACCACGGAAGGTGACATGGGCGCCAGGCGCTCGAGGGGCCGGACGCGCCCGTCCGGCGATCCGGCATCCTCGCGCCGCCGCCGGCGGTTGTCAACGGCCGGGCGGAGCTCTTCTGCATACCGGATCGGAGCCCGGCCGGTCCGCCGGCGCCGCCGCGCTTCCCGCTATAGCGGTTCGGCACCGCCACGGTGCGCGGCCGCACCGGAATGCGGCACGAGGCCATCCATCGTGTATGCAAGAAAGGCCATGACGGATATACCCGATGGCATTGACCCGATCGACGCGGCGACCTATGCTCGTCGCGCCATGGCCGAACGACTACGCAAGGCAGCGGGCAAGGCGGGCGCGGAGGCGCGCATCTGCGACGCGGTGCGCGCGGCGATCCTCGAGCGGCGGCTGGCGCCGGGCACCAAGCTGCAGGAGATTCCGCTCGGCGCGTTCTTCGGCGTGTCGCGGACGATCGTCCGGCAGGCGCTGCGCACGCTCGCGCACGAGGGCATCGTCGCGCTGCGCGACCGCCGCGTGGCCGTGGTCGCGCGGCCGTCCGCTGCCGACGTCGCGAACGTCTTCGCCGCGCGCCGTGCGATCGAGGCGGCGGTGGTCGAGCACGTCTGCGCGCGGATCACGCGGGCCGAGATCGCCGCGTTGCGCGACCTGGTCCGCGACGAGGAGGCCGCGTACCGCGCCGGCGACCGCGCGCGCGGACTTAAGCTGTCGCTCGCGTTCCATCGGCGGCTCGCCGCGCTGTGCGGCAATCCGGTCCTCGAACGCTACCTGACCGAGCTGGTGCTGCAGACGTCGCTCGCGGTGGCGCTGTACGAGCGCCCCGACCGGACGCACGCGCATGCCGACCACGTCGAGCTCGCGGCCGCCATCGGCAGGCGCGACGCGAAGCGCGCGGTGCGGCTGATGACCGGCCACCTGGCCGACCTGGAGCGCGACCTGCACGTCGACGCGGCGGCCACGCCGCCGTCGCTCGCGGCGATCTTCGGCAACCCTTAGGACCCGTCGACGGGCCCCGGTCCCGCAGGACTCAGCGGCCGCGCAGCCGCTTCGCGTTGGCGGTTGCGCGGGCGTGGATCGGCCCGATGCCGTGGCGGGCGAGCTTCACCGTGGCGTGCGACAGCTCGGCGGCCGATTGCGCGGACTGCGACAGGCTGCGCACGAGCGTTGCGTGATGGGTGGCCGACTGGCTCGCGCTGCGGCTGGTCATCAGCGCGTACAGCGCCGCGTTGCCCGTGACGAAGTGGCGAAAGGCTCACGCCCCTGCCTGCAGGTTCGCGCTCGTCAGGTGCGCGGCCATGCTGCGGGCCGACTCGGTCGCGGCGTCGAATTTCTCCTGTGTCATCCGCGCGAATTCCGCGCGGTCGCCGGCGCTCGGCGCCGCTCCGGCGGCCGCCATTCGCGTGACACGATGCGCGACGACCTGGGCCGAGGCGAACCACATCTCGCCCACCGTTCGGGCGAGGTCGGCCCATGCGAGCATCGCGTCGACGGGCATGGGATTGTTTCTGCGCTCCAATGGATACCTCGCGGGTCAGGCGGGACGGGACAGGCCGAGGAACCGGTCGTACGTCTGCCGGTCCGCGCTGTAGCAGCCGCAGGCGGCGGACTTCAGGCCGCGGCGGTTGACGATCGTGATGTCGCCGCGGCGATACCGGATGAGCCCGCGCAGCTGCAGGGCGCCGGCCGCCTTGGTGACGCCGACCCGGCGAACGCCGAGCATGAAGGCCAGGAACTCCTGCGTGATGTGGAACGTGTTCGACCGCGCGCGGTCCTGCGTCATCAGCAGCCACCGAGCGAGCCTCGCCTCGACCACGTGGAAGCGCGTGCAGCCGGCGGACTGCGACAGCTGGCTGAAGTAGACGAAGACGTAGCTGTCGATCGCCCGCTGCAGCGACGGCGTGCGCGCGAGTTCATGGCGAAAGCGGCGGGACTCCATGCGCAGCGCGGAACCGGCGCCCTGCACGACGCCTCGCACCGGCGAAACGTCGACGCCGAGCGCCAGCGGGACGCCGAACATGCCTTCGTTGCCGATCAGGCCGACTTCGACCGCATCGCTTTCGTCGACCGGCATGATGCGCGAGATGATGGCCGTGGTCGGGAAGTAGGCGTGCGTCAGGCGCTTCCCGGGCGCATAGAGGACTTCGGCCATCGCAAGCTCGACCGTCTCGCACGCCGCCAGCATCCGGCGCTGGTCGGGGGCGGGCAGCGACGCCAGCAGGCGATTGGCCGCGAGGCCGTGCTCGTTCGTTGACACCGAATTTCTCCTCCGAAGCGGGACCCGGACGCGCGTGGGCGTGCCGGGCGATGTTCGAAGGTTAGGGCGCCGCGAGAACCCCGTCTGCGCACTACCGCACATAGCGGCGAGAACGCGCGCAGGGCTATTTGGTGACGTAGTGGAGCAGCCGGTCGTATTCGGTCTTGACCACCTGGTAGCACTCGCACGATCGCGCTTCCAGCCCCGGGCGGTCGAGCACGGTGATCTGCCCGCGCCGGTACCGGATCAGCCCGGCATCCTGCAGCTTGCCGGCGGCCTCGGTGACGCCCTCGCGGCGCACGCCCAGCATGTTGGCGATCAGCTCCTGCGTCATCGTCAGCTCGTTGGACGCCAGCCGGTCGAGGCTCAGCAGCAGCCACCGGCAAAGCTGCTGGTCGACCGAGTGATGCCGATTGCACACGGCGGTTTGCGACATCTGCGTGATGAGCGCCTGCGTGTAGCGCAACAGCAGGTGCATCGTCGGCCCGAAGCGCCCGAACTCGTCCTTCAGCAACTGCGCCTTCAGGCGAAAACCGTACCCGGCGCTCTGCACGACCGCGCGGCTCGGCGTGGTGTCGCCGCCCATGAACAGCGAGATGCCGAGGACGCCTTCGTTGCCGACGATCGCGATCTCGGCGGAGGCGCCGTCCTCCATCACGTACAGCAGCGAGACGATGGACGTCGCCGGGAAATACACGTAGCGCAGCCGCACGCCGGGCTCGTACAGGACGCCGCCGAGCTTCATCGGGATCAGTTCGAGCGCCGGGCCGATGCGCGCGTAATCGACGGCCGGCAGCGCGGCCAGCAGGTGATTCAGCCGAGGGTGTGGGCGTGCCTGTGAATCGGCGTCCGGGCGGCTTCGCGGGCGCGGCCTGCCGGCATCGGTGTTCGAATTCCGGGTTGCCACCGCGACAGTCTAGACCGTTGGCGTCGTCCCGGGCGGAACGCGACGGCAACGGACCGGGTGACCACGGATTCCCCGGCGAACTGCGCCAACGAATGTGCGCAACCGCCCGGCGTTTCCTGTGGTGCGCGTGCGGCACGGTCGCGGAGGTAGAATGCCTGCTGCCGCGCCGTCGGCGCCGACCCGCAATGCCGGACGGCGTGGAGACCTACCCTGCAGGGTTCCCCAGGAGAAACGAAATGAGACTACAGATTCGCATGCGAAAGCTGATGCTGGCGGCGTGCGCGGCGCTGGCGATGACCGCCGGCGCGGCGCACGCCCAGGAGATTCCGCTGGTCAACGGCCAGCACTGGACCACGTCGACGGACGCGATGAAGAAGGCCTACCTGATCGGCATCGCCAATGCGATCCAGGTCGAGGTCGCCTACGGCGGCGCCACGCCGGCCGCCGACGCGCAGAGCGTGATCCCGCGGATGGCCAAGGGGCTCAAGAACAGGAACCACACGCTCGACACCGTGCGCGAGGGGCTCGACAGGTATTACGCGGTGAACCCCGACAAGCTGCAGCGGCCGGTCATCGAGGTCATCTGGTTCGAGATGGTCGTTCCCGGACTCAAGAGCTAGCCAAGGAGAATGACGATGAAATACAGGACATTGATCGTCGCGGCCGCCGCGACGGCGGCGGTGATCGGATGCACGAACATGACGCCGCAGCAGCAGGGCACGATGAGCGGCGCGGCGATCGGCGCGGCCGCGGGCGCCGGAATCGCTGCGATCTCCGGCGGCAACGCGTGGACCGGCGCGGCGATCGGCGGCGTGGCGGGCGGCGTGGCCGGCAACATCAAGGGCGGCAGGCAGTAGCCGCCGGCTTTCACGCTCGACACCGCAATGGCAAAGGGCCCCGGTCGGGGCCCTTTGCGTTGGTACAGGCGCAGCGTGCGGAATTACTTGCCGCTCGCGGCCTTCGCGACGGTGGCGAGCAGCTTGTCGGCGCCCTTGTTGCTGACGTTGGCCTTGATCAGGATGTCCGGCGGCAGCACCGGCTTGCCAAAGTAGGCCTTGTTCCACTCGTCGGACAGGTTGACGAGCGTGCCGTCGAGGTTGACGCCGGCGTAAACGCCCTTCGCGCGCGAGAACGTGATCAGGTCCGCCGCGACGTCCGACTTGGCGCCCGCGCCGACCGGGCCGGCCGCGACGCTGGCGTCGCCGCCCATCTTGAAGTTGGCCGCCAGCAGCGAGTTGAGGCCCTTGTCCGTCATCACGAGCGTGACCACTTCCGACGCCGAGACGCCGGCCTGGAAGCCCACGCTGGCCGTTGCCATCGTGTAGAACGACGGCCCGACCCACTTGTCGCCGGCCTTGGCGACGACGAGCGCACGGCCGCCGGAGCCGCCGAAGATGAAGCCGGCCTTGACGACTTCCGGCGCGATCATCACGGCCTTCGCGCGGCCGATGTTCTGCTGCAGCCACTTCATTTCCGGATCGCGCATGAAGTTCGTCAGCGTCGTTTCGGCCTGGTTGACCAGCACCTGCTGATCGCCCTGCGCGTGCGCCGGCGCGGCCGCGAAGCCGATTGCCGCCGCGGCGATGGCCACCGTAGTCGCAAATCTCTGCATGTATGTCTTCATCTGAAACTCCCTTTCGAAAGCGGCGCAGCTGCGCCGCACTGACCTGCGAAAATTCGCCGGCGCCAAGCGCGCTAGCGCAGTAACTCGATTCCGGTTTGCGTGACGCGCACGCGATCACCGATCCGCAACCCGGGTGCCGACGTCTGCTGGACGGTGCCGTAAGAGCCGTCGTCGTAGCGGATGCCGATCACCCAGACGAGCGTCTGGTCCTTGCTGGCGAGCTCGTTGCCGACGAAGCCGCCGCCGATGGCGCCGACCACGGTGGCGACCGTCTTGCCGGTGCCGCCGCCGATCAGGCTGCCCAGCCCGCCGCCGATGAGCGCGCCGCCGATGGCGCCGACGGCGTTGGGCACGTTCTGCACGGTCTGCGTCTGGATCGACTCGACCGTCCCGTTGCGCGCGTACGGCTGGCTGGCCTCGAATGCGGGCGGCGTGTTGCAGCCGGCCACGAGCAGCGTCGCGCAGGCGGCGATCACGGCAGCCGGACGCCGCCATAGTGCGAAGAATGTCATCCCGTTTCTCCTACGATTGCTTGTCTGGTGTCGAAAGACAGCCGGAACGTCCCGGAAGTTCGCCTTCCGCCGTGACGCCGGTCAATCCGGAATCGAATAGAGCAGGTACATCGCGGCCAGCAGGCTCGACGGGCGGCCGAGCTTGCCCAGCCAGTTGGCGAAGATCCCCTCGATCTCGCCGCCCATGTACACCTGCGTCAGCGCGCGGTTGACCTCGAGGCGCAGCGCCGAATCGCCACGCGGCAGCGCAAGCGCGTACGGCTCGATCGACAGGTCCTCGGCGAGCATCGCGAGCCTGCCCGGATCCTTCGCCTGCGCGGCCAGGCCGACCAGCTTGATCTTGTCGCCGGCGTACGCGTCGACGCTGCCGGACTCGAGCATCGCCGTGCCTTCGTTGGCGTTGGCGATCGGGACGACCGTCGCGTTGATCAGCCGGCGCTGCAGCGTGTCCTTCAGGCGCGTCTCGGTGGTGGTGCCCGCGAGCACGGCGATCTTCTTGCCTGCCAGGTCCGAGATTTTGTTGACCGGCGAATCCGACTTCACGAGGAAGCCGCCGCCGTCGACGAAGATGAGGCCGGAGAAGTCGACGTTGGCGAGGCGCGCAAGCGTCTGCGTCGTGTTCGCGCATTCGAGGTCCGCGCGCCCGGAGCCGACCATCGCCAGCCGCTCGGTGACCGAGCCGGGCATCCAGTTGACCTTCAGGCTCGGCTCGCCGACGGCGCGGCCGATCTGCGCGATCACGCGCTTGCAGATGTCGATCGAATAGCCGGCCGGCTCGTTGTTGGGGCCGACGAACGAGAACGGCAGCGAATCGCCGGAGAACGCGACGTTGATCGCCTTCGCCGCCTTGATCCTGCCGAGCGTGTTCGGCGCCGTCTGCGCAGTCGCGCCGCCGGCGACCAATGCCGCGGCGACGAACAATCCAATGACGAAGGTTTTCACGTGAGGGGACCTTGAACGTGGGGTAGAAGAACGTGGCGCCGGGGACGCGTCGGCCGCCGGGCCGGGTGGCCGACGGACAATCCGCGCGGGCCACAGCAGAACTATTTTACACTATCCGGCCGCAGGACGCCCCCCGCCCGCGCCGCGCGTGCCCTGCGCGCGACGCGCGTGCTACACTCCGCGCCGCCGCTAGAGAGGCATTTCCGCACGCTCCCATGGCTTCGCCGCGCTGCCTGCCCGTTCTCCTCGCCGCATGCCTGTTTGCGGGCACAGCGGCCGCGGCATCCCCCACGCTCGATCGAATCAAGGCCAGCGGCACGGTCACGTTCGGGTATCGCGACGCCGCTGCACCATTTTCGGCCAGGCAGCGCAACGGCCAGGTGCGCGGCTATTCGGTCGAACTGTGCCAGAAAGTCGCCGCGGCGGTCGGACGCGCGCTCGGCATGCCCGATCTCAAGGTCGCCTGGCGGCCGGTCGACGGCGAGACGCGCATCACCGACGTTGTCAACCGGCGCGTCGACGCCGAGTGCGGCACGACGACGATCACGCTGTCGCGGCAGGAGCGCGTCGACTTCAGCCTGCCGATCTTCGTCGACGGCGGCAGCGTGCTCGTGCGCGCCGGCAAGGACGCGCCGACCCGCGTGGCGGACCTGGCCGGCAAGCGCATCGCGGTCATGCGCGGCACGACCACCGAAGGCGCACTCGCCCGCGCGCTCGCGCTCAAGGGCGCCACGTACACGCCGGTGCCGGTGAAGGACGGCGGCGAAGGCGTGGCTGCAGTGCTGGCCGGCACGGCGGATGCCTACGCGTCGGACCGGCTGCTGCTGACCCAGCTGAAGGACGCCAACGCGCGCGGCGCCGACCTGGCGTTCGTGCAGGACGACTTCTCGTTCGAGCCGTACGCGCTGGTGCTGCCGCGCGACGACCCGGACTTCCGGCTCCTCGTCAACCGCACGCTCGCCGGCCTCTACAAGTCCGGCGAGATCGACCCGATCTTCATCCGGTGGCTCGCGCCGTACGGTTCGCCCGGGGGCCTGCTGAACGCCATGTTCTATCTCAACTCGCTTCCAGAATGAAGATCGGTGCCTTGCTCGCCGTGACGGTGGTCTGGACGCTCGTCGCGGGCGACGCGTCGGCGCAGGGCGCGCCGAAGCGCCCGCCCTGCAACGGCGTCTGCGGCGTCGTCCAGGGCATCGCACCGGTCGCCGAGCGCCAGGCGTGGACGCCGCTCGGCTCGGTCGCGTCGGGTTCGCTCGGCGTCTCGGGGATCAGCGGGCAGTCGGGGACCTCGACGCAGATGGTGTTCGGGCCCGGGCTCTCGAACCAGGGGATGGTGGTCATCGGCGCCGCCGGCGGCGCCGCGTACGCGCAGAAGCCCAACGAGTACCGCAAGCAGCGGTGGGACGTGACGCTCAAGATGGACGACGGCACCACGCGCGTGGTGTCGATGCGCACCGAGCCGCTGTTCGTGCAGGAGGGCGACTACGTCCGCGTGATGGGCAGCAACATCGAGCTCGTCAATCCGTAGCGGCGTCACGACGGGCCTCATGACGACCGCCGCCGCCCTTGCCATCAGCGAAGCGCCCGACGGCCGCCGCGTGCTCGCGCTGTCCGGAACGCTCGTCGCCGACACCATCCCCGACGTCTGGCGCAAGGCGCTCGCGGCCATGCGCGACGCCGGCGCCGCGCCCGTCGTCGTCGATGCGGCGGGTGTGGACTATTGCGACGGCGCCGGCATCGCGCTGATCGTCGACCTGCTGCGGCAGCCGCACGCCGTGCCGGTGGAAGTCGAGAACCTCAGGCCCGCGTACAAGGCGCTGCTGACGCAGTTCGATCCGCACAGGCTCGAGCAGGACCTCGACCCCGAGATGCCGCGGCGTCCGGCCATCGAGGAGATCGGCCGCACGACCGCCGGCGTCCTGCGCGACATGCGTGTGCAGATCGAATTCATGGGGCAGTCCGCCGCGGCGCTGGCGGGCGCGATCCGCCATCCGTCCACCGTGCGCTGGCGCGACGTGTGGGTGGTGTGCGAAAAGGCGGGCGTGGACGCGCTGCCGATCGTCGCCCTGATCTCGTTCCTGCTCGGCCTGATCCTCGCGTTCCAGTCGGCGATCCCGATGAAGAAGTTCGGCGCCGAGATCTTCGTCGCCGACCTGATCGGACTGTCGATGGTGCGCGAGCTGGGGGCGCTGATGACGGCAATCCTGCTCGCGGGCCGTTCGGGCGCGGCGTTCGCCGCGGAACTGGGCACGATGCGCGTCAACCAGGAGATCGACGCGCTGACGACGATGGGGCTCGACCCGGTGCGCTTCCTCGTGACCACGCGCGTGATCGCGGCCGTGCTGATGACGCCGCTGCTGGTGCTGTTCGCGAACCTTGTCGGGCTCATGGGCGGCGCGCTGACGATGCAGTCTTTCGGCATCCCGTTCGTGACGTTCGTGCAGGAAGTCGAGGGCATCGTCTCGTTCCAGGACTTCATGGCCGGCTGGGTGAAGTCGTTCGTGTTCGCGCTGCTGATCGCGGGCATCGGCTGCCTGCGCGGCCTGCAGACCGGCGCCGGCGCGTCCGCGGTCGGCGACGCCGCCACGCGCGCCGTCGTCTCGGGCATCGTGCTGATCGTCGTCGTCGACGGCGTGTTCGCGGTCATCTACTTCCTCCTCGATATCTGATGGAACGACCCCCACGCTCGCTTCGCTCGCTGCCCCCGGAGGGGGCCGGTCAGTCCCTTGGGACGGCCCGGCGGGACTGACATGGAACCGGGCGAACCGATCATCCGGGTCGAGGACCTGACCGCCGGCTACGAGGGGAACGCGATCCTCAAGAACATCTCGTTCAACGTGAATCGCGGCGAGGTGTTCGTGATCCTCGGCGGCTCGGGCTGCGGCAAGAGCACGCTGCTGAAGCACATGATCGGCCTGTACCCGCCGATCGGCGGCCGCGTCTACATCGACGGCGCCGACATCGTCGCGGCCGACGGCGACGCGCGCGACGCGATCCTGCGCCGGTTCGGCGTCATGTACCAGTCCGGGGCCCTGTTCGGATCGATGACGCTGCTCGAGAACGTGCGGCTTCCGCTCGAGGAATTCACCGCGCTGGACATGGAGCAGATGGACCTGCTGTCGCGGATGAAGCTCGACCTGGTCGGCCTCGTGCAGTTCACCGGCCACCTGCCCAACGAGATCTCGGGCGGCATGCAGAAGCGCGCGGCGATCGCGCGGGCGATGGCGCTCGACCCGCAGATCCTGTTCCTCGACGAGCCGTCCGCCGGCCTCGACCCGATCACGTCGGCGGAGCTGGACGCACTGATCGTGCGGCTCGCGAGGAACCTGGGCGTGACGTTCGTGATCGTCACGCACGAGCTCGCCAGCATCTACGCGATCGCCGATCGTGTCATCATGCTGGACAAGCGAGTGAAGGGGATCATCGCCGACGGCGATCCGCGCCGGCTGCGCGACGAGAGCACCGACCCGTACGTCCGCCAGTTCTTCCACCGCGAGGCCGAAGTCGCGCAGGTCTGACCCATGTCGCAGAAAGCCAACTACTTCAAGCTCGGCCTGTTCGTGATCGGCGCGGTGGTCGCCGGCATCCTCGTGCTCGTGATCATCGGCACCGGCCGGTTCTTCGAGCGCAAGGTGATCGTCGAGACGTACTTCAAGGAATCGGTGCAGGGGCTCGACATCGGCTCGAAGCTCAAGTACCGCGGCGTGGTGATCGGCGAGGTCACGCGGATCAGCTTCACGTTCGTCTACTACCAGCTCGACCTGCCGGTCCCGCAGCGCGATCGCTACGTGCTGGTCGAGGCGCAGCTGCAGCCGCGGCTCCTCGGCGGTCGCGCGGCGGCCGGCGACATCACGGAACGCGAGAACGCGCAGATGGAAGTCGAGAAGGGCCTGCGCCTGCGTCTCGCGCCGCAGGGGATCACCGGCACCAGCTACCTCGAGATGGACTACATCGAGCCGCCGCCCGCCGTGCTGCCGATCAGCTGGACGCCGCGCAACACCTACATCCCGAGCGCGCCGTCGACGGTGACGGCGATCGTCAACGCCGCGCAGGACATCATGGAGCGGCTGCACAAGGTCGACTTCGAGCAGACGATCGCGCACATCAACAAGCTGTTGGTGACGACCAACGATCGCATCACGGCGCTCGACACCAAGGCGCTCACCGAGCGCACCGAACGTACGCTCGCCAAGCTCGACGCGACGCTCGACAACCTGCAGGCGAAGAAGGTGTCCGAGGAGGCTACCGCACTGTTGTCGGAGTTGCGTGCGTCCAACGCCGAGCTCAAGAAGACGCTGGCCAACCCGGCGTGGCAGAAGATTCCCGAGGACACGGCCGCGGCGGTCGCGCGGGCCAAGGAACTCGTGTCCGATCCGAAGCTCGCGAAGACCGTCGCGAGCATGGAACGGATCATGGGCCGCTTCGACCGCCTGTTCGGCTCGACCGACACCGACCTCGCGACGACGATCGAGAACCTGCGTCAGATCACCGACAACCTCCGCGATCTCACCGAGGAGACCAAACGTTACCCGGCCAGCGTGATCTTCGGCGCGCCGCCGGCCCCGCTGGAGCGCAAGCCATGATTGCATCGCGACGTCGTTGGATACGTTCGGCGGCGACCGCCGCGGCGGGTGCGGCGCTCGCCTTCGCCGGCGGATGCAGCGTGACGCGTCCTTCGCCGGTCAAGGAGATGTTCGTGCTGGAGCCGGCGAATCCGCCGCCGGCCGCGAAGACGCAGCCTGGCCTGTTGCGCATCGGCACGGTCACCGTCGGCGCACCGTATCGCGGGCGCGCGTTCGTGTTCCGCGAGTCGGACCTGAAGTACGAGACCGACTACTACCACGAGTTCCTGGTGGCGCCGGGCGCCAACATCGGCGAGGCCACCGCGCGCGCGCTGGCGGCGGCGAAGGTGTTCGCGTCGGTCGCGCCGTCGGGTGTCGTCTCGGATCCGGACTGGGTGCTCGAAGCGTTCGTCGACGCGCTTTACGGCGACGCGCGCGACGTCTCGAAACCGGTCGCCGTGCTCACGATCACCTATTACCTGCGTCGCGGCGAAGGCGACGGCGGCGTGCCTGTCTGGTCGCGCCGGTACGAGCGGCGGCAGCCGTTCACGTCCGGCAGCGCCAGCGCCTACGCGAACGCGCTGAATGCCGCGTTCGGCGACATCCTCTCGGAACTCGTGCGCGACCTTTCGGCGCTGTCGCTGCCGGCGCGTTGAACTGCACGCCGGCCGCGAGGTCGTAAGAACGGATCCGGCCGCCGTTTGACCTGCGTCATGGCCCGGAGCGCTCAGGAAGCGCATTATATTTCCGGTAACGTCGCCATGCATTCTCGGATGGCAGTGTTCGCATGACCGACAAGAGCAGCAACCTCGGCACCGCCTGGTGGGCCAAGAACCTCGAGGACGTCGACCGCGAGGTCGCGCGGCTCGCTTCCATGTGCAATGTCCGCATCCTCGATACCGGCGTGATCGAGCGCGTGCTGCACAACGACGATTCGGTGTGCGGCACCAGCAACAAGCCGGCGTTCGAGAAGCTGCGCTCGATGCTGATGATGCATTACCACGTGCGCGACAAGACCGCGGGCGCGATCGGCGAGGCGGCGACGCGCGAGGTCGTCGCCGAGGTTGTCGCCAACCTCAACAAGCGGCTGGGCGGGCGCCTGGGCGGCGAGCCGACCAAGTAGAAAGGCCGCATGCGTTCGGGCACCCGCCCGGACGCCACGATCACGAGAGAGATCGCCATGGATACCGGCACCAAGCTGGCGCACAGCCACGACATCGCGACCAAGGTGTCGCTGTTGTACCGCAAGCGCGTGCAGGTCGCGCAGGACCAGTTCAAGGAGCGCCTCGCGGGCGCGGTCGAGAACAACGGCACCGCGCAGCTGTTTTCGAATCCGGCGTCCGCCATCAAGGTGTGGGGTGACACGTACGCGTACGCGATCGACGCCACGCAGCGCGCGATCCTGTTCTGCGACGCGCTCCGGCAGCGCGGCAACAGCTTCCTCGAGCACAATCAGGCGGGGCTTCCGCCGGTGCTGCACTTCGAGTACGAGATGGTGTTGGACGGCCGGAAGCTTGCGCGGCCCGTCAACTACGCGCTGGTCCGCATCGTCCCGCCCGCGGGTGTGGCCGTCGACGACAAGCGGCGGCCGTACGTGATCATCGACCCGCGCGCCGGCCACGGGCCGGGCATCGGCGGCTTCAAGGACGACTCGCAGGTCGGCGTCGCGCTGCGCGCCGGGCATCCGGTCTACTTCGTCATCTTCTTCCGCGACCCCGAGCCCGGCCAGACGCTGCTCGACGTGTGCGAGGCGGAGAAGCAGTTCGTGAAGAAGGTGCGCGCGCTGCATCCGGCGTCCCCCAAGCCCGCAATCGTCGGCAACTGCCAGGGCGGATGGGCGGCGATGATGCTCGCGGCCGCCGACCCGGACGACACCGGGCCGATCGTGATCAACGGCGCGCCGATGTCGTACTGGGGCGGCGCGTTCCAGGCGGGCGCCGGCGACAACCCGATGCGCTACGCGGGCGGCGCGCTGGGCGGCACGTGGCTGTCGTCGTTCGCCTCCGACATGGGCGCCGGCATCTTCGACGGCGCGTATTTGGTCGAGAATTTCGAGAACCTCAACCCGGCGAACACGTTCTGGGACAAGTACTACCACCTGTACGCGAACGTGGACACCGAGCCGCCGCGCTTCCTCGAGTTCGAGCGCTGGTGGGGCGGCTTCTACCTGATGAACCGCGAGGAGATCGAGTGGATCACCCGCAACCTGTTCGTCGGCAACAAGCTGTGGACCGGCGGCACCCGCGCGGCGGGCGGCAAGGCGTTCGACCTGCGCGACATCAAGGCGCCGATCGTGCTGTTCGCGTCGATGGGCGACAACATCACGCCGCCGCAGCAGGCGTTCAACTGGGTGGCCGACGTGTACGGGTCGACCGACGAGATCAAGTCGCGCGGGCAGGTGATCGTCGGGCTCGTGCACGAGGACATCGGCCACCTCGGCATCTTCGTGTCCGGCAAGGTCGCGAAGAAGGAACATGCGCAGATCGTCTCGGTGCTGAAGTCGATCGAGATGCTGACGCCGGGCCTGTACGCAATGCGCATCCAGGAGAAGAAGGGGCGCGACGGGAATCCCGAGTACGACGTCTCGTTCGAGGAGCGCCGGCTCGAGGACGTGGTCGCGCAGCTGAATCGCTTCGGACGTGCCGACGAGAAGCCGTTCGAGGCCGTGGCGGCCATCTCCGAATTCAATCAGCGCGCGTACGAGCTGTTCATGCAGCCGCTGGTGCAGGCGACGGCCAGCGAATACACGGCGAAGCTTTCGCGGCAGTTGCATCCGCTCCGCGCGCAGCGCTGGGCGTGGTCGGACCTCAATCCGTGGCTTTCCTGGGTCGCGCCGGCGGCCGAGGCGGTGCGCGCCAGGCGCGTTCCCGCCGCGAAGGACAACGCGGTGGGCAGGATCGAGAAGACCGCGTCCACGGCGATCAGCGCGTCGCTCGACTATTACCGCGCGATGCGCGACGCGGCCAGCGAGGCCCAGTTCTTCCTGACCTACGGCAACGTGTTCGCGCTGTACATCGCGGACAAGCGCGCGGCCGAGCTTGCGACCTCCCCGGTCGGCGAGCCGCGCGAGCTGCCGTTCGTGCAGGAGGCGCTGGCGTCGATCGCCGAAGGCGGCTATCCGGAAGCGCTGGCGCGCGTGGCGTGCCTGCTCGCGCGCAAGGGCGAGCCGCTGATGCTGTCGCGGCTGGCGGTGAAGCAGGAACTCGCCGCCGACTACGCGGACCTGCTCCCGAAGATGCCGATGGATCAGTGGCGCCGCGTTCGCGGCGAACAGGAGATCATCGTCCGCTACGAGCCGGAGCGCGCGCTCGCAACGCTGCCGCAACTGCTCCGCAGCGACGACGACCGCGCGCGGCTGATCAAGCTGGCGCAGCGGCTGCTCGCCGACGAGCGCGTGCAGCGCGCGAAGCCGACGTCCGCGCAGCTCGCGATGATCGAGGACATCGGGCAGTCGCTCGGCGCCGGCCACGCGGCGGCGCGTGCGCGCAAGCCACGCAAGGCCGTGCGCAAGGCGACGCGCAGTCCGGCCCGCAAGCCCGCCCGCAAGCCTGCGGCCCGGGCGCGGACGCAAGCGCAATGAGCGACCCGCGCCACGCGAAATACCAGAAGCTGCTCGACTTCTGCAAGGCACTGCCGCCGACGCCGACGGCAGTCGCCCATCCGTGCGACGAGTCGTCGCTGCGCGGCGCCGTCGACGCGGCTCGGCTCGGACTGATCGCGCCGATCCTGGTCGGGCCGCGCGCCCGCATCGAGGCCGTGGCCCGCGAGCACGACATCGACCTGTCCGGGCTCCCCGTCGTGGACGCGCCGTACAGCGAGGCGTCCGCCGCGCAGGCGGTCGAGCTGGTGCGCGAAGGCAAGGCCCAGGCGCTGATGAAGGGCAGCCTGCACACCGACGAGCTGATGGCCGCGGTCGTGCGGCGCGAGGCGGGCATGCGCACGGCCCGGCGCATCAGTCACTGCTTCGTGATGGACGTGCCGTCGTATTCGGAGACGCTGATCGTCACGGACGCCGCCATCAACATCGCGCCGACGATGGAGGACAAGGTCGACATCATCCAGAACGCGATCGACCTGGCGCACGCGCTCCACTTCCCCGAAGTGCGCGTTGCGATCCTGTCGGCGATGGAGACCGTCAATCCGAAGGTTCCGTCGACGGTCGAGGCGGGCGCGCTGTGCAAGATGGCCGACCGCGGGCAGATCACCGGCGCGATCGTCGACGGGCCGCTGGCGCTCGACAACGCGATCAGCCTCGAGTCGGTGAAGATCAAGCACATCGAGTCGCCGGTCGCCGGCCGCGCGAACGTCCTCATCGTGCCCGACCTCGAGGCGGGCAACATGCTCGCCAAGAGCCTGTCCTTCCTGGCCGGCGCCGACGCCGCAGGCATCGTCCTGGGCGCGCGCGTGCCGATCATCCTGACCAGCCGCGCGGATTCGGTGACCACGCGGCTGGCCTCGTGCGGCATCGCCGCGCTCGTGGCGCAGGCGCGGCGCGAGGCGGCGCAAAAGGCCGTTGCCTGATGGCCGGCGAAGTCATCGCCGTCCTGAACGCCGGCTCGTCGAGCGTCAAGTTCTCGCTCTACGCGGACGGAACGGAGCATCTCGCGCTCATCACGCGTGGGCAGGCGGAGGGATTGTTCACGTCGCCGCACTTCATCGCGAAGGACGGCGCGGGCGCCGTGCTCGACGAAAAGCACTGGGGCGACGGCGTCGAGCTGGGCCACGCCGGCGCGCTCGACCACCTGATGGCGTTCATGCGCGAGCGCTTCGCCGACCGGCGGCTGGTCGGCGTCGGCCATCGCGTCGTGCACGGCGGGCTCGAGTACGCGCGGCCCACGCGCGTCGACGCGAACGTGGTCGCGGCGCTCCTGAAGTACGTGCCGCTGGCGCCGCTGCACCAGCCGCACAACCTGGCGCCGATCCGGCTCCTGCTCGAGCGCTCGCCGCAGCTGCCGCAGGTCGCGTGCTTCGACACCGCGTTCCATCGCGGGCAGCCCCCGGTCGCGCAGGCGTTTGCGCTGCCGCGGTCGATCACCGACCGCGGGGTCCTTCGCTATGGGTTCCACGGACTGTCGTACGAATATATTGCCCAGGCGCTGCCCGCGCACGACGCACGCGCGGCCGCCGGCAACGTCGTCGTACTGCACCTGGGCAACGGCGCGTCGATGTGCGCGATGAAGAACGGTGCCAGCGTGGCGAGCACGATGGGCTTCACCGCCGCCGACGGGCTGCCGATGGGCACGCGCTGCGGCAATCTCGATCCGGGTGTCGTGCTGTACCTGATGGACGAGCTCAAGATGGATACGCGCGCGGTCGAGCGCCTGATCTACCAGGAGTCGGGGCTGCTCGGCGTGTCCGGCATCTCCAGCGACATGCGCACGCTGGAGGCGAGCGGCGATCCGGGCGCACGCGCCGCGATCGACCTGTTCGCGTACCGGATCGGGCGCGAGCTCGGTTCGCTCGCCGCCGCGCTGGGCGGCGTGGACGCGATCGTGTTCACCGCCGGCATCGGCGAGCACAGCCGCACGCTGCGCGAGCGCGTGTGCCGCGACGCGGCCTGGCTCGGCGTCGCGCTGGACGACGACGCGAATGCGCGCAACGCCGCGCGCATCAGCGCGCCCGCGAGCCGCGTGTCGGTGTGGGTGATTCCCACCAACGAGGAGCTGATGATCGCGCGGCACACGCGCGCCCTGCTGGAAGGGGCCGTTCGCTGACCCGCGGGCAGCCTCCCGCACCTGCAATCGTGACGAAGGCACAACCATGGCAGAGCTAACCCCGCGCCCGGTGCTGAGCGGCCGCAACGCGCTCGTGATCGGCATTGCCAACGACCAGTCGATCGCGTACGGTTGCGCGAAGGCGTTCCGCGAGCTCGGCGCCGAGGTCGCGGTCACCTATCTCAACGACAAGGCGCGCCCGTACGTCGAGCCGCTGGCGCGCGAGCTCGACGCGCCGCTGCTCCTGCCGCTCGACGTCGCCGTTCCGGGCCAGCTCGAGGCCGTGTTCGACGCGGTCCGCGCGAAGTGGGGCCGGCTCGACATCCTCGTGCACTCGATCGCGTTCGCGCCGAAGGCCGACCTCCAGGGGGGCCTCCTCAACTGCTCGGCCGAAGGCTTCGCGAAAGCGATGGACGTGTCGTGCCATTCGTTCGTGCGGATGGCGCGGCTGGCGGCGCCGCTGATGTCGGAAGGCGGCACGATGTTCGCGATGAGCTATTACGGCGCGAACAGGGTGGTGCCGACGTACAGCGTCATGGGGCCGGTGAAGGCGGCGCTGGAGGCGTGCTGCCGGTACCTGGCCTACGAGCTGGGCGGGCAGGGCATCCGCGTGCACGCGATCTCGCCGGGGCCGCTGAAGACGCGCGCCGCATCGGGACTCAAGGACTTCGACGTGCTGCTGACGGAGGCGGCGCAGCGCGCGCCGATCGGCGAGCTCGTCGACATCATGGACGTGGGCTTCGCGTGCGCCTACCTCGCCACGCCGTACGCGCGCAGGCTTTCCGGCGAAACGCTCTACGTGGACGGCGCGCTGAACATCATGGCGTAGTTCAGAAGATCGGCGGCATCCCGGTCGCGCGCCCGGCCGGCGGCGGCGCGGTGTCGCCGGTCAGCCTGTCGGCCTCGACGACCCAGCCGCCGCCCATCGACTTGTAGATCGCCACGCTCGACGAGAACACCGACGCGCGGATCGACGCCAGCGTCAGCTCGGCGGGGAACAGCGACTGCTCGGCCTGCAGCACCGTCGTGAACGACGTGTAGCCGCCGTCGAACTGCAGCTTCGCGAGCTGCGAATAGCTGCGCAACGCGGCGACCAGCCGCTCCTGCGCCTTCTGCTGCTCGATCAGCTTCTGGCTCGCGACCAGCGAATTCTCGACGTCGGCGAACGCGTTCTGGATCGAGTACTGGTACTGGTAGAGCGCCGCGGCCTGCGCGCCCTCCGCCTGCGCGACCTGGCCGCTCACCGCGCCGAACGTGAAGATCGGGCCGGTAAGCACGCCCGCGTAGCTCCACACGCGCGCGGGGCCGCTGAACAGGTTGTTGAGCGCCGCGCTGCCCGACCCGCCGGTGCCGGTGAGCGAGATCGTCGGGAAGTACAGCGCCTTGGCCGCGCCGATCTGCGCGTTGGCGGCGATCAGGTTGTCTTCCGCCTGCTTGAGATCCGGCCGGCGCTCGAGCAGCGCGGAGGGCACGCCCGCCGGCACGCTCGGCAGCGCCAGGTCGTAGATCGACTTGCCGCGCGGGATCGCGCCCGGATTGCGGCCGACGAGGACCGACAGCGAGTTTTCCGTCTGCGCGATCTGCGACTCGATCGCGGGAATCTGCACGGCGGCGGTCTCGTACTGGGACTGGACCTGCGACACCTGCATCTGCGACACCTGGCCGTACTGGAACTGCAGTGTATACAGCCGCACCGACTCGCCGTACGCGTTGAGCGTCCGCTTCGCGATCACCAGCTGCTCGTCCAGGCCGCGCAGCGTCAGGTAATTGCCGGCCACCGACGCGACCAGCGACAGGATCACGCCGCGGCGCGCCTCGTCGGTGGCGAGCAGGTTGGCGCGCGACGCCTCGGAGAGGCGCCGGATGCGGCCCCACAGGTCGATCTCCCAGCTGGCGGAGAGCAGCGCCTGGTAAGAAGTCTGCGGATTGGGGATCAGCTTCGCGAGCTCGGGCGTGCTGCCGGCCTCCGTCGTGCGCGCGCGGCCCGCGCTGCCGTCGTAGCCGACCTGCGGGAACAGGCCGGAGCGCGTCTGCGTCAGCACGCCTGCCGCGGCCTCGACGTTGGCGGCGGCGACCTTCACGTTGAGGTTGCGCGCGAGCGCTTCGGCGATCAGCGCGTCGAGCACCGGATCGTCGAACTGCTTCCACCACTGCGTGTTCGCGGTGTCGGCGGCGTCCTTCGGCTCGTAGCTGAACGCCGCGGGCGCGTCGATCGCCGGCCGCGTGTAGTCGGGGCCGACCATGCAGCCCGCTGCCAGCATCGCGACGCCCAGCGCGGCGAGCGCGCGGCGCATCCTCAGTCTCCCTCCGGCTTCGGAGCCGCCGCCGGTTCGGGCGCAGGCGGCTTCGGCGGGGAAGGCTTCGCGCTCTTCTCCTCGCGGCCCTCCTTCATCCGGTCGAACAGGTAGAACAGCAGCGGCACGTACAGCATCGCCAGCGTGGTCTCGCCGAGCATGCCGCCGATGATGCCGGTGCCGATCGAGTGCCGCGCGTTCGCGCCGGCGCCGACGGCGAGCGCCAGCGGCAGGCACCCGATCGCGAACGCAAGCGACGTCATGATGATCGGCCGCAGCCGCTGCTCGCCCGCGAGGATCGTCGCTTCCATGATCGACTTGCCCTGGTTGCGGAAGTCGATCGCGGCCGACACGCGCAGCACGGCGTTCTTGGCGCCGAGGCCGATCAGCACGAGCAGGCCGATCTGGAAGTAGACGTCGTTGTCCAGGCCGCGCAGGTGGTTCGTCAGCAGCGCGCCCAGGATGCCGAACGGCACCGCCGACATCACGGCGCCCGGCAGCGTCCACGATTCGTATTGCGCGGCCAGCACCAGGAATACGATGATGAAGCCGAACACGAACGCGAGGCCCGACGTGCCGCCCGACTTCTTCTCCTCGTACGAGAGTCCCGACCACGCGAACGTGTAGCCGGGCGGCAGCACTTCGTTCGCCACCGCTTCCATCGTCGCGATCGCGTCGCCGGAGCTGTACCCGGGCGACGCGTTGCCGTTGATCTTCGCGGCGGTGAAGCCGTTGAAGTGCGGCAGGATGTCCGGGCCGGACGTCCAGTTCGTCGACACCACCGACGACAGCGGCACCATCTGGTTCTGGTTGTTGCGCGTGTACAGGCGCGTCAGGTCTTCCGGGTTCTGCCGGAACGGCGCATCCGACTGGATGATCACCCACCAGACGTTGGAGAACAGGTTGTACTGGCTGACCGTCAGCGAGCCGAACTGCGCCTGGATCGCGCTGTAGACGTCCTGGATCGGGATGCCGAGCAGCTGCGTCTTCTCGCGGTCGACACTCGCTCGCAGCTGCTGCGTGCTCGCCGAGTACGTGGTCGCGAGCCCGGTCAGCTCCGGCCGCTCGCGCGCCTTGCGCAGGAAGTCCTGCATGACGCCGTCGAGCGCAACCGGGTCGCCGGTGCCGGTGTCCTGGATCCAGAACTCGAAGCCGCCGGTGGTGCCGATGCCGGGGATCGCCGGCGGCGCGATCGGGATCACGATCGCGCCCTCGATTTGCCGCGCCTTCGCGAAAAAGCCCTGCAGGATCGCACGCGCGTTCTCGGCCTTCGCGCTGTCGACGTTCCTGTACCGCGCGTCGAAGTCGGAGAACGTGACGAAGATCGTCGCGGCGTTGGTCTTGAAGCCGCTGTCGAGCAGGCTGTAGCCGCTGACCACGGTGCGCGTCTGCACGCCGGGGATGTCCTTGAAGATCGCGTCCGCCTTTGCGGCGATCTCCTGCGTGCGCGCGAGGCTCGCCGCCTGCGGCATGATGATCGCGGCGAACGCGTAGCCCTGGTCCTCGTTGGGAACGAAGCTCGTCGGGATGATCTTGAACAGGTGGAAGATCGAGTAGAGGAACACCGCGAGCAGGATCAGCGCGACGACGGCGAACTTGATCACGTAGGTGACCGCCGTGCCGAACGCCTGCGTCACCCGGTCGACCTGCCGGTTGAACCAGGCGAACGGCCCCCGCGTCGGCGGCGGCGTGTGCTTCAGCATCACCGCGCACATCGCCGGCGTCACCGTCAGCGCGATGAAGCCCGACACCGACACCGAGATCACGATCGTGATCGCGAACTGCTTGTACAGCTGTCCGGTGGTGCCCGGCAGGAACGCCGCGGGGATGAACACCGAGCACATGACCAGCACGACGGCGACCAGCGAGCTCGCGATCTCGCCCATCGAGCGGATCGTCGCCTCCTTCGGCTCGAGGTGGTGCTGCGCCATGTTGCGCTCGACGTTCTCGACGACGACGATCGCGTCGTCGACGACCATGCCGATCGCCAGCACGAGTCCGAACAGCGTGAGCAGGTTGATCGAGAAGCCAAGCGCCAGCATGCCGGAGAACGTCGCGATCAGCGCGATCACGATGGCCACGCTGCAGATGACCGTCGTGCGGAAGCTCTGCAGGAACAGGTAGACGACCAGCACGACCAGCGCGATCGCCTCGAACAGCGTCTTGATCACCTCCCTGATCGACAGCCGCACGAAGTCGTTGGTGTCGAGCGCGATCAGGTACTCCATGCCGTCGGGGAACCGGGACTTCATCTGCTGCATCGTCTCGCGCACCGCCTTCGACACGACGAGGCCGTTGGCGCCCGGCTGCTGGTACACGGCGATGATCGTCGCCGGCGTGCCGTTCATCCGGCTGTCGACGATGTACTGCTGCAGCCCGATCTCCGCGCGCGCGACGTCGCCGACGCGCACGATCGCGTTGCCGTCCTGGCTCGCGCGCAGGATGATGTTCAGGTACTGGCCGGGTTCCGTGTACTGCGGCTGCGTGATCACCGGGAACGTCAGCTCGACCGGTCCGGCGTTGGGCTGCGCGCCGACCTGGCCGGCGCCGAACAGCTGGTTCTGCTGGTTGATCGCGTTGGCGATGTCCGAGGTCGTGATCCCCAGCGACGCCATCCGGTCCGGGTTCATCCAGATCCGCATCGCCTGGTTGGGCACGCCCATGATCTGCGCCTGCCCGGCGCCGTTGACGCGCTTCAGCGCGTCGAGCACGTAGACGTTCGCGTAGTTGGCGATGTAGTTCGCGCTGTAGCGGTCGTCCTTCGCGTAGACGGCGACCAGCATCATGATCGACGACGACTTCTTCTGGACGTTCACGCCCTGCTGGACCACGGCGGACGGCAGCTGCGGCATCGCGAGGTTGACGCGGTTCTGCACCTGCACCTGCGCGATGTCGGGGTCGGTGTCCAGCGAGAAGTACACGGTCATCGTCAGCTGGCCGGTCGACGAGCTGATCGACGACATGTACAGCATGTTGTCGACGCCGTTGATCTGCTGCTCGATCGGGGAGGCGACCGATTCGGCGAGCGTCTTCGAGTCGGCGCCCGGGTAGGTGGCGCTCACCGTCACCTGCACCGGCGTGATGGACGGGTATTGCGCGACCGGCAGCTGCGACATCGACACCAGCCCGGCCAGGCAGATGATCAGCGCGACGACCGCCGCGAAGATCGGCCGCTCGATGAAGAACTTCGAGAACATGCGTCGCGGTGCCTACTGCGCGACGGTCAGGTCGACGCGGCGGGCCTGGTCGTCGCTGCCGGTGCCGGTGACGTCGGCCGGCGGCGCGAGCTTGATGCGCGCCGGATTGACGCCCAGCTGCACGAGCTCATCGCGCACGGCCTGCGCGCGCTTCTTCGCGAGCTCGACGTTGGCAGCGGCGTTGCCGGTCCTGTCCGCGTAGCCGGTGACGACGATCTGCGTGCCGATGCCGACGTAGGCGGCCGCCGCGATGCGAAGCGCGCGCTGCGCACCGGTGTCGAGCGTGGCCTGCCCCGTCGCGAACTTGACGGACACGGTGGAAGGCGACGCGCCGGGCTTGATGGCGCCGGCGCCCGCCGTGGCGTTTTGCGCCGCCGCTGTCGGCACGTACGGCGCCGGCTTGGTCGCCGCGCCCTGCGTCAGCCGCACGCCGCCGTCCACGACGACCTTGTCGCCGTCGTTCAGGCCTTCGGAGATCAGCCAGCCTTCGCCCTTCCATTCGCCGACGACCACCGGCCGCAGCTCGGCCTGGTTGTCCTTGTTGACGACCCAGACGAAGTGGCCCTTCGCGCTCTGCTGGACCGCGCGCTGAGGCACGACGATCGCCTTCTGCCGGACCGCCCCGGTCAGCCGCACGCGCACGTATTGATTCGGCCGGAGCACGCCGGCCGGGTTGTTGACGGTCGCGCGCAGCAGGAACGTGCCGGTCGTCGAGTTGTAGGACGGGTCGGCGAACGTGATCGTGCCGGTGTACGGGAACAGGTTGCCGTCGACCAATACGACTTCGACGACGAAGCGGCCGCCGTCGGGCAGCTTGAGCGCGCCGCTGCGGACGTCGTTGCGGATGCGCTCCATCTCGTTCTCGGAGATGCTGAAGTTGATCCACATCGGCGTCAGCACCGAAACCGTGGTGAGCTGCGAATTGGTCGCGTTCAGGTACGTGCCGTCGGCGACCACGGCGTAGCTCGACACGCCGTCGACCGGCGAGCGGATCGTCGTGTACGACAGGTTGAGCTTCGCCTCCTCGAGCTGCGCCTTCGCCTGCTCGACCGCGGCGGCCGCCTGCTCGTACTGGCCGGTCGCGTCGTCCAGGTCCTTCTGCGACAGCGCGTTCAGCGCGGCCAGCGGCTTGGTGCGCGCGAGGTTCTGCGTGGCCACCTGCAGCGACGCCTGGTTGCGCTGCATCGCGGCGGTCTGTGCGTCGACCTGGGCCTGGAACGGCTTCTGGTCCATCTGGAACAGCACCTGCCCCGTCTTGACGACCGAGCCCTCGACGTACATGCGCTTCTCGAGCCAGCCCGACACGCGCGCCTGGATGTTGACGGCCTGCGAGCTCTGCGTCTGCGCGACGTACACGGCCGTCACCGGCACGTCCGCGCGCTGGACGGCCAGCACCGTGACGTCGACCGGGCCTTTCTCCGGCGGCTTCGGCGCTTCGCGGCTGCAGCCGGCGACAAGCAGCACGCAGGCCGCGAGGCCGAGGCCGATCCGGAGCGGGCGCGAGTGCAGGGGAGCGAACGAGGCAACCATGACCGACGGACCTTTTACAACAGATGCCCCGGTTTGTCGAACGACCGGGCGGGAGGCGAGGGCGGCGCTAGAACAGCGGCTGCTGCGCAGCGCGCTCGCCGATGGGGGCGTCGCGACCCGCGGCCGTGCCCTGGTCGGCAAGGTCGATCCAGCCGCCGCCCATCGCCTTGAACACGGCAATCAGCTGTGTGGAACGTTCGGCGTTGGAGCGCACCTGTTCGAGCTCGGCGGAGAACAGCTCGTTCTCGGCGATCAGCACTTCGGTATACCCGGAGAAGCCGTTGTTGAAGCGCACGCGGCCGAGCCGCGCGTACTCGCGCAGTGCGGCGACGCGCAGTGCCTGCGCCGCCGTCTCGTCGCGTTTCTTCATCGTTCCGGTCAGCGCGTCGTTGGTTTCGCGAAACGCGACCAGGATCGTCTGCTGGTAAAAGGCGAGCGCCTCCTGCTGGCCGGCTTCGGCGCTGCGGACCTGGCCGGCGACGGCGCCCGCGGTGAAGATCGGACCGGCGACACCTGCCGCCACCGACCACGCCGACGCTGGCCCGGACAGGAAGTTGCCGAACGCGGCGCTGACCGACCCGAGCGAGCCGGTCAGGCTGATCGTGGGAAAGTACAGCGCCTTGGCCGCTCCGATGTTCGCGTTGGCGGCGATGAGATTCTGCTCCGCCTGCAGAATGTCCGGCCGCCGCTCGAGGAGCGACGACGGCAGGTCGCCGGGAATGCCGGGGTGGGCCAGATCGTCGAGCGGCTTGCCCCGCGGAATCGGCATCGAGTTGCGACCGAGCAGCACCGAAATCAGGTTCTCCTGCGCCGCGATCTGCTGCTCGATCGCGGGGATGGCTGCCAGCGCCTGCTGATACTGCGACTGCACCTGCGCGAGCTCGAACTGGGACACGACGCCGCCCTTGTGGCGAAGGTCGAAGATGCGTTGCGTGTCGGCGAAATTCTTCGCCGTGGCCTTCGAAATCTCGAGCTGGCGGTCGAGCGCGCGCAGCGCGATATAACTGGTCGCCACGCTGGCGACCAGCGTCAGCACGACGCCGCGGCGGCCCTGTTCCGTCGCGTACACCTGCGCCTGCGCCGCCTCGGTCTGCCGCGCGACGCGACCGAAGAGATCGATCTGCCAGCCGGCGCCAAGCGCGCCCTGGTACAGCGTGTAGTACGGATCGGCGCCCTCCGGCAGCGGCGACGCGCCTACGCGCGACACGCGATTGCGGCTGGCGCCCAGGTTGTAGTTGGCCTGCGGATAGAACTGGGCGCGTGTCGTGTTGAGCGCCCCCAGGAACGACTCGACGCGCGCCGCGGCGATGACGAGGTCGCGATTCTCCTTTAGCGCGATGTCGATCAGTTGGGTCAGCACCGGGTCGCCGAAGCCGAGCCACCAGCGCGTGTTGGCGACGCTCGCCGCCTGCGGATAGTCGATCCGCCACGCCGGCGGCGTGTCGATGGCCGGCTTGGCGTAATCCGGTCCGAGCGTGCACGCGGCGAGCGCGAGCGCTGCCGCTGCGGCGACGGTGCGTCGGAAGGCATGCATGTCAGTGCCCATCCTTCGATGTTGCCGCGGCGTCCGCCTTCTTGCCGGCCACGCGCTGGCTCAGCGACTCCAGCAGGAAGAAGAACAGCGGCGCGAACACGACGGCGACGCACATCGACGCGAGGATGCCGCCGATCACGCCGGTGCCGATCGCGCGGAGGCTGTTCGCGCCGGCGCCGGTGGCGATCGCCAGCGGCACGCAGCCGAAGCCGAACGCCAGCGACGTCATCACGATCGCGCGCAGCCGCGCGCCGGCGGCCGCCAGCGCGGCCTCGCGCGCCGACATGCCCTCGCGGACGTGCTCGATCGCCACTTCGCAGATCAGGATCGCGTTCTTCGCCGACAGGCCGACCAGCGTCACGAGGCCGACCTGGAAGTACACGTCGTTCTCGAGGCCGACGGCCCACGTGAGCAGCAGCGCGCCGAGCACGGCGATCGGCACCGTGAGCACGACGGCGATCGGCAGCGTCCACTTCTCGAACTGCGCGGCAAGCAACAGGAACACCAGGATCATGCCGAAGATGAACGCGGAGCTCGACGTGCTGCCGGACTCCTTCTCCTGCAGCGCCTGGCCGGCCCACGCGTACGAGAAGTCGCCGGGCAGGTCGCGCGCCACCTCCTCCATCGCGGCCAGCGCCTGGCCCGAGCTGTAGCCGGGCGCCTGCGAGCCGGTGATCTTCACCGCGGGAAAGCCGTTGAAGCGCGTCACGAGCTTGGGCGAGGCGACGTAGCGCGTCGTCATCAGCGCCGACAGCGGCACGTTCGCGCCGGATTTCGAGCGGACGAACACGCGTTCGAAGTCCGACGGATTCATCCGGTATTGGGCGTCGGCCTGCAGGATCACCCACCAGACGCGCGAGAATTGCGAGAACTGGCCGGCGATCTGCGAACCGAAGAACGCCTGCATCGTCGAGAACGCGTCGGCCACCGTCACGCCCATCACTTCGGCCTTGTTCCGGTCGAGGTCGACGAACAGCTGCTGCGTGGCCGCGCGGTACGTCGTCGACAATCCCGCGAGCTCGGGGCGCTGGCGCGCCTTGGCGAGGAACTGGTCGACGGCGGCGCCGGTCGCACGCGCATCGCCGGCGCCGCGATTCTGCAGGTAGAACTCGAAGCCGCCCGTGGTGCCCAGACCGGAAATGGCCGGCGGATTGAGCGCGAACGCAAAGCCTTCCTTGAACGCGGCGAACTGCGCGTTCAGCCGCTTCAGGACCTCGAACGACAGCATCGACGGGTCCTTGCGCTCGTCGAACGGCTTCAACGACGCGAACAGCACCGCGCCGTTGTTCTGGATCTGGCCGTCGAGCAGGCTGTAGCCGGCGACCGACGCGACGTCCTGCACGGCCGGGTCGGCCGAGGCGATCTCCTGCGCGCGCTGCGCGAGCTTCGCAACGACTTCGAGGTTGGCGGTATCCGGCGCGACGATCGCCGCGAAGAAGTAGCCCTGGTCCTCGTCGGGAACGAAGCTCGACGGCAGCGTGCGGAACATCAGCACGATGCCGGCGAGGATGAAGCCGAACACGACCAGCGCGACCGGCCACGCCTGCAGCGCGCGCGCGACCACGCCGACGTAGCCGCTGCGCAGCTTGTCGAAGCCCTTCTCGAACCAGCGGAAGAAGCCGCGCTTCTGCCCGTGGTGCGCCTTGATGATGATTGCGGCGAGCGCCGGCGACAGCGTCAGCGCCATGATCCCCGAGATCACCATCGAGATTGCGATCGTCACCGCGAACTGCTGGTACAGCTTGCCGGTGACCCCGCCCAGGAAAGCCACCGGCAGGAACACGGCGACCAGCACCAGCACGATCGAGATCAGCGCGCTGGCGATCTGCGTCATCGTCTCCTTGGCGGCCGCCAGCGGCGACAGTCCCTTGGCGGCCATGTTCGTCTCCACGCCTTCGACGACGACGATCGCGTCGTCGACGACGAGGCCGATTGCCAGGATCAGGCCGAACATCGTCAGCATGTTGATCGAGAAGCCGAGCAGGTGCATGCCGACGAAGGTGCCGATGATCGACACCGGCACCGCGAGGATCGGGATGATCGTCGCGCGCAGCGACTGCAGGAAGACGAACACGACCAGCACGACCAGCACGACCGCCTCGAAGAACGTGTGGATGACCTTCTCGATCGAGTTCAGCGTGAACAGGCTCGTGTCGAGCGCGATCCGGTAGTCGAGGCCGGTGGGAAACTGCTGCTTCAGCTCGGAGAGCCGCTTGCGGACGGCCGTCGCGGTCGCCACCGCGTTGGCGCCCGGCTGCTGGTAGATCGCGATCGTCGTCGACGTCTTGCCGTTCATCCGGCTGACGATCGAATAGTCGCGCCGGTCGAGCTCGACGCGGCCGATGTCGCGCAGCCGCACCATCGCCACGCCTTCCTTCGCCGCGCGGACGATGATGTCCTCGAACTCCTCGGGCTTGGTCAGCAGTCCCTGCGCGGTGATGACGAACGTCTGCTGCGTCCCCGGCACCGACGGCTGGCCGCCGATCTGCCCGATGCCGAACGTCTGGTTCTGGCTCTGGATCGCCGCGGTGACTTCGGAAACGGTTATGCCGAGCTGCGCCATCCGGTCCGGCTGCAGCCACACGCGCATCGCGATGTCGGGCAGGCCCAGCACCGACGCGCGGTTCGCGCCCGGCACGCGCTTCAGCTCGTCCAGCACGTACAGGTTGGTGTAGTTGTCGATGTACGTCGGCGTGTAGCGGTCATCCGGCGAGAACACCGACAGCACCATCATGATGCCGGAAGACTGCTTGTCGACGCCGATGCCCTGCTGCACGACCGTCTGCGGCAGCAGCGACGTTGCCTGGCTGACGCGGTTCTGCACGTTGACCTGGTTGATGTCCGGATCGCTGCCCGGCTTGAACACCACGTTGATCGAGACGTTGCCCGACGACGAGCTGGTCGACTGGAAGTAGAGCAGGTTGTCGATGCCGTTGATCTGCGCCTCGATCGGCGCGGCCACCTGATTGGCGATCACCTCGGCGGTCGCACCCGGGTACGAGGCGCCGATGCTGACCTGCGGCGGCGCCAGTTCAGGGTACTGCTCGATCGGCGCGACCGACATCGCGACCGCGCCCGCGAGCACGAACAGGATCGAGATGACCGTCGACAGGATCGGACGGTCGATGAAGAAGTGCGTGAACATGCGGCGTTACTTCTTCGCGGGGTCGGTGGCCTTGCTCGCAGGTGCGCCGGTCGCCGCCGGCCCGCCCTGCGGGACGACGGCCACCGGCTGCCCGGGCACTACCTTGAGCACACCGTCGACGACCACGCGGTCGCCCTTGGCCAATCCGGTCTGGATCACGATGTCGCGCTCGCCCTGGTAGTCGCCGACGACGACCGGCCGGATCTCAGCGACGTTGCTCGCGTTGACGACGTAGACCAGGTGGCCGTTGCTGCCCTGCTGGACGGCGAGCTGCGGAATCACGATGGCCGCCGGCCGCGACGCGCCCTTCACGAACGCGGTGACGAACATGCCCGGCCGCAGCTCGTACTTCGGGTTGGGAAGAACCGCGCGCACCAGGAACGACCCGGTGTCCTGGCTGAAGGACGGGTCGGAAAAGCCGATCTTGCCGCGGTACGGATAGACGAACCCGCCGGGCAGCACGATCTCGATGTCGTAGTTCTCGCCCTTCGGCACCACGACCAGCCCCTTGTCGATCAGCGACTTGTAGCGCGCCATCTGGTTCTGCGACACGCTGAAGTTCACCCAGATCGGATCGAGCGCCGCGACGTACGTCAGGTTCGCGCTGTCGGACATCGCGTTGACGAAGGCGCCCTGCCGCTGCAGCGAGCGGCTCGCGAGGCCGGTGACCGGCGACGTGATCGTCGCGTAGGAGAGGTTGAGCTGTGCCTCCTCGACCTTGGCCTGCGCCGAGAACACCGCGGCCCTCGCCGAGTCGAGCTCGCCCTTGGCGCGATCGAGGTCCGATTGCGGCAGCGCGTCCTGCTCGGCCAGCGGCTTCACGCGCCCGAACGTCGCCTGTGCGGTCGTGTAGCGCGCCTGCTGCGCCTCGAGCTCGCCGCGCGCGGCATTGAGCTGCGCCTGGAACGGCTTGGGATCGAGCTGGAACATCAGCTGTCCCTGCTTGATCAGCTCGCCTTCCTGGTACGCGATCCTGTCGAGGAATCCGGAGACGCGCGCGACGATGTTGACCTGCCGCGAGCTCTCCGTCTGCGCGACGAACTGCGCGTTGTACGGAATCGTCGTCGGCTCGATCGTGAGCACGCTCACCTGCGGCGCCGGGCGCGGCGGCGGCGGGGCTTCCTTGCCGCAACCGTTGAGGAGGACGGCGGCGGACAGTGCGACGGCAACCTTACGCGACCGCCGCATGCGCGCGGCGAACGATGAACTCATGGGCGACCTCGCGGAGGCGGCGACGGTACGGAGCGACTCGAGGCGGCGCTGCGCGCCGCCATCCGGCGTCAATGCTTCTCGGGAACGAACTTGTACGGGTAGTCCGGCTCCTTGTAGCCGTGGTCCTTCTGGCGATCCGGCAGCTTGACCTTCTCGCGCGGCGTGTCTTTGTACGGGATCCGGCCGAGCAGGTGCGAGATGATGTTGAGGCGGACGCGCTTCTTGTCCTCGGAGTTCGCGACGTACCACGGCGCCCACGCGGTGTCGGTCGCCTGGAACATCGCGTCGCGGGCGCGCGAATACTCGTACCAGCGGCTGTAGGACTTGAGATCCATCGGCGAGAGCTTCCAGATCTTGCGCCCGTCGTCGATGCGCGCCTTCAGCCGGCGCGTCTGTTCCTGCTCGCTCACTTCGAGCCAGTACTTGATCAGGATGATGCCCGAGTCGACCATCGACTTCTCGACCAGCGGCACGTTGTTGAGGAAACGCGTCACCTGGTCGTCGGTGCAGAAACCCATCACGCGCTCGACGCCGGCGCGGTTGTACCAGCTGCGGTCGAAGATCACGACCTCGCCGGCCGCCGGCAGGTGCGGCATGTACCGCTGGAAATACATCTGCGATTTCTCGCGCTCGGTGGGCGCCGGCAGCGCGATCACGCGGAACACGCGCGGGCTCACGCGCTCGGTGATCGCCTTGATCGTGCCGCCCTTGCCGGCGCCGTCGCGGCCCTCGAACACGATGCAGACCTTGAGTCCCTTGTGAATGACCCATTGCTGCAGCTTGACCAGCTCGACGTGCAGCTTCTTGAGCTCCTTGAGGTACTCCTTGTTCGACAGCGCCTTGTCGCCGTCCGCGCGCGCGGCGTCCTTCTTCTTCGGCGCGCCCGTGTCCTTCGATGCCTTGGCGGCGGCGCCGCCCTTTGCCTTCTTCTGCTTCGCCATGACGTCGGGTCCTGGAGGGGGGCGGCGCCGAATGCGTGCGCGTCGCCGTGATGATGCGGGAATCGTGGCTTGCCGTTCGCTTGCTAATCTATCACGACGGGGCCGTCGAGCGGCGCCGCCAGGCCACGTACGGAATCATCGCCAGCGCGGCGATGACGAAATAGGCGAGCACCGTCGCGGTGATCGCCGGAGAAGCCCGGTTGAGCGCCGCGACCAGCAGCGCGAGGCCGGGATTGCGCGCCGCGCTGCTGATCGCCGTCGCGACGCGCGTCGCGGGATCGGGGCCGCCCAGAAGGTGCCCGGCGGCCAGCGCGAGGAACGTGATCGCCACGATCGACAGCGCGACGCGCGGACCGGCGTCAATCACGACTTTCCAGACGTTGACCAGCGCCAGCGCGACCAGCACGGCCAAGAGCACGGTGCCGACGCGGCGCAGACGCGGTTCCAGCCACGCGGTGGCGCGGGGCGCGGCGCGCGCCATCAGCATCCCGAGGCCGAGCGGCAAGAGCTGCGCGAAGAACACCTGGCGCGCGAGCTGCAACGGGTCGGCCGTCGCGTGGCCCGCGTAGTATTCGTCGAATGCGGCGATCGCAAGCGGCATCGACACCACCGCGAGCGCGGCGACCGCGATCTGCAACGCCGGCGCGAAGGCCCGATGGCCGCCGGCGCCCAGCGAACGGCGCAGCGCCACCGGCGCGCCGGGGGAAATGGCCATCAGGACGATGCCGATCTCGACGTCGCGCGGCAGGTCGACGGCGCGGGCGACCAGCCACGCGAGCGCGGGCACCGCGACCAGGACGGCGAACAGGCATTTCAGCAGCAGGCCCGGATGCTCGAAGACCCAGCGAAATTCGCCGGGCACGATCGCGAGACCCAGGTCGAACATGATCGTGAAGATCGTGCCGACCGCCACGACCGTCAGCAGCCATCCGGGGACCAGGCCTTCTATCGGCATCGCGTGGGCGTCTCGTGCGGGTGCCGATGCGCGCCGGCGCTATGTGCGGCCGCCCGCCAGCGCGAGCGCGACGTGCACGGTGCTGCCGTCGTTGCGCGTTCGCATCGGCAGGCCGGACCGCGCGAACACGCTGAGCATCGCGCCGTTGCCGGCGAGAACGTCCGCTTCGAGCCGCGTGAATCCGTTCTGCCGGGCGAAGGCGGCCAGGTGGCCGAGAACCCGGCCCGCCAGCCCCTGGCCGCGGTAGCGCTCGTCGACCATGAACGCGACTTCGGCGGTCCGCTCGCCGTCTTCCGCCCCGGTCGCCATGTAGCGACCGGCGGCCACGACCTCTTCGTCGGCGCCGGCGCCGGTCGTCACGACCAGCGCGACGTCGCGCGCCGGATCGACCGCCATGATGCGGTCGAGACCGGCTTCGGTGAGCTCGCTGCGGTAGCTGAACAGCCGCCGGTAGATCGACTCGCGGTCGAGGTGGCGGATCGCCGTCGCGATGCGCTCGCGATCGTCGGGACGCAGCGCGCGGATCGTGACCGTGACGCCGTTGTTGAGCGTCGCGGTGACGGTGAAATCCGGCAGCCGCGTCACGACGTTGCGGCCCGCGTGCGCGCTACTTCTTCGCGGGCGAGACGGCCACCGCCAGCGCTTGCGTGTACGTCGCCTCGACCTGGTCGCCCTTCGCGATCCGCTTGAACTGCTCGGGGTCGGCAATGCGCATGTCGACGGTTTGCTTCGGGCCCTTGAGGGTGATCGTCTGCTTCGCCGCGTCGACGGCGATGACGTCGGCGACGATCGTGACCTGGCGGCCGGCCGCACCGGCGGGCCGCTCGCCCGGCTTCGCGCCCGCGGCGCCCTTCTGCTCCGTGCGGGCGACGACGAGGCCGCCGCCTTTCTTCAGCTCGAGCGTCAGCGCCTGCACGTACTCGACGTCGACCTGGTCGCCGACCTTCATGTTCGCGAAGTTCTTGACTTCCGGACCGGCCGTCAGCGTGACCTCGTTGCCCTGCGGACCTTTCAGCGTGACGTCGCGTGTCGCCGCGTCGATCGCGGTGATCGTGGCGGTGAGCTTGACGACTTCCGCGACGCCGGCCTTGCCGGGGGCGGTGCCGCCAACCATCGCGCCGACCTGCGCGTTCGCGACGCCGGGCAGCGCGACCGCGATCGCAAGTCCGATGGTGGCTAGAAGCTTTTGCATCGTGAAACTCCTTCTCGTGGAAAACGCATTGACGGGGTTCAGGGCGCGGCGGCCGGCGACCATCCCGGGCCCGGATCGTACAGCTTCATTGCGGCGGCCTTCGCGGCCGTGCCGGGTCCGAGGTCCGACTGGAAGACCTTGCCGTCCTGGTTGACGACGAACGTCATGATGCCGGAGCTGCCGTACTTGGCCGGATACGCGACGACGGCGAAGCCGCCAATCGCGCGGCCCTTCACGACGTAGTCGAGCGCGCCGCCGGCGGCGTTCTTGCCCTGGCCGCCCAGCATCCGGTAGATGTAGCCGTGATAGGGCGTGGGTTCGCCCTGCTTGGCGCGATAGCCTTCGCCTGCCGCCTGCACGACGAGCGCGCCCAGCGGGCTCGGCGGCTCGCCGGCCTTCGTCGGCCAGTAGAGGCCGTCGCGCTTGCCCTTGGTGCTCGCGAACCGGCGCGCGTAGTCGAGCACGCCGTCGCCGTTGCGGTCCGCCGACGCGTATTCCTGCTGCGCGTCGACGATCGCCTGCATCACCTTGATCGCGTACAGCTCGTTCGCGCCGATGCGGCGCGCGAGCATCTCGTTCTTGCCGGCCACGGTGTCGAAGCGCCAGCGGTCGCCGGTCTTCACGAGCGGAAACGCGAACGGAAAGTCGTCGGCGCCGAGCGTCAGCTTCGCGGTGTCGCCGTCGCGGACGATCGCGTGCTTGGCGTCGTACGCGGCGACGAATTGCGCGGCCGTCGCGCGATCGGCCACGGGATCGCCGGACCCGAGCTCCGACTTCGCATGGCCGAGCACGGCCCGTATCGCCGGGAGGTCGTAGGCCTTGACGGCCTGCACGAGCGCCGCGACCGCGTCCTCGGGCGTGGCAAACGTCCTCTGTGCATTCGTCGCCGCGCGGGCGCCGGTCGCCACCACCATCGTGACCAGCAGCGCCAGGAGCAGCAGCGTCCATCCGCGCGCCGTCGCTCGGAGGTTAAGAGAGTCGGTTTTCATCGGATTCTCGCTGGAGATTCGTGAACGCATGGCCATGGGGCTCATCGGCGACCGCCGCCGCCGCCGCGACCACCGCCGCCGCCGCCGCCTCGCGCGCCGCCGCCGCCACCACCACCGGCCCGGGCGCCGCCCCCGCCGCCGCCTGCGCGAGACGCGCCGGCGCCGCCCATGTTGCCGGACGTGCGCGCCGCGTTCATGCTCGACGAGCCGCGGTTGCTGTAGTCGCGCGTCTGCGCGCTGTTCCGGGTGTCGAACGCCGACGAGCCGCGATTGCCGCTCATGTCGCGGTTGGCGCTGCTCATGTCGCGTCCGCCGCGGTCGGCGCTCATGTCGCGCGTGGCGCTGCTCATGTCGCGTCCGCCGGCGCCGGCGCGCGCGGCCTGCACGTCGCGCGAGCTCACTTCGCCGCGCTGGATGGATTCGCGCCCGGCGTCGGCCCGGCCGCGGAACGCTTCGCGCGACGCGGCGTCGGCCGACTGGCCGCGGCCATATTGCTTGGCCACGCCCTGGTCACGATACGGCACGGCGCCGCGATGGCTGGCGTTGTGGTTCCAGTTGGTGTTGCTGATGTTCGTCTTGTTGAAATTGTTGTACCGGTTGACGTTCACGTTGACGTCGCCGCCGCGCCAGTTGCAGTTGCCCCACAGTGCGCCGCCGACGATCACGCCGGCCGTGAACCCCAGCAGCGCGCCGCCCGCCACGTAGCCCGGCGGATAGTAGTAATAGGGCGGGTACGCCGGATACGGCCACGCGCCGTACACGACCGTCGGGTTGTACGTCGGCACGTAGACGACTTCCGGGTTCGTCGGCTCGATCCTGATGACGGTCGTGTTGTCCACCGACTCGGTGACGACCTTCTGTTCCTTCGAATCCTTGAGCGACCCCTGCGCGGCGGCCTTCGCGCGCAGCGCCTGCGCGGTCGCCATCACGTCCTTCTGCTGCGCGAGGAACGCGTCGCCCAGCTTCTGCGTCCAGTCGATCTTCTCGCTCATCATCGTCAGCACCTGGGGGAAGACCGCCAGCGACTTGACGCTCGGATCCCAGGTCTGCTGCTGCAGCGCGTCCTCCAGCGCCTTGTCCTTCAGTCCCGGATTGGCCTTGACCCAGCGTTCGGCGGCCACGATCTCCAACGGGTACGTCGACGCCATCAGCACCTGCGCGAGCAGCGCGTCCGGATAGAGCGCGACCGGCGCAAGCAACTGATCCAGCTCCTGTTGCGAAAACGCCTTGGCGCCAGCCTGCGGCGCGGCGGCCGGCGCGGCGGCCGCCGCGGGCGCCGGCTGTTGGGCGGGAACCGGCATCGCCAGGGCGGCGCAGAGCACGACGGCGATGGATGGACTGAGGCGTTTCATTGCGTTTCTCCCGATTTGGGCAGGCGTCGATCGAACGTTCGTCAATCGGCTATTTTATCGTGTAACCGCGGCCTTCCATGCAGGCGCCGTACGCGCGATAGAACGTGTTCATCGCCTGTTGCTGCTGCGCCTGCGCCTGCTGGTTGGACGCCGCCTGGTTCTGTCGCGCGCGGGCGCCGCCCGCCATCGTTCCCGCAGCCGCGCCGACGGCGGCGCCGGTGCCCGCATCGCCGGTGATGCCGCCGACCACCGCGCCGCCGACGGCGCCGCGCGCCGCGCCGCGGACGCGCTCGCCGCCGCCGGTGGCGGGACCCGTCTGTTGCGGCGCGGGGGCCGATGCTGCCGCCGGGTCGATGCCCGTATCCTTCTTCGCCCACGCCACGCACTCGGCGTCGTCCTTCTGCTTCTGCTGGGCCGTCTGGCCTTTCGCCGGGTAGACGATCGGCTTCTGGGCCAGCGCAGCGGTCGTGGCCAACGCGAGCGCGATGGCCGCGGCCAATGAGGGGATTCGCTTCATGGGGTTCCTCGGGGGATTGCCGGCAGGCAGGAAAAGGCGCGCGGGATTCGATCCCGGGCGCGAATTATAGTGGCTGCAGACCTGGGCGTCGTTGATCCAGCGCAGCACATCGACGATGCCCGACGCGGCCGACCGCACACCGCGCGCGCCGTTGCGAAGCTCGAGATGCTCGCGCTGCCGGCGGACTGGCTAGAACTTCACGGCGTAGTTGACGTAGGCGCGCAACTGCGTGCCGGTCTGCGCGGCACCGTCCTGGTTCAGCCACGAATAGCGGAACGTGGCCGAGAAGCCTTCGAGCACGGAACCCTTCGCGAACGCATAGTCGATGCGCACGTCGGTCTCGTTGTGGTCCGGCATCGGCGCGCCGGTCGTGTAGTCGATCCGGTCGCTGCCGCTCGCGTAGATCGCGGCGGCCGTCAGTCCCGGCGCGCCGACATCGGCAAAATCGACGTTGGCGCCGACGCCCCACGCCTTCTCGCCGGCGGTGTTGAACGACACCTGCATGAGGTCGAGGTACGACGCGTGGCTGCCGAAAGGATTGAGCGTGTCGCGGCCGGTGCCCGTCTGCGTCCAGTAGAGCTGCACGCCCACCGGGCCGTACGCCACGCCTCCGTGCAGCCCGTAGCCGTACGTGGAGAAGCTGCCGATCTGTTCGTCGCCGACGGACGTCTGCGGATAGTACTGGGCGCCGAGCGTGATCGTCGTCCTGTCGTCGACCGCGATCGGATACCGGACGTCCGCGTAGAACGTGTTGAACGTGTCGAATGCATACTGCTCGTCGAGCCGCACGTAGCCGCCCTTGCCGAACGTGTACGTGCCGCCGGCGAACGCGAGTCCTTCCTGGTTGCCGCTGCCGCCCGCGACGTTCGACATCCAGCGGAAGCTCTCGGTGTCGCGCACCTTCTCCTTGGTGACGTAGCCGCCGATGTAAGAGACCTTGTCGAACGCGCCCGAGAGCGTGTACGCCTCGAACGTGTTGGGCACCATCCGGTTGTCCTGCGGATTGACGAACGGGCGGTTGATCAATTGCCGGTAGCCGGTGAATGTCTGGCCGGCGACGCGCACGGCGCCGAACGCCTCGCCCAGCACGTTGATGGCCGCCTGGTTCGACTGCAGCAGCTTGGTGCCGCCTTCGCCCTCGGGGCCGTAGAGTCGCTGCGACGTGTAGAAATTGACGGCGGCCTGGAACACGTCGCCCCACCACGGGCTGCGCGCGCCGACCCAGCCGCCGAGCGCCCACGCCTTGCTCGGCGCGCCGCTCGTGCTCTCCTGGTCGAAGTAGTACGTGCGCAACTGCAGCACCGGCTCGATGCCGCCCGGCAGCCGGTAGCCTTCCTTGGGCAGGTCGCCCGGCATGATGCCCTGCGCGCACGCGATTCCCGCGACGGCAGCCGCGGCGAGCGCCGAAAGCGCATCTCTGGCGAGCTTCGTTTCCATCAGAACATCACCTTTGCCAGCAGCAGTCCCGTCGTGACGGCGCCGGCCGTCGCCACGAGGCCCGGGATCATGAACGAGTGATTGAGCACGTACTTGCCGATCTTCGTCGTGCCGGACAGGTCGAAGTTGATCGCCGCGATCAGCGAGCCGTAGGTCGGGATGAAGAAGTAGCCGTTGACCGATGGGAACATCGCGATCAGGAACTGCGGCGGGATGCCGAGCGCGATGCCGAGCGGCATGATCGCGCGCGTCGTCGCCGCCTGGCTGTACAGCAGGACCGACGCGAAGAACAGGCCGAACGCGAACGTCCACGGCGCCGCTTCGGCCCAGTGGCCGATCGCCGGCACGATCACGTCCTTGTGCGCGGCGATGAAGCTGTCGCCCAGCCACGCGAGCCCGAAGATCCCGATGACCGCGACGACGCCGGCGCGCAGCGTCGACGTCTTCGGAATGTCGTTGACGGGGACCTTCGTCGCGAGCAGCATCAGCGCCGCCACCGACAGCATCACGATCTCGATGACGACGGGCATCGCCAGCGCGTCCTTGGCGCCCGGCAGCGTGCGCAGCGACGGGAAGAAGCCGAACACGACGACCAGCCCGACGCCGGCCAGGAAGAGCAGCGCGGACGTCTTCGCGGCCGGCGCGAGCGGCGCCCGCTCGCCCGCCGCTTTCGGCGCCGGGATCGTGCCGGCGGCGAGCCGCGCCTGGTACTCGGGATCGTCCGCCAGGTCCTTGCCCACGAACATCGACACGATCGCCGCCAGCAGCACGCCGGTCAGCGTGGCCGGCACGCAGATCATCAGGATCTGCGGCAGGCCCCACTGCGTGATGCCCTTCTCGGCGAACAGCCCGATCATCGCGGCCGTCGCCGCCGCGACCGGGCTCGCGGTGATCGCCTGCTGCGACGCGATCGTCGCCACCGCCATCGGCCGCTCGGGCCGGATGCCGCTCTGGTGGGCGGTCTCGTAGATCACCGGCAGCAGCGGATAGACGATGTGCCCGGTGCCGGCGACGAACGTGAAGCTCCACGTGGTCAGCGGCGCGACGATGGTCACGTACTTGGGGTTCGCGCGAATGATGCGCTCGGCGATCCGCACCAGGAAGTCGATGCCGCCGGCGGCGTCCATCACCGACGCCGCCATGATCACCGCCAGGATGATCAGCATCACGTCCACCGGCGGCGACGTCGGGCTGACGCCGAAGAAGGCGACCAGCACCAGCAATCCGACCGCGCCCCACAGCCCCAGGCCGACGCCGGAGAAGCGTGCGCCCATCCAGATCGCGGCGAGCACGACGACGAATTGGAGAAGGATCGATGCTGTCATGGGCGTTCGCAGCACGCGAGGTCCGCGTCCTGCGGCGCTATTGCTCGAACTTCGGGCTGATCAGGTTCTCGAACGAGAAGACCTCGTCCCACTTCTCCTGCGTCAGGAGCTTGCGCTCCTTGACGACGATGTCGTGGAGCGACTTGCCGGTCTCGTAGCCTTCGCGCGCGATTTCCGCGCACTGCTTGTAGCCGAGCGACGGCTTCAACACCGTCACGATGCCGAGCGAGTTGAGCACCATGTCGCGCGAGCGCTCGGCGTTGGCCGTGATGCCCTTGATGCAGTGGACGCACAGCGAGTCGACCGCGTTCTCCATCGCGTTGATCGACGTGAACAGCGCGAACGTGATCACGGGCTCCATCACGTTCAGCTGCAGCTGCCCGGCCGACGCGGCGAGCGTCACCGTGAGGTCGAGGCCGATCACCAGGAAGCCGACCTGGTTCACTACCTCCGGCATCACCGGATTGACCTTGCCCGGCATGATCGAGCTGCCCGGCTGCATCTGCGGCAGGTTGATCTCGTTGAAGCCGCAGCGCGGCCCCGACGCGAGCAGCCGGATGTCGTTGCATATCTTCGTGAGCTTCGCCGACGTCCGCTTCAGCACGCCGGACAGCAGCACGTACGCGCCGGTGTCCGACGTGGCTTCGATCAGGTCGCCGGCCAGGATGAACTTGGTGCCGGTGATCTCGGAAAGATAGCGGGTCGCGAGCTCGGGATAGCCGGGATGCGCGGTCACCGTCGTGCCGATCGCCGTCGCGCCCAGGTTGATCTCGTGCAGCAGCGCGCGCACCTCGGCGATCCGCTGCACCTCCTCGTCCATCGTCGTGCCCCAGCCGTGGAACTCCTGGCCCAGCGACATCGGCACCGCGTCCTGCAGGTGCGTGCGGCCCATCTTCAGCACGCGCTCGAACTCCCTGCCCTTGGCGAAGAACGCGTCGCGCAGCCGCGAGAGCGACTCCATGTACGCGGTGAGCCGCAGGATCAGCGCGAGTCGGAACGCGGTCGGGTACACGTCGTTGGTCGACTGCCCGAAGTTCACGTGGTCGTTGGGGCTGACGACGTGGTAGTCGCCCTTCCGGTGGCCCAGCACTTCCAGCGCGAGATTCGCGATGACCTCGTTCGCGTTCATGTTGGTCGACGTGCCCGCGCCGCCCTGGATGAAGTCGGTGACGAACTGGTCGCGCATCTCGCCGGCGATCAGGCGGTCGCACGCGATGACGATCGCGTCCGCGATCTGCGGATTGAGCACGCCCAGATCGCGGTTGGCCAGCGCCGCGGCCTTCTTCACGTACCCGAAGGCCTTGACGAAGAAAGGCTCCGTCGCCATCGGGATGCCGGTGATGTGGAAGTTCTCCTTGCCGCGCAGCGTCTGGACGCCGTAATACGCGCTGTCCGGAATTTCCTTTGCGCCCAGGAAGTCCTTCTCGATGCGTGAGCCCATGCGATCGCTCCTTGGAGGGGATTGCGGACGGTCGTCCGACGGCGACTCGCGGAAATCGCGCTACGCCGGCTGCGAGTGTAATCGCGCCGACCGCGGTATTTAAGGAGAATGGTGCGCCGGCGTGCGCGCGCTGCCGTTGACGGGCGTCAAGCGCGCGCCAATGCGGGCGCCGTGTTGCGCCACGTCGACTACGGTCGGGGTCGTGCCTTCAGCGTTTCGCCGGTGACGCGTCGCCGGTGACCGTGGCGGCGGGGGCGAAGCTGCCGCCGAGCGCCAGGTGCAGGTTGACGCGCTGGACGAGCCCGTCCGCCTGCACGCGCAGCAGCGCGGTCTGCGCCGCGTAGAGCGCGATCTGCTGCTGCTGGACGCTGCGCAGGTCGATGGTCCCGACGCCGTACCGGATGTTCGAAAGCTCGAGCGCCCGCTCGTTCTCGCGCACGGCGCGCGCGAGGATCTTCGTGCGCTCTCCGGCGGCGAGCCCGGTCGCGAGCGCGCTTTCGACCTCGCCGAACGCGCGCGCGCCCACCTTGCCGTAGTCGGCGATCGCACCCTGCTGCTCGGCCGTACGCGCGTCGACCTGCGACTGCAGCAGCCCGCCCAGGAAGACCGGCTGCACGAGGCCCGCGCCGAAGCTGAACAGCGGGTTGTCGCGGCTCTGCAGCACGAACAGTTCCGACGACAGCGACGTGAAGTTGGCGACCAGCGTGATCCGCGGCAGCCGCGCGGCCTTCGCCTCTTCGGTGCGGTAGAACGCCGCCGCGACGCGGCGCTCCGCGGCCGCGACGTCGGGCCGCCGCTCGAGCAGCTCGGACGGAACGCCCGCCGGTGTCTCGCCGGCCCAGACCGGCAGCCGCGGCCCCACGTCGACAGCCGCGGACGGATAGCGGCCGACCAGCGTCTCGATGGCGCGCAGCGCGTTGCCGTACGCCAGGTCCAGGCTGCGCACGTTGTCGCGCAGCGTCTCGACGTTCGCCTGCGCGAGCGAGACTTCGAGTTCGTCCCCGTTGCCCACGCGCAGCCGGTCGCGCGCGAGCGACACCAGCTTCTCGGACGATGCGAGCATCGCCTCGGCCTGCGTCTTCTGCATCCGCGCCTCGACCGCCACGATCCAGGCCTTGACCACCAGCGCCGCGATCGACTGCCGCGCGTACTCGGCGTCGAGTTGCGTCGACTCGTATTGCAGCTCGGTCGCGCGCACGGTCGCGCGCACGCGGCCCCAAAGGTCGAGCTCCCACGCGGCAAACAGGCCCACGCCGGTGAGTCCCGACGAATCGCCGCTCATCTTGCCGCCGCCGCGCGCGACCAGGTTCACCTGCGGCCACAGCGGCGACTTGGCGCCCGCCAGGTACGCGGCGGCGACGTCGACGCGCGTGGCGGCCACGCGCAGGTCGAGGTTGTGGACCATCGCCTCGGCGACCAGCGCGGCGAGCGCCGGCTCGTCGATCCCCGCCAGCCAATTGTCGGCGACGGGCGCGACCGACACGGCCGCCGCGGACCAGTGCAGCGGCGGCGCGAGGTTCGGCAGCGCCTCGCGCACGAGCTCGTCGCGCGGCGGCGCTTCGCGCAGCGCGCACGCCGCCAGCACGAGCGCACACAACGACGGGACGATGCGACGGGCGATCATCAGTGCAGCTTCAGCACCAGGAAGTTCATGTACGAGCCGACGCGCAGGATGACCTTGCGGATGATGTGCAGGAATTCCGCGTGGTCGGTGTAGATCGCGGCCGCGCCCGCCGCGCCCGCGGCGAGGAACAGGTCCTTGTCCTTGTCGGCGACGTCGAACTTCACCGCGAATCGCTGCGGTGGCGCGGTCAGCACGCCGGTCATCGGGATCGAACCGGTCGCTTGCAGCTGGCCGGCCCCTTGCGCCCAGATCACCGAGTCGACCGTGCCCTTGATCACGCGGCCGGGGATCGTCTCCAGCGCGAACTCCGCCTCGTTGCCCGGCGCCACCTTGTACAGCTCGTTCTGGTGGTAGAGCGCGACGACGCTGCCGGTCGTTTCCACCAGCGTCATCACCGGCGCGACCGGCAGCGCGGCGACGAAGCCGCCTGGCCGCAGCTGCAGGTTCACGACGTAGCAGTCGCACGGCGAGCGCGTCGTGGTCTGGTCGAGGTCCCACAGCGCGCTTTCGAGCTGCGCGCGGATCTGCGCGACCTGCGCATACTCGCCATCGGACTTCGCGCCGAGCTTCTGCAGGACCTGCGCGCGACCCGCGATGGCCTGCGCCTCGCCGGCGCGCGCCTGCGTCTCGACGCTGCGCGCCGACTCCAGCTGGCCGGTCAGTTCGGCGAGGCTCGCTTCCGCCTGCTCGAGGTCGAACTTGTTGCCGGCGCCGGAGGCCACCAGCTCCTTGTACTGCGCCACGCGCTTCTTCGCGAGGTCGAGCTTCGCCGAAACTTCCGTCGTGCGCGCCGCCGCCTGCGCCATGCTGCCGCGCGTCTCCGCGATCTTGGCCTCGGAGCCCTTCAGCTGCTCCTCGACCTCTTTCGCCTGACCCGTGGCGGCGGCCAGCTGCGCCTTCAGCGTGTTGACCTGCAGCTGGTACGGTGTCGGGTCGATGCGGAACAGCACGTCCCCCTTTTTCACCGGCCGGTTGCCTTCCTCGACCGGGACCTCGACGACGCGGCCGCGCACCTGCGAGACGATCGGCACCGTGTAGCGGAACACGCGCACGTCCGGCGACGACGGCGCGACGACGTTGAGCGTCAGGATCAGCGCAGTGAGCGCGACGATCGGGATGATGACGACCGTGACCTGCGAATAGATGTTCCACGGCAGCCACTTGAACTTGATGAAGATCAGCCAGACGAAGAACGAATAGATGCCGAGCAGCAGGATTTCCATTACGCGCCGCTCCCGCCGGACGGCGCGGCCGGAGGCGACGCCGTCTTGACGTTCGCGAGGTCAGTGCGCAACTGGCGTAGATCCGGCGGCAGTGCGCCGCGTTCCGCCATCGCATCGAGCTCGTGGCGAAGGTGGTCAAGCTCGTGAGACAAAAGCTCGCCCGCCCTGGCCTTCTCGCCCATCGTCTCGTGCCACTCCTCGTGCTTGTCGGTGCCGTACGCGATCCTGTAAGCCACCGGGCGGGTGAATGCCCACAGCCAGGCGATCGGCCACAGCAGGCCGCCGAAGAACAGCGACAGCAGGCACAGCACCTGGATGGCCTGCGCCTGCGGATGGTGGCGCTGTTCGGCGAAACGCTCGGGCAGGACGTGCACGAGCCAGAACACGACGATCGCGACGACCGGCACGATGATGATGACGATGATCGCCATCCAATCGGCGAAGTTGTCGAGTGCCTCGCCGGAGAGGAACGACGCGTGTGCGGCGGCAGGGACCAGCAGGCAAACGAGCGCCGCGCATGCGGCGGCAAATCGAGCGGGCACGATCATGTCAACGGCCTGAGGCGGGAAGGCATGGGTGAACCGCAGAATATTACGCCTGTGCGTGTGAGTACGGACGATCCGGGCTACTGCACGCCGGGTGCGCGACGGGCCGTGAGGTCGTGCGCGTCGGCGCCGGTGACCTTGACGCGGGCGAACTCGCCGACCTTAAGCTTGCCGCCGCCCGCGATGCGAACCACGCCGTCGATCTCCGGCGCGTCGGCCGCCGAGCGCGCGATCGCGACCTCGCCGTCGACCGCGTCGACGAGCACATCGATCGTCGCGCCGACCTTGCGCGCGAGCCGCGCGGCGCTGATCTTCGCCTGCGTTTCCATGAAGCGCATCTGCCGGACCTCGCGCTCTTCCGGCGGGACCGGGTCGGGCAGCGCGTTCGCCGCGGCGCCTTCGACGGGCGAGTACGCGAAGCAGCCGACGCGATCGAGCTGCGCCTCCTCGAGGAACGCGAGCAGTTCGTCGAACTCCCGCTCCGTCTCGCCGGGAAAGCCGGCGATGAACGTCGAGCGGATCGTGAGGTCGGGGCACGCCGCGCGCCACGCGCCGATGCGCGCCAGCGTGTTCTCGGCGTTGGCCGGCCGCTTCATGAGCTTCAGGATCCGCGGGCTCGCGTGCTGGAACGGCACGTCGAGGTACGGGAGCACCTTGCCGGCGGCCATGAGCGGGATCACGTCGTCGACGTGCGGATACGGATACACGTAGTGCAGCCGCACCCACACGCCGAGCTCGCCCAGCGCGGCCACGAGCTCCGACATCTTCGTCTTCACCGGGCGGCCCTTCCAGAAGCCGGTCCGGTACTTCACGTCCACGCCGTACGCGCTCGTGTCCTGCGACACGACGAGCAGCTCCTTGACGCCGGCCCTGACCAGGTTCTCGGCCTCCTGCATCACGTCGCCGAGCGGCCGGCTCACGAGGTCGCCGCGCATTGCCGGGATGATGCAGAACGTGCAGCGGTGGTTGCAGCCTTCGCTGATCTTCAGGTACGCGTAGTGCGACGGCGTGAGCTTGATCCCCTGCGGCGGGACGAGGTCGACGAACGGATCGTGCGGCTTCGGCAGGTGCGCGTGCACGGCGCCCATCACCTCGGCCGTCGCGTGCGGGCCGGTGACGGCGAGCACCTTCGGGTGCGCGTCGCGGACGAACGCGCCGCCGTCCTTCGCGCCCAGGCAGCCGGTGACGATCACCTTGCCGTTCTCGGCGAGCGCCTCGCCGATGGCGTCCAGCGATTCGGCGACCGCGGCGTCGATGAAGCCGCACGTGTTGACGACGACGAGGTCGGCGCCTTCGTAGGTCGGCGCGATCGCGTAGCCCTCGGCGCGCAGCTGCGTCAGGATCTGCTCGGAGTCGACCAGCGCCTTCGGGCAGCCGAGCGAGACGAAGCCCACGCGCGGCGGCGCCGGCGGTTGCTTCCGTCGAGCGGTGGGAGACATCGGACTAACGCGTCGCAGCAAACGCGGCGCAGCAACGGCCGTTGCTGCGCCGCTCTTGGCGCGATCAGCGCTTCTTGTCTTCTTCGGCGCCCGGCGGGGTCGCGCCGAAGTTGGGGAACGGGAACGCCGTGAACATGCCGCGCGTCTGGTCCTGCATCCGCTGCTGCATGTCCATGAACAGCTTGGCGCTCTGTTCGAGGTAGTTGCCGAGCATGCCCTGCATCGCCGGCGCCTGCATCTGCATGAACTGCTTCCACAGATCGGGCGTCAGCAGCATCTTGTCGCCGTAGACCTGCTTCGCCTGGTCCTGCAGCTTCTTCTGGATCGTCAGGAACGCCTTGACGTTCTGCTCCATGTACTGGCCCATGATCGTCTGCTGCGCGCTGCCGTAGAAACGGATCATCTGCGCGAGCATCTCCGAGCTGAACATCGGCACCGCGCCGGCTTCCTCGTCCAGAATGATCTGCAGCAGGATGGCGCGGGTCAGGTCGTCGCCGGTCTTGGCGTCCACCACCTGGAAGTCGATGTTGTCCAGAACCATCTGCTTGACGTCGGCCAGCGTGATGTAGCCGCTGTTGGCCGTGTCGTACAGACGGCGGTTCGGATACTTCTTGATCGTGCGGACCGGATCGCTCATGCAACGGGCTCCTGCGGAAGACGGCAAATTATAACCCACTGATTTATCTGGCGTTTGACTTTCGAAACCGGCCGTTGGCGCACTCCTTGTGCGCCGCACAAAAAAGTTCTTGACTTGGTGGCCGGCCGTCCCTACAATTGCATTTGTGCGGTGCAGCAATAGACGCTCGAAAGACGTCAAATGCTGCGGCCGAGGGCGGTCTCCCAAGATGTCTGATCCGGACCGCTCCAGCGCCAGATGCGCGGAGCCGAAAGCTCCAGGAAGGTGCGGCAGGCTCAAACAGGATCGTTGGCTATCGACCCGTCCGACTGACATTAACCTACGAGGAAACCACCATGTACAACCCGACCGAACAAATCGCCGAATTCAACAAGACCAACGTCGCGCAAGCGACCAAGTTCGCCGCGCTCTCGCTCGAGAACGCCGAGAAGCTGATGAAGTTCAACCTGGGCGCGGCCAAGGCCGTGTTCGCGCAGTCCGTCGAAGGCGCGCAAGCCGTCGCCGGCGTCAAGGACGTGCAGGACCTGCTCGCGCTGCGCACGAAACTCGCCGAAGCGCAGGTGCAGACCGCCGTTGGCTACTCGCGTCACCTGTACGAACTGGCGACGGAAGCGCAAGCCGGCTACTCGGCGCTGGCCGAAGAAGCGTTCGGCACGTACACGAAGGGCGTGGCCGCGTGGGTCGACAAGGCTGCCAAGTCGGCGCCGGCCGGTTCGGACGTCGCCGTGAACGCGTTCAAGTCGACGATGGCCGCGACGACCGCCGCGTTCGACCAGTTCCAGAAGGCGTCGAAGCAGGTCGTGAGCATGGCCGACGCGAACGTCCGCGCCGCCGCCGCGACCGCGTCGAAGTCGGTCAAGGGTCGCAAGGCCGCGTAACGAGCATTATCGGGAAGCGGGCCGGTGTTTCTCCCCACCGGCCCGTGACCCGCGCCGCATGACCGCGAAGGGAACTTGAAAAGAACCCGACGGTCCATATGTTGGTGGTGATGTCTCCTTCTGTATCAATACCTCCTCCTGATTGATACAGCCTCGAGCCCCGCGATGCGAGTCGCGGGGTTCATTTTTTTCCGCGGCCGGGGTCAGGCGGCCGTCACTGCCGCGCCTGCGAGCACTCGACGTTCATTTCCCGGCACACGCGCAGCACGCTGTTCAGGATCAGCGCCGAGGCGTCCTGCTGCGTCCCCGTGTGCGCGGACGAGATCATCATGTGCGTCAGGCTGTCGCCGAGCGCGCTCACCTTGATGCCGGCGACCTGTACGCCGTTGGTGAACTGCACGACGCGCTCGGCCGCGTCCTCGCGCGTGATGCGGACGTTCTGCGCGCTGTTGCCGATGCCGCGGAGCACGGCGGCGTAGACCTTGTCCGCCGGCGCTTCGAGCATGACGGCCGCCGTGTCGTAGCTGGGGCCGCCCGGCTGCGGCGACTGCTGCGACATCTGCTCGACGCGGCCGACCGCGCGCCGCGCGAGCATCACCCATTGCGCCTCGGCCACGCTGGACACGGCAAGCGCGGCCACACCCGCCATTCCCGCCGCCCGACGAATTCCGATCTTCATCGCTCGACCTCGCTGACTGGAGAAAACCCCCGCTAGCGCCGGAACCCGCCGCCGCCGCGACCCGAGAATCCGCCGCCGCCGCCGCGCATCGATTCGAACTGCTGCTGCCGCGCGCCGCCCTGCATCCGCGCCGTGCGATCCTGCTCGAGCTGCGAGAAGCCCTGCGAACGCGAGCTCGCGTAATCACCGCGATTCGCGGCCGCCGGCGTCGCGCCGCCCGCCGGTCGTTCGGTCGCGCCCGGCGCTCCGGTCGTGCTCGCCGTGCCGCGCTGGGTCGTCGTCGGCTTGTCGACGGAATTCCACGAGCCGTTGTCGTATTTCTGCCAGCCGCTGTCGGTCTTCTTGTACACGTTGCCGTCGGCGCCCGCGTAGACGTCGCCACTCGCCGTCTTCACCGCGCCCGCCGAGTTGCCGCCGGCGCCGGACACGCCCGCGCCCTTGGCGCCGCTGGACGAGCTGAACGACCCCGCCGAGCCCTGCGCGTTGCTCTGGCTCTGCGTGTGCACGGTCTGGTTGGGCCCGGAGATCGTGCTCGACCCCCAGCGGCCGTACGCGTTGCTGTTCTGCTGCGTCGAGCCCGAGCGGCCGGTGTTCGCGTTGTACCAGCTCGCGTTGCCTCCCGCGCCGTCGGGGCCGTAGACGGCGCTGCCGTGCGCGTAGCTGCCGGTGCTCGGGTTGTACGCCGAGAACGCGCCCGCGCCGCCGTTGGGACCGTAGATCGCGCCGCCCTGCGCGTAGGCGCCGGTGTTCGGGTTGTACGCGTAGCCGGCCTTGGCCGCGCCGCCGTACGGCCCGTAGATCGCGCCGCCCTGCGCCCACGCGCCGGTGGCCGCGTTGTAGTACGTCGCACCCGCGTACGAATACGGATAGGGGTAGTAGATCGGGATCGGTGCCGGGTAGAGGTAGGGGGGGTAATAGTAGCCGGTGCCGTACACGACCACGCCCGCGCTGACGTAGCTCATCGTGTAGCCGGACGTGTAGCCGTACGTGACGGTGTCCGGCGACGACGCGTACACGCGCACGAACGTGCACGGATACAGCGGGCTCGACGGCGGGATCGTGTAGATCACCGCGGGCACCGTCGGCGTCAGCGTCCACGGGCCCGCCGGCGCCGGCGCGGCGAACCATGCGCCCTGGTAACAGGAGAAGTAGCCGTCGGCCGTCTGGATCACGTTGAACGACGTGTTGACCGCGTACGACATCGGCGTGCCGGGAATCGGCGCGAACTGCGGCGGGCCCGCGTAAACGACGTCGACTTTCGCGCTGCCCTTGCTCAACGTGGCCTGCTGCGGAATCTGCGCCTCGAGCAGCGCTTCCTGCGCCTGCGGCGTGCCCGGCACGGACACCAGCACGAAGCCGCGCGGCCCGTTCGCCGGGATGCGCGCGAAGTCGGGCGGCAGGCTCGCCGTCGCGAACGTCCACGGCCCGTCGAGGCTTGCCGCGGAGAACCAGCGTCCCGACACCAGGTAGTAGTAGCGGCCGCCGGCATCGCGGAACAGCGCGGCGTCGGTGTTCGCGACGTACGACAGCGACGTGCCGGCAATGGCGACGTACTGCGGCGGCCCGCCCGTGACGATGATCGCCGCCGGCGCGGTCGACACGAACACGACCGGCGCGCTCTGCGCGGTGTACGCGCGCCCCGGGACCTGCTTCTTCACGTCGGCGAAGTTGCGGTCGTCCGGCAGCGCCGCGAACGACGGCGGCAGCGCGCCGGCCGGCAGCCACGGGCCTTTCGCGTCCGGCGCCGCGAGCCAGCCGCCGTTGTTGATCAGGTACCACGTCTTCGTGCCGGAATCGACGAACACGTCCCAGTTGGTGTTGACGGCGAACGACAGCGTGGTGCCGGCGATCGGCGCCGTGACCGGCTCGCCGTCGAACACGACGAGGCTGGCCGGGCGCGCGCTGACGAAGATGCGCGGCGGCGTGTTGTCGAGAGGCGGCGCCGCCGGCGCCTCGGCCTGCTTCGCGAGGCTCATCGTGATCGTCGCGAGCGGCACGCGCTTCGCCGGAAGATTGGCGAGCACCGCGCGGATGCGCGCGTCGAACTGCGCGGCCTGCGCGGCGTCGACGGACGGGAAGCGCGACGACGTCAGTCGCGGCTCGGTCAGCACCACCGTGCGTTCGGCGAGCTCCGTCTGCGTGGCGAACGCGACCGCGATCACACCGAGGATCGGCGCCCTGGCGCCGTTGGGCGTCAGGCCGAGCGCGATCCGCGTGTTGAGCGTCCGGTGCTCCGGCCACGAGATGACCTGCGGCGTGTAAACGGTGGCCGTGCCGCCGTCGCCTGTCACCGTGTGCGGCCAGGTTTCGGCCGCGGGTTGGGTTGCGGCCGCCGGCATGGCCGACGCGGCACGCGGTGCGGCCGCGGGCGCCGCCGCGGATGCGCCGCCGACGGCGCGCAGCGCCTGCTGGCAGGCAGGCGACGTGCTTGCCGCGTTCTGCTGCAGGCATGCGAGCGCCGCCTGGCCGCCCGTCGGCACGCCGGCGCAAACGGCCGGGTAGTCGGACCGGCACGCCTGGCGGATCGCGCCGGCCTGCGCCGACGTGGGCTGCTGCGCGGACGCGGGCAGGGCCGCCACCATCGTCGCCAGCGTGATTGCGAAGCGCGCGACGGCGGTCGCTGCGAGGCCGGGTGCAACGTTCATTGCGATGCTCCGAAATGGAAACGCCGAGGCGGAACGCGATTCTAGTCGCGTTCCGCCTCGGCGCGGACGGGCGGGAGGCCGGGCCTCAGAACATGTGCTGGCCGCCGTTGATCGCGATGTTGGCGCCGGTCACGAACGCCGCTTCCTCGCTCGACAGGTAGGCGACGAGCCCGGCGACTTCCTCGGGCTTGCCCAGCCGGCCCATCGGGATCTGCGGGATGATCTTGCTGTCCAGCACTTCCTTCGGGATCGCCATGACCATCTTGGTGCCGATGTAGCCCGGAGAGATCGTGTTGGCGGTCACGCCCTTGCGCGCGTATTCGAGCGCCAGCGCCTTCGTGAACCCGTGCATGCCCGCCTTGGCGGCCGAATAGTTGGTCTGGCCGAACGCGCCCTTCTGGCCGTTGACCGACGAGATGTTGATGATGCGGCCCCAGCCGCGATCGGCCATCGTGTCGCAGACCTGCTTCGTCATGTTGAAGCACGAGTCGAGGTTGGTCTTCAGCACGGCGTCCCAGTTGGCCTTGTCCATCTTCTTGAACGTCATGTCGCGCGTGATGCCGGCGTTGTTGACCAGCACCTCGACCGGGCCGACCTCGTCGGTGACCTTCTTGACGCAGGCGACCGCGGACTCCCAGTCGGCGACGTCGCACGGATAGGCGTGGAACGTCAGTCCCTGGCCTTTCATCGCCGCCAGCCATTCGGCGGCCTTGGTGTTGCCGGGCGAATAGGTGGTGACGACCGTGTAGCCGAGCGCGGCCAGCTTGATGCAGATGGCCTCGCCCAGTCCGCCCATGCCGCCGGTGACCAGCGCGACGCGATGTTTGTCAGCTGCCATGGTGCCTGTCCTCCTTCACGTGATTGTTGTCGTTCGGCCGCTCGGTGGCGCCGTCGTGCCGCAAGACGCGCAATGTACATCGGCCGGGCCCGCGCCGGGTTGCCCGGCGTCATAAATCCGTTGCGCCGGGCCGATCGCAGGGTCGCTTCGTCCTAGCGTTCGACGGCGAGCGCCACCCCCATGCCGCCGCCGATGCACAGCGACGCCAGGCCCTTCTTCGCGTTGCGCCGGCCCATCTCGTGCAGCAGCGTGACGAGCACGCGGCAGCCTGACGCGCCGATCGGGTGGCCGAGCGCGATGGCGCCGCCGTTCACGTTGATCTTCGACGTGTCCCAGCCCATTTCCTTGTTGACCGCGCACGCCTGCGCGGCGAACGCCTCGTTGATCTCCATGAGGTCCAGGTCGGACGGCTTCCAGCCGGCCTTCTCGAGGCACTTGCGCGACGCCGGCACCGGGCCCATCCCCATGATCGCCGGGTCGACGCCGGTGGTCGCGAACGCCTTGATGCGCGCGAGCGGCGCCAGGCCGAGCTGCGCGGCGCGCGCCGCGGTCATCACCAGGACCGCGGCGGCGCCGTCGTTGATGCCCGAGGCGTTCGCGGCGGTCACCGAACCGTCCTTCGCGAACGCGGGCCGCAGGCCTGCGATCGACTCGAGCGTCGTGCCGGCCTTGACGAACTCGTCGGTCGCGAAGGCCACCGGGTCCCCCTTGCGCTGCGGGATCATGACCGGCGTGATCTCGTCGACGAACTTGCCGGCCTTCTGGGCGGCCTCGGCCTTGTTCTGCGACGCGACGGCGAACTCGTCCTGCTGCGCGCGCGAGATGTCGTGCTTCTTCGCGACGTTCTCGGCGGTCACGCCCATGTGGTACTGGTTGTAGACGTCCCACAGCCCGTCGACGATCATCGTGTCGACGAGCTTGGCGTCGCCCATCCGAAACCCGTCGCGCGAGCCGGGCAGCACGTGCGGCGACGCGCTCATGTTCTCCTGGCCGCCGGCGATCACGATGTCGGCGTCGCCGTGGGCGATCGCCTGCGCGGCCAGCATCACCGCCTTCAGGCCGGAGCCGCAGACGACGTTGATCGTCATCGCAGGGACTTCCTTGGGAAGGCCGGCCTTGATCAGCGCCTGCCGCGCCGGATTCTGGCCGCTGCCGGCCGCCAGGACCTGGCCCAGGATGACTTCGGAAACCTGCTCCGGCTTGAGGCCGCTCCTGGCGAGCAGTGCGCGTATCACGGTGGCGCCCAGTTCGGGCGCCGGGATTTTGGCGAGCGATCCGCCGAACTTGCCGATGGCCGTGCGCAGCGCGCCGGCGATGACGATGTCTGACATGGGTAGGGCTCCTGGTGACGCCGGACGCCCGCGTCGAATGCGCGGGCCCTCGACGGACATGGTAAACCAGCCGGCCGCCGGCCGGCGCGGTGCGGTTACGCCGGCTGCGGCGCCGGACGCTTGATCGCGCGCTCGTCGATCGGCAGGTTGAGCAACCCCGCGACGATGCCGAGCGCCATCGCCAGATACCAGACGACGTCGTAGCTGCCGGTGGTGTCGTAGAGCTTGCCGCCGAGCCACGCGCCCAGGAAGCTGCCGATCTGGTGCGAGAAGAACGTGAAGCCGGACAACATCGCCAGATAGCGGACGCCGAAGATCTGCGCGACGATCGCGTTCGTCGGCGGTACCGTCGACAGCCACAGCAGGCCCAGCGCGATCGCGAACGCGTAGACGGAAAGTTCCGTCAGCGGCAGCCAGAAGAACAGCGCGAACACGACGGTGCGGCCGAAGTAGATGAACGACAGGATGTACTTCTTGCTGATGCGCCCGCCGAGCCAGCCGGTCGTGTACGTGCCGACGATGTTGAACAGCCCCACCAGCGCCAGCGCCATCACGGCGACGTGCGCGGGCAGGCCGCGGTCGGCCAGGTAGGCCGGCAGGTGCACGCCGACGAACACGACCTGGAACCCGCAGACGAAGAAGCCGAGCGTCAGCAGCACGTAGCCGCGGTGACCGATCGCCTCGTTCATCGCCTGGCCGGCCGACTGCTGGAACGCGTGCGTCTGTCTGCCGAGGCGTTCGACCAGCGCCGCGGCGAGCGGCACGATCAGCAGGGCCACGCAGGCGAGCGTCAGCAGCGCGCCGTGCCAGCCGATCGTCGACAGCAGCCACTGCGTCAGCGGCAGCACCGCGAATTGTCCGAACGAACCGGCGGCAGCCGAGATGCCGAGCGCCATGCTGCGCTTCTCGGGCGGAAAGCGCCGGCCGAGCACGCCCGCCACGATGCTGAACGTGACGCCCGACAGGCCCGTGCCGATCAGCGCGCCGGCCGCCAGCACGAACATCCACGGCGCGGTTGCGTAGGACATCGTCGCCAGGCCGAGCGCATAGAGCAGCGCTCCGCCGATCATCACGCGCGCCGATCCGAAGCGGTCGGCGACCCAGCCGGCGAACGGCTGCGTGGCGCCCCACACGAGGTTCTGCACGGCGATGGCCAGCGCGAAGGTCTCGCGGCCCCAGCCCATGTCCGACGACACCGGCTGCAGGAACAGCCCGAAGCCGTGGCGTATGCCCATCGCGAGCGTGAGGATCAGGCCGGCGCAGACCAGGACGACGGTAGGGGTGCGCCAATCGTGGGAAGCGGTGGACATCGCGGGACTCCGTGTTCGTTGCGGTCAGTCGCGGTGCGCGTCGGGCGCCGGATGCAGCTGCTCGACGCTGGCCAGCAGGCCGACGAGCGCGTCGATCCTGCGGCCGCCCAGCCGCTGCGCGACCTCGGCCTGCGCGCGCCGCCAGTACGGCATCGCGCGCTCGAGCGCGGCGCGGCCCGCGCGGGTCAGCGTCGCCTCGCGCGTGCGCGCGTCGCGGCCCGCGACGACCGCCACCAGTCCCTGCGCGGCCAGCGGCTCCAGGTTGCGCGACAGCGCCGTGCGGTCGAGCAGGCACAGCGCGGCGAGCTCGGTGATGCGCACCGGACCGCGGCGTTCGAGCGTGCGCAGCAGCGAGAACTGCGTGACGCGCAGCCCCGACGGCGCCATCGTGTCGTCGTACAGCTGCGTCAGCGCGCGCGCGGCGCGGCGCAGCCGGCCGCACACGCAGGCGGCGGAGTTCTCGGTCGTGGTCCGGGTCATGGGACGGCGGGCAATAGGCGCATATGCACGTTTTTTGCGAGTATATGCACGTATTCCCCGGCGCGCAAGTCCCCGGGTCAGGCGGCGGTCAGCCGGCCGCGGGAACGCCCTGCAGCATTTCCCGGTACCGCGCTTCCAGCGCCCGCGTGAACGCCGCGCCGTCCATCAGCGGGGAGGCGAGCAGGCGCCGGCGCAGTTCGCCGCGCAGCCGGCCGCGCCACGCCGCGTCGGTCGCCAGGCGGACATTCAATTCCACGTAGCGATCCGGGGTATCGGCGACGAGCTCGGGGAGGTCGAGCGTGCGCAGGAGGCTGACGCCGCTGCGCGCGCTCGCCCGGTCGCCGGCGAGCGCCACGACCGGCACGCCCATCCACAGCGTGTCGAGCGTCGTGGTCGCGCCGTTGTACGGCGTCGTGTCCAGCGCGACGTCGACCTCGCCGATCGCCGCGAAGTACCGATGCACGTCGACGCGCGCGGAGAGCTCGATGCGGTCGGCGGCGACCCCCCGGCGCGCAAACCTTTCGCGCAACGCGCGGGCCGCGCTGCCTTCGGGCGCGCCGACGACGCGCAGGCGCGCTCCGGCGACCTCGCGCAGGATGCGCGCCCACAGGTCCACGCAGGTGTCGCTGATCTTCCAGAACTGGTTGAACGAGCCGAACACCGGCGGCCCCGCGTGCGGCGCCGCGGCGACTTCGCCGTCGGCGCCGTGCAGCGGCGCGTAGCACCATTGGCTGTTCGGAAGCCGCACGAGCGTTTCCGAATTCAGCCGTTCGGTGGCTCCGGGCGGGTCGGTGTGCCCGTCGCAGATCCGGTAGTCGACGCAGTCGAGTCCGGTCGAATGCAGGTACCCGAGCCACGTCGCCTGCGCCTGCGCGCAGCGATGCCGCATCAGCAGCAGCCGCGAGTGCGTCGTGTGGCCGGCGAGATCGACCAGCACGTCGAGCGCATCGCCCTTGATCGCGCGGACGGCGTCGTCGTCGGACAGGCGCGCGATGTCGCGCCAATGCTCGGTCATGGCCTCGAGCCTGCGCGTGGTCGCGTCCGCATGCGGGTGCGTGAAATAGCAGAAGACCTCGAACGCGCCCCGGTCGTGATGGGCGAGCACCGGCGCCACGAACAGCGCGACCGCGTGCTGGCGAAAATCCGGCGACAGGTAGCCGATCCGGATGCGCCGATGTCGCGGCGGCGCAGGCGCGGGTGCAGCCGCGGCAGGTCCGGCTCCTTCCAGGCATCGCGCGTATTCGCGGTGAATCGCGTACGCCCGCTCGGGTGTCAGGTCGTCGCGCGCGGTGAGCGAGAACAGCAGCGTCGCCGCAGCCGCCGGAAACGCCGGATCGGCCGGCGGCACCCGCCGCAGCCACGTCTCGGCCTCGCGCAGGCGGCCCAGGCGCACGCACAGCTCGCCCTGCGCGGCGTCGACGAGCGGCGACGACGCGTCCGCCTGCAGCAGCACGGCCTCGGCCTCGTCGAACGCCTGCCGCTGCATCAGCAGCAGCGCCAGATTGCAGCCCACGGCCGGATGTCGCGGCTGCGCGGCGGCGATCGCGCGCAGCGTCGCCTCCGCTTCCGCCGCGTTGCCGGCATCCTCCTGCGACTGCGCGAGCGCCATCGCGGCGTCGGCGAAGCCGGGATCGATGGCAAGCGCTGCGCGAAAAGCCGCTTCGGCTTCGGCGCGCTGCCCGTCCAGCGAGAGCAGGCGGCCCAGGTTGAAGCGCGCCGGCGCGAAGCCGGCGTCGAGAGCGACCGCCTTGCGCGTGATCGCGATCGCGTCGCTCATGCGCCCTTCGCGCAGGAACACGTTGCCGAGGTTGAGCCATGGCCGCGGATGGCCGGGCGCGAGCGCCGCCGCTTCGGTGTACCGCGCCTTCGCGTCGTCGAGCCGGCCGCCGTCCTCGAGCGCATGGCCTTGGGCAAGCAGCCGCATCATCGCGGCGACCGGATCGGTCACGCCCAGCCTTTCGACCGCTCGACGGCCTTCGTCCATTGCGACCGCAGCGCCGCCGCATGGTCCCTCGACATCGCCGGCTCGAACGTCCGGTCCGAGCGCCAGTTGCGGCCGATGTCGTCGGCGCTCGACCAGTAGCCGACGGCGAGGCCCGCCAGGTACGCGGCGCCGAGCGCGGTCGTCTCGAGCACCTTCGGGCGCACGACCGGCACGCCGAGCACGTCGGCCTGGAACTGCATCAGCAGGGCATTGGCGGCGGCGCCGCCGTCGACGCGCAGTTCGGTCAGCGTGATGCCGGCGTCGCGCTCCATCGCGCCCAGCACGTCGGCGCTCTGGTACGCGATCGCCTCGAGCGCCGCGCGCGCGATGTGCCCGCGCGTGGCACCGCGCGTCAATCCGAACATGCCGCCGCGCGCATACGCGTCCCAGTGCGGCGCGCCCAGTCCGGCGAACGCCGGGACCAGGTACACGCCGCCGTTGTCCTTCACCGTCGCGGCGAGCGCCTCGACGTCGGCCGCGCTGCGGATGATCTGCAGCCCGTCGCGCAGCCACTGCACGACCGCGCCGCCGATGAACACGCTGCCTTCGAGCGCGTACGTCAGCCGCCCGTCGCGCTTCCACGCGACGGTCGTCAGCAGGTTGTTGCGCGAGTCGACCGCGTCGGCGCCGGTGTTGAGCAGCAGGAAGCAGCCGGTGCCGTACGTGTTCTTCGCGAGACCCGGCGTCAGGCACGCCTGCCCGAACAGCGCCGCCTGCTGGTCGCCGGCGATGCCGGCGATCGGAATTTCGGCGGAGCCGATCTTCGCGTGGCCGCAGGCGCCCGACGAGGCGACGACGTCCGGCAGCATCGTGCGCGGGACGTCGAGCAATCGGAGCAACTCGTCGTCCCAGTCGCCGGCGTGGATGTCGAACAGCAGCGTGCGGCTGGCGTTGGACGCGTCCGTGCAGTGGACGCGGCCGCCGGTCAGGTTCCAGACCAGCCACGAATCGATCGTGCCGAACGCGAGCTCGCCGCGCTCGGCGCGCACGCGCGCGCCGGGAACGTGGTCGAGCAGCCAGCGCACCTTGGTGCCGGAGAAATACGCGTCGAGCACGAGCCCGGTCTTGCGCGCGAACAGCGGCGCCAGGCCGGCGGCGCGCAGGTCGTCGCACATCGGCGCCGTGCGCCGGTCCTGCCAGACGATCGCGTTGGCGATCGGGCGCCCGGTCGCGCGGTCCCACACGACCGTCGTCTCGCGCTGGTTGGTGATGCCGATCGCGGCGACGTCACGCGGGCCGACGTGCGCCTTCGCGAGCGCCTCGTGCAGCACGCCCGATTGCGTCGCCCAGATCTCGGTCGCGTCGTGCTCGACCCACCCGGGCTGCGGAAAGATCTGGCGGAATTCCGCCTGCGCGGACGCGCGCACGGCCCCGTCCTCGTCGAAGAGGATCGCGCGCGAACTGGTCGTGCCCTGGTCGAGGGCCAGCACGTAGGGCATGTCGTTCTCCGGTTGCCGCGCCGTGGCGCCGCGGCGTAGAATCGAGCGTTTTTGTCATTCTAGCCAGTCGACCCGCCCCCCGTCGGCGCATCGCCGGTCCGAAGCCTCCAGGTTCCCGCATTGACGATACCCCTTTCCCTCCCGAAGGTGCCGCGCGAACGCCTGCACTGCCGCGCGATCACCTACGACGGATTCCGCCGCGACGACGGGCTGTTCGACATCGAGGCGCACTTGATCGACGTCAAGGATCACGACACGACGCTGTTGTCCGGCGTGCGCCCGGCCGGCGTCCCGGTCCATGATATGTGGGTGCGCGTGACGATCGACCGCGATTTCTTCATCAGGGGCGTGGAGGCGTTCACCGACAGCATGCCGTATCCGGGCGCGTGCGACCGCATCACGCCCGCGTACGGGAAGCTGGTCGGCGCCAACCTCGTCAGCGGCTTCCGCAAGCGCCTGCACGACCTGATGGGCGGCGTGCACGGCTGCACGCACATCACCGAATTGCTCTCGAACCTGCCGACGGCCGCCGTGCAGACGTTCGCGGGCCTGCAGCGCGAGGACGAGACCGAAGGCAAGCCGTTCCAGCTCGACCGCTGCCACGCGCTCGAAACCACTACCGAACTCGTCCGCCGCTACTACCCGAAGTGGTATCACGGCGCGGCGAAGGCCGCGTCGTCCAGGGAGAACACGTGAAGATCCACGAATACCAGGGCAAGGAAATCTTCCGCAAGTTCGGCATGCCGGTGCCGCGCAGCATCCCGGCGTTCACCGTCGACCAGGCGGTGAAGGCCGCGCAATCGCTCGGCGGTCCGGTGTGGGTCGTCAAGGCGCAGATCCACGCGGGCGGGCGCGGCAAGGGCGGCGGCGTGAAGGTCGCCAGGTCGCTCGACGAGGTGCGGCAGCGCGCGACCGAGATCCTCGGCATGCAGCTCGTCACGCACCAGACCGGTCCCGGCGGGCAGAAGGTGCGCCGGCTGCTGATCGAGGAAGGCGCCGACATCCGGAAGGAACTCTACGTCGGCATGGTTGTGGACCGCGGCACGCAGCGCGTCGTGCTGATGGCGAGCTCCGAGGGCGGCATGGACATCGAGCACGTCGCCGCGAACACGCCCGAGAAGATCCACAAGGTTTTCGTCGATCCGTCGCGCGGCCTGACGGACAAGGAGGCCGACGACGTCGCGCGCAAGATCGGCGTGCCGGAGGCGAGCGTGCCGCAGGCGCGTGCGATGCTGCAGGGGCTGTATCGCGCGTTCGTCGAGACCGACGCGTCGCTTGCCGAGATCAACCCGCTGGTGGTGACCGGCGACGGCAAGGTCATCGCGCTCGACGCCAAGCTCAACTTCGACGCCAACGCGCTGTTCCGCCATCCGGAGATCGTCGAGATGCGCGACCTCGACGAGGAGGACCCCGCCGAGATCGAGGCGTCGAAGTTCGACCTGTCCTACATCTCGCTCGACGGCAACATCGGCTGCCTCGTCAACGGCGCCGGCCTCGCGATGGCGACGATGGACACGATCAAGCTCTACGGCGGCGAGCCCGCGAACTTCCTCGACGTCGGCGGCGGCGCCACGGCCGACAAGGTGACCGAGGCGTTCAAGATCATGCTGCGCAACCCGAACCTCAAGGCGATCCTCGTCAACATCTTCGGCGGCATCATGAAGTGCGACACGATCGCCGAGGGCGTGGTCGCGGCGTCGAAGGCGGTGTCCCTCAAGGTGCCGCTGGTCGTGCGGATGAAGGGCACCAACGAGGAGCTGGGCAAGAAGATCCTCGCGGATTCCGGGCTGCCGATCATCACGGCGAACAACATGGCGGAGGCCGCGCAAAAGGTGGTGGCCGCGGCGAAGGGGCAATAGCGATGTCGATCCTGGTCAACAAGAACACGAAGGTCATCACGCAGGGGATCACCGGCAAGACCGGGCAGTTCCACACGCGGATGTGCCGCGACTACGCCAACGGCCGCGACTGCTTCGTCGCCGGCGTCAATCCGAAGAAGGCCGGCGAGGACTTCGAGGGAATCCCGATCTACGCGACGGTCCGCGAGGCGAAAGAGGCCACCGGCGCGACGGTATCGGTCGTCTACGTGCCGCCGCCATTCGCCGCCGCGGCGATCGACGAGGCGGTGGACGCCGGTCTCGACCTCGTCGTGTGCATCACCGAGGGCATCCCGGTGCGCGACATGATCGCGACCCGCTACCGGATGCAGGGGAAGAAGACGCTGCTGCTCGGTCCCAACTGCCCGGGCGTGATCACGCCGGACGAGATCAAGATCGGCATCATGCCCGGACACATCCACATGAAGGGCCGCATCGGCGTGATGTCGCGCTCCGGCACGCTCACCTACGAAGCGGTCGGCCAGCTGACCGAGCTCGGCCTCGGCCAGTCGACGGCGGTGGGCATCGGCGGCGACCCGGTCAACGGGCTGAAGCACATCGACATCCTGAAACTGTTCAACGACGATCCGGACACGGACGCCGTCGTGATGATCGGCGAGATCGGCGGCGGCGACGAGGAGGCCGCGGCGCTGTGGGCGAAGGACAACATGACAAAACCGATCGTCGGCTTCATCGCCGGCGTCACGGCGCCGCCGGGCAAGCGGATGGGGCACGCCGGCGCGATCATTTCCGGCGGCAAGGGCACGGCGCAGGAGAAGCTCGCGGTGATGGAGGCGTCCGGCATCAAGGTGACGCGCAATCCGGCCGAGATGGGCAAGCTGCTGAAGTCGGTGCTGTAGCGCAGCGCCGCGGCGGCGCGCGACAAAGCCGCGGCATCGGGAGAGCGCAGCGTGGATCTGGGCTCGACGCAGTTCTGGCTGGCGGCGCTCGAGATCATCGTCATCAACATCCTGTTGTCCGGCGACAACGCGGTCGTGATCGCGCTCGCCTGCCGCAACCTGCCGCCCAGGCAGCGCAAGTGGGGCGTGATCTGGGGCGCCGTCGGCGCGATCGTGCTGCGGATCGTCCTCACGTTCTTCGCGGTGACGCTGCTCAAGCTTCCGTACCTGAAGCTCGTCGGCGGCGTGCTGCTGCTGTGGATCGGCATCAAGCTGATCGCCGACGAGGACGAGGACGGCGGCGACGGGGTGGCCGAAGTCCACGGCAGCGACAAGCTGATCGCGGCGATCCGCACCGTCATCGTCGCCGACCTCGTGATGAGCATCGACAACGTGCTGGGGGTCGCCGCCGCCGCCAAGGGCAGCCTGCCGCTGCTGGTCTTCGGGCTGGTCGTCAGCATCCCGCTGGTGATCGCCGGCAGCCAGCTCATCATGAGTCTGGTCGAGCGCTTCCCGATCCTGATCCTGGCCGGAGGCGGCCTGCTGGGCTACGTCGCCGGCGAGATGATGGTGGAGGACGTGGCGGTCGCGCCGTGGGTCGGCACGAACGCCCATGCGCTCGAATGGATCGTCCCGGTCGCCGGCATCGCGATCGTGGTCGGCGCCGCCCGCCTGCTGCAGCGCCGCGCGCAGCACGAATGAGCGTGTCCGCTCGCGCGGCGGTCGCCATGCCGCTACACTGCGATGTTTGAACGTGCCACCGCCCGCCCGAGGGCCCCGCCTATCCCTGATGAGTGAAGCCGCCGCCCTGGACGTCGCCAGCCTGTCGCATCCGGGCATGGTCCGTTCGCACAACGAGGATTCCGTGTTCGTCGACGGCGAGGCCGGCATCGCGATCCTCGCCGACGGCATGGGCGGCTACAACGCCGGCGAGGTCGCGAGCGGGATCGCCGTCAACGTCGTTTCGAACGGGATGATGCCGGAGTTGAAATCCGGCCGCGAGCTGTCGAAGATCGACATCGGCAGCGGGCTCACGCACGGCGCGCTGCTGCTGCAGCAGAAGATCGCGTCGGCGAACAAGGGCATCTACGAAGCCGCGCAGGCGCGGCCCGAGTGCGCCGGCATGGGCACGACGATCGTCGCCGCCGTGTTCTGCGGCAACCGCGTGTCGATCGGGCACATCGGCGACTCGCGCTGCTACCGGCTGCGCGGCGAGAAGTTCGAGCAGCTGACCCGCGACCACTCGCTGCTGCAGGAGCAGATCGACAGCGGCGTGCTGACGCCCGAGCAGGCACGCTATTCGCTGAACAAGAACCTGGTGACCCGCGCGCTCGGCATCGAGGCCATCGTCCCCACCGACATCGCCGAGTACCGGATCGAGGCCAACGACATCTACCTGCTGTGTTCCGACGGACTGACCGACATGGTCGACCCCGACGTCATCCACTCGGTGATGGACGAGAAGCGCAGCGACCTGGCCGTCGCCGCGGCGGACTTAGTCGACCTCGCCAACCAGAACGGCGGTCGCGACAACATCTCGGTGGTCCTGGTCCGGGTGCCGCCCGAGTTCCTGCCGGTCAGCGGCTGGGCGCAACGCTGGCTGGCCAAGAAGAAGGGTTGATGCGGCGATGGGCAAGCTCGTCCTCTACCTGGCGGACGGCACCACGCGAGACGTGCCGCTCGACCGCGAGCGGATCACGATCGGCCGGCGCGCCGACAACGACGTCTGCCTGCCGTACCCGGCGGTCTCGGGCGAGCATGCCCAGGTCGTGACGATCCTCGCCGACTCGTTCCTCGAGGACCTCGGCAGCACCAACGGCACGCTCGTCAACGGCAAGGCGATCACCAAGCACTTCCTGTCGGACCACGACCAGATCGACATCGGCCGCCAGCGGCTGACCTACATGTCGGACAACGATGCGAAGGTCGATCCGCTGCCGCCGGACCTGTTGCGCCACCAGCTGCGCGGCCTCTCCGAAAAGGTCGAGCCGGCGCGGTCGGTGCCGCAGATCGAGGTGCCGGCCGCCGGCGATCGCAGGCCACAAACGGCCGCGCGCGGCATGCTGATCGCCGACATGGAGCGCGAAGAGCGCGCGGCGCGCGCGGCGGGCCCGCCGTCGCGGATGCGCACGCCGGGCGGTCCGTCGTCGAAGATGCGCACCCCCGGCGGACCGAACTCGAAGATCCGGACGCCGACGGGCCCGCCGTCGAGGATTCGCGTGCCGCCCGCGGCACCTGCGCCCTCCGCGGCGTTGACGGCCACAGCCGACGCGCGCGCGGCCGCGCGCGCGGCCGTGCCCACGTCGGCGCCGCCGCGGCCGCCACGATCCGTCCTGCTCGAGGCCGATGCGCCGGTCGCCCCGCCGCCCGACCCGCGCGGTCCCTCGGTGCGCGTGCTGTCGGGCCCGAGCATCGGCCGCACGGTGCCGTTTCCCAATCGCGAACTCACCGTCGGCCGCGTCGGCGTCCAGGTCGCCGTCGTGCGCAAGGTCGACGGCGGCTATCGGCTGGTGCCGCTCGAGGGCGCGTCGCCGCCGCGCATCAACGGCGCGCCGGTCGCGCCCGACGGTTCGCCGCTGCATCCGGGCGACACGTTCGAAGTGGCCGGCGTGCGCCTGGAATTGTCGGCCGACGCCTGACGCTGCGCGTAACGGGTGACGCTGTGCGTCACCTGTGCGTGCCGATTTTCGCGGAATCCCGGCAACAGCCCCTCGTCGGACAGGTCGCGAACATCGAACGGTCGACGACCGTCGGTCCGCTCGTCGGCTAAAAATTGCATTGAATCATGAAGATACATCGGCACACCCTGCCGCCGACGAACGTCCATGCGCTTGGCATATCGATTGCTCAATAGGTTGCAGCATCGCTGGGTGCCGGGTTTTGGTTTCATTCGACAATCAAGGAGACAGGACATGAAACGGATTCAACAGGGCTTCACGCTCATCGAACTGATGATCGTGGTAGCCATCGTCGGCATCCTGGCGGCCATCGCGCTGCCTGCGTATCAGGATTACGTCATTCGCACCAAGATGACGGAAGCGATGGCGGCCATCGCCGCTTGCAAGACGTCGGTCGCCGAATACACGTCGACCAAGACCACGCTGCCGGGCACGTTGCCCGAATCGGGCTGCCAGACGACTTCGTCGAGGTACCTGCAGACGCTGGACGTGTCCGCCGGTGTCATCAACGCGATCACGCAAGCGACCGGTGCCACGCCGAACGAGTGCAACCTCACGCTGATCCCGACCACGGTCGGTGCGGAAATCCCGACCTGGACCGGTACGTTCTCCGGTTGCGCGTCGAAGTACGTGCCGTCGTCGTTCCGCTAAGACGACAGTCGCTGTCAATCAAGGCCGGTGGCCCCCCACCGGCCTTTTTCATTGCGCGATTGCCGTGCTAGTGTCGATCGCGAGATTCGCGCATTCCCGCGGGAACCAGGACGCAACTCGGCGGCCACGCCCATGACCGGCCTTACGCATCCGAATCCGGCCGTGACGCCGGAGTCACGACGGTCGGAAGCCGCGATCGCCGGCGACGTCGACGTCGCGCCGATCGTGGAACGCGCGCGGGTCCAGGCCGCGGACCAGCGTTTCGGCGAGGCGCTCGCGGAGCTGTCCGGCGCGCTGTCGCGCCACCCCGGCCATCCGGAACTGCTGTTTCACCGCGCCTGCACGTTGCTCGACTGGGGCCGCTATCGCGAGGCGCGCGACGGCCTGCTGGCGGCTCGCGAACAGGGCTGCGCGCGCTTGGCACTCGACCTCAACCTGGCGCTCGCCTGCCAGCTGCTGGGTCGCCTCGACGAAGCGGAGGCGCACGCACGGCGTGCCGTGGCGTCGGATCCGGCGTCGGTGCCCGCGCACGCCGGGCTGGCGGCCATCCTGATCGCACGCGGCCGGCCGGCCGATGCCGCCGGCGTCTACGAGCGTGCGCTCGTCCAGTCGCCTGCCGATGCGTCGATGCTGACGGCGCTGTCGTCGTGCCGTTGCCAGCTCGGCGACTTCGCCGGCGCCGAAGCGGCGGCCCGCGACGCGATCGCAAGCGACCCGGCGCGGCCGTCGGGCTTCGGCGCGCTGGCGCTGGCTTTGTTTGCGCAGGGGCGACGCGACGAGTCGCTCGATGCGCATGCGCAGGCGGTGCGCCGCGACGACGAGGCCGGCGTCGCCGCCGAGAGCTTCGCGAACTACGCCGCGTGCCTGCTCGATTGCGGTCGCGCCTCCGAGGCCCGCGCGCTGCTCGAACGCTGCCTTCCCCGGCACCCGAGCCCGGTCGCGCACGCGCATTACGGATTCGCGCTGCTGACGCTCGGCGACTTTCGCGAAGGCTGGGCCCAGTACGAATTCCGGTGGTTCCAGGACCCGCTGCTGGCGGCGCGGCCGAAGTACCCGCTGCCGACCTGGTCCGGACAGCCGCTCGCGGGCAGGACGATCCTGCTGTGGGCCGAGCAGGGGCTGGGCGACGTGATCCAGTTCGGCCGTTACGCGTCGGCGTTCAAGGCGCTGGGCGCCCGCGTGCTCCTGCAGGTGCACGAGGGGATGGGCGCGTTCGGCGCGTGCTTCGCCGACGTCGACCGGTCGTTCGCCAAGGGCGAGGCGTTCACGTCGTTCGACTTCCACCTGCCGCTGATGAGCGTTCCGCACGCGCTGGCCACCGACGTCGACACGGTGCCGGCGCGCGTGCCTTACCTGACCCCCGATGCGCAGCGCGTCGCGCAGTGGGCGCCGCGCGTCGGCGGCGCGGGGACGCTGCGCGTCGGGCTCGTGTGGGCCGGCAATCCTTCGCATCGTCGCGACGTGCTGCGCTCGATTCCGCTGCAGGCGCTGGAGCCGCTGTGGTCGGTCGCCGGCGTCACGTTCGTTTCGCTGCAGAAGGATGTGCGCGACCGCGATCGGCCGCACTATCCGCCGCCTGCGGTCATGGCGGACCTGGCGCCCGCGTTCGGCGATCTCATGGACGCCGCGGCGGTCATCGCCAGCCTCGACCTCGTCGTCTGCGTCGATACGGCCGTCGCGCATCTCGCCGGCGCGATGGGCAAGCCCGTGTGGCTGCTGCTGCCGGCAAGCGGCGACTTCCGATGGATGGAGCGGCGCGACGACAGCCCGTGGTACCCGACGATGCGGCTGTTCCGCCAGCGACGACTGGGCGAATGGGACGACGTCGTGGCGTGCGTCCGCGACGAGCTTGCGCGCGGGGCGCAGGCCGGCGCGATCGAGCCGGCAACGGCCGGACGTGCCATCGTTCCCCGCGACAGCGCGCGACCTCGCGCCGATCGTCCGCGCGTGAGCCAGGTCGTCGAAGCGCGGCACGGCATCTTCCAGTACTGGCCTGACGACACGCCGGTGGCGGACGACCTCGTCCGCGACGGCGAGCATCGCGAGCGCGAGCTCGCGCTCGTACGCGCACTGCTTGCCGCAGGTGCGCACGTCGTGGAAGTGCACGCCGGCATCGGCGCGCACACGGTGCCGCTCGCGGCGCTCGTCGGTTCGGCGGGCCACGTGCTGGCGTACGAGCCGCGGCCGCTGCATCAGCGCGTGCTGCGCCAGAACCTCGAAGCGAATCGCGTCGCGGGCGCCGTGACGGTCATGCGCGGCGCGCTCGGCGGCCCGTCGCCCCCGGCCGAAACGATCGACCTTCTGCAGCTCGAGCGCCTCGACCTGCTCAAGATCAACGCCGGACCGGACGCGGCGGGAATCGTCGAGGGCGCCGCCGACACGCTGTGGCGGTTGCGCCCGGTGGTCGTCGCCGCCGTGGCCGATCGGACGTCGTTGCCGTCGCTGGCCGAAAGCGTCCGTGCGTGCGGCTACCGCTGCTGGGAATTCGCGATGCCGGCCCGCGATCCCGCGAACTTCAATCGTCGCGTCGTGCAACCCGACGAAGCCAACGGCATCGCGATCGCGCTGGTCGCGATTCCGGAAGAGGCGGGCGGCTCGCTGGCGCTCGCCGACTGCCGCGAGATCCTCGCAAGCGGCGCGACGTTGCCGATTTCCGCCGCGCCTGCCGATGCGGATTTGCGCGCGACGACCGGCGCGGCCGCCGCCGCCCCGCGCGGCGGTTTCCTCCGGCGCGTGCTCGGCGCCCTCGGCATCGCCGGCCCAGCCGCGGACACCGCGACGTCGGCGCTCGAGCGCGACCGCGAGCAGGCGGCCGCGCTGTTCCGGGAAGGGCGCTTCGCCGAGGCGAGCGCGGCGCTCGAGCGCGTCGTGGGCAGCGGTGGCGCGACCGCGCAGGACGCGTCGCGCTATGGCTGGTCGCTGCTCAACTCGGGCCGCGCGCCCGAAGCGGAGCCGTGGATGCGGCGCGCGCTCGCCGGCCGCGACGACGACGCCGACGCGCACTTCGGGCTCGGCGTCGCGCTGCAGCGAATCGGCGATCACGCGCAGTCGCTCGCGCACTTCCGCAAGGCGATCGGGATTGCGCCGCGCAACGCGGACTTCCTGCAGGCGGCCGCGGCGCTGGAGCTCGAGCACGGCGATCCGATCGCGGCCGGGCAGCTCGCCGAGCGGGCGGCGGAAGCCGCGCCCGGATCGGCGAGCGCGCAGGTGCTCCACGGCATGATGGCGTTCCGGCAGGACCGGCTGCCCGAAGCGATCGCCGCCTTCGACCGCGCGACGTCGCTTGAGCGCGCCGGCGGCCAGGGCGGCGAAGCGTTCGTCAACCTGGCGATCGCGCTCGTCGAGGACGGCCGCAACGCCGAGGCGATCGAGCTGCTCGAACGCGAGCTGCCCGACCATCCGGTGCCCTACGGCGGGTACCTTTACTCGCTGTCGCTGCTGCGCGCCGGCCGCTTTGCCGAAGGCTGGGCGGCGCACGCGTTCCGCTGGGCGACCCCGCGGTTCTCCATCATGCGGCCGTCGTTCGCGAAGCCCGAGTGGCGGGGACAGGACCTCGCGGGCAGGACGCTGATGCTCTTCGCCGAGCAGGGGCTCGGCGACATGCTGCAGTTCGTCCGGTACGCGCCGATGCTGAAGGCGCGCGGCGCGACCGTGCATCTGCAGGCGTGGACCGGACTCGAAGCGGTGATGCGCGGCGTCGCCGGCGTCGATCGCGTGTATGGGCGGAACGAGCGCGCCGGCGAATTCGACTTCTACGCCTACCTGCTCGACCTCCCCGCGGTCTTCGGCACCGACTTCGCGTCGATTCCGCGCGACGTGCCGTACGTACGCGTGGACGAGGCGCGCGTCGCGCGCTGGGCGCCACGCGTCGGCGGCGGACCGGACCTTCGCGTGGGCGTCGTCTGGGCCGGCAATCGTGCGCACGATCGCGACCGGCACCGCTCGCTGCCGTTCGAGCGGCTGAAGCCGCTGGCGGCAATTGCCGGCGTGCGCTACGTTTCGCTGCAGGTCGGGGCCGGCGAGGCGGAGACGGCGCGCGCCGAACCATGGCTCGACCCGATCGGCGCCGAGCTCGCCGATTTCGCCGACACCGCGGCGGTGATCGAGCACCTCGACCTCGTCGTCACCGTCGACACCGCCGTCGCGCACCTGGCCGGCGCAATGGGCAAGCCGGTGTGGCTGCTGCTTCCGCGCGTCGCGGACTTCCGCTGGCTCGAGCGGCGCGACGACAGTCCGTGGTACCCGTCGATGCGCATTTTCCGCCAGCCGCGGCGCGGAGACTGGGACGGCGTGATCGCCGCGGTCGCGGGACGCCTGCGGGACGTTGTCGGCGATCGGGCGGCGCTGGCGCCGCCACGTCCGGGTCCTTCGCCGTCGACGGCCGGCGTGCCGGCCGCGCGTCGCCAAGGCGCCGCCATCACGACGACCCGCCACGGCCTCTTCCTGTACGCTCCCGACGAGCGGGGCATCGGCTCGGCGCTGCCGTGGTACGGCGAGTGGCGGGAGGCCGAGCTGCGCGTCGTTGCCGGCCTCGTGGCGCCGGGCGCGACCGTGCTGGTTGCAGGCGCCGGCATCGGCGTGCACACGGTGGCGCTGGCGAAGCGCGCCGGCGACGGCGGACACGTGCTCGTGGCGGAATCGCGGCCGCGATTCCGGCGATTGCTGCAGGCAAACCTGGCGGCCAACGGCGTCTCCCGTGTAACAATGCTTCCGGCGGAAACGAAAGCGATCGACGAGCTGGCGCTCGCACGCGTCGATCTGATCGAACTGTCGGACGCGCGAAGCGCGGCGGCCGCGCTCGCCGGCGCGGCGCTGACGCTCGAACGGCTGCGGCCGATCGTGTACGCGCAACTCGAAGACATGGCGGCGATGACCGAGGCGGCGGCGATTGCGAAGGGCTTGGGCTACCGGTGCTTTCGAATGGAAACGCCGGCGTACGCCCGCGACAATTTCAACGCGCGGACGACGGCGCTGCCGGATGGCGCGCCCGCGCTGGCGATGCTCGCGGTCCCTGCGGAACGACCCCGGGTCGAACTGCCCGCCGCGTGCGTCGAGATTTCTTGACCGGTTTGCAACCTGCTGCCCCGACTGACGGACGGTGACGAACGATGGCATTTTTCGGACTCGTGAACACGAAGGAACTCGAGGAGTTCTCCACCCAGCTCGCCGACGATCTCGGCCGGCGCTTTCCGCCGGCATCGGAGGCGCGGACCGATCCCGGCGCGCAGCACCAGATCAAGGTCATCCTGGAAGGGCTGGCCGCGCGCGCGGTCCGCTATCACCAGCAGAACAAGCTCGGCGTCTATCGCAAGGCGAAGCTCGCCAACGTCTTCAAGTGGCGGCTCACGGAGTTGGGCTACAGCAAGCCGTTCGTGGAGCGGGCCACGAAGGAAGTCGCCACGAAGCTCGCGGTGCGCTGACCGGCATCGCGGCCGCCGGCTGCGCAGGAATCGCGCGATGAACCGCCTGCTCGATCGAATCCTGGGCCGTCGCGCGGCGCCCGGACCCGCGATCGCCGGAGATTCGGCCCCGACCGTGCAACCCAACGCCGGCGACCTCGTCGCCGACGCGTTGCGCCTGCGGCAGGCCGGCGACGTCGCGGCCGCCCGCGCGCGCTGCCACGACGCGCTGGCCGTGGACCCGCGCCACGTCGACGCCTTGCGCACGGCCGGCGCGATCGAGTACCAGCTGGGAAGGCCGCACGAGGCGGCGACGCTGTTCGAGCGCGCGGTCTTGATTTCGCCTGCGGACGCCGCGCTGCGCGGCGATCTTGCCCTCGCGCAGCTAACGACCGGCGGACCCGCGCATGCATTGGGCAGCTTCGAAACCGCTGCGCGCCTCGATCCGGCGAGCGTGCAGGCACTCAACAACCTGGGCAACGTGTATGCCGACGTTGGCCGTTTCGAGGACGCCGAGGCGCAGTACCGGCTCGCGCTGGAACTGCGACCGGAGATGGCCGATCTCTGGCGAAACCTCGGCATCGTGCTTCGCCGGGCAAGGCGCTACGACGCGGCGATTCCGGCGCTTGGCGAGGCTGTGCGCCTGGATCCGACCCTCGCCGACGCGCACAACGACCTCGGCGCGACCCACCAGAAGCTCGAGCACTGGCAGGAGGCCGCAGACTGCTTTGCGGAAGCGCTGCAGTGGAAACCGGACCTCGCGGAGGCGCACTGCAACCTGGGCGACGTCCTGCTTCGGCTCGGTCGGGTCGACGAGGCCGAAGCGTCGTGCCGACGCGCGCTGGAGCTTCGTCCGGCCGATCCCGACGCGCTGTCCCACCTGGCCTCGGTGCACAGGGCGCGCGGCGACTGGCGCGCGGCGCAGGCGTGCTGCGGCCAGGCGCTCGCCGCATCGCCCATGCACGTGCCGGCGCTGCTCAATCTGGGCGCCGCGTGCGCGGCGCAAGGCGACCTCGAGCAGGCGACGCGCGCGTATCGCGACGCGCTGGCGATCGACCCGGGCTCGGCGTCCGCCGGTTACAACCTGGCCATCCTCGCGCTGCTGCGCGGGGAATGGCGCGAAGGCTTTCGCCTGTACGAAAAGCGCTTCGCGGCGTCCGCCGCGACGTATGCGGGCAGCCAGCCGCTGCTGCGTGACCCGCGGCGCTGGTGGGGCGGGCGGCTCGACGGACGCCGCATCCTGATCTGGCCGGAACAGGGCTACGGCGACATGCTGATGATGCTTCGCTACCTGCCGCTGCTCAAGCAGGCCGGGGCGCAGGAGACGATCGTCGCCTGTGACGCCGCGATGGAGGGGGTCGTGCGCAGCGTGGCCGGCGTCGACACGGTCCTGGTCGGCGGGCCGCCGCCTCCCGCATCGCGCTACGACGTGCATTGCCCGATGCTGAGCCTTCCGCTCGCGTTCGATACGACGCCGCAGAGCGTTCCGGACGCCGTGCCGTACGTGCACGTGCCGCCGGCGATGGCGGCGGCATGGAACGCACGCTTCGGGTCCGATCCTTCGCTTCGTGTCGGCGTGTGCTGGGCCGGCGCGGCGGCGCTCGCCGACGACGCGAAGCGAAGCGTTGCGTTGCGCGCGTTCGCGCCGCTGCTGGAACTGCCCGGCCTCCGCTGGGTGAGCCTGCAGAAGGGCGCGCCCGCCGGCGAGGCTGCGGCCTTCCCGGCGATCGCCGACTGGATGGACGAGTGCGCGAACTTTCTCGACACCGCGGCGCTGATTTCGGCGCTCGACGCCGTCGTCAGCGTCGACACGGCCGTCGTCCACCTGGCCGGCGCGCTCGGCAGGCCGACGTGGCTGCTCAATCGATCAGAAAGCGAATGGCGCTGGGGGCTCGCGGGGTCCCGCACGCCGTGGTATCCGACGCTGACGATCGCAAGGCAGGACGCTCCGGGCGACTGGCGGCGCGCGATCGAGGAGGTCGGCGACGGTTTGCAGCGCACTGCCGCTGCGCGCTAGCGCGACTCTTGCGGGAAGTGCAAGGAGAATCGGTGTGATGAATTTCGGCAAGCTCAAACTGAAGCGATGCAGGCACGGCTGGATGCTGTTCGCCGGACCGGTCATCGGCAAGTGTTTCGACCTGTACGGCGAGTACAGCGAATCGGAGATCGCGATGATGCGGGCGTTCCTGCCCCCGGGAGGAACCGCCATCGACGTCGGCGCGAACATCGGCGACCTGACGGTGCCGCTGTCCGCCATCGTCGGCGACACCGGCCGCGTCATTGCGGTCGAATCGCATCCGGAGGTGTTCAACATCCTGTGCGCGAATCTCGCGCTCAACGGGATTACCAACACGCTGCCGATCAACGCGTTCATCGCCCGCGACGGCTCCGTCGACACGGGAAGCAAGGCCTGGGGAAAGACCGCCTACGTCGGCGACCGCTGGCCGACGCGGTTCATCGCGCTCGACGACCTGGATCTCGCGGCGCTCGACCTCGTCAAGATCGACGTCGACGGCAAGGAGCTCGAAGTCCTGCAGAGCGGGGCGATGCAGATCGAGCGTTTCCGTCCCGCGGTCTATTTCGAGAACGACGATCGGGACGCGTCTCCCGCGCTGATCGAGTTCCTGCTGCGCGACCTTGGATACGATCTGTACTGGCACCTGGCGCCGGTGTTCGACCCGGACAACTTCTTCGGAAACCCCGTCAACGCATGGGCGCCCAACGACATGGTCTCGATCATGGTCATCGGAGTTCCGGGCGAGCGCAAATTTGCGCTGCCGAATCTGCGCCGGATCACCAGTCGCAACGATTGGTGGCAGGACCAGGCGTGAACGGCCTCGCAGCCGGCGGTCACGCCCGCGGCCAGATGAAGAACGGCTGGACCGACGGTTTCCCTTCCCCGTACTGCAGCACGGCCAATTCGGCCAGGTCGATCACCCGGTTCGCGTAGGCCTCGACCGGATAGGCTTCGCGGAAACGATCGCCGAACGCCAGCGCGAGCTCGAGATACCGGTCGGGATTCGCGACGACGTCCGCGACTCGGCTCGCGATCGACTCGGGCGTAAACTCGAACATCAGGTCGTCGAATCCGGGAAGGGCCCGTTCGATCCATCCCTGCCGGTTGGTAATCGGCAGCGCGAACGAACCGGCCGCGCGCTGCACGCGCTCGTGGCCGCCGGTATCGATGTTCGGCGACATGTCGACGATACCGAGCTGCTCCGTGTAGATCAACTGCGACCGCGCGTAGTCCTGTCCCGGCACCCGCGTTGCGCGCCGGTTGCGGAAATCGACGTGCTCCCACTGGTCGCCCTGTACGATGACCGGCAGGTCGAGCAGCGCGGTGGCGATCATCGTGCTCTTGACGCGCCGAAGGTAGTCGTCCATCTGCGCGGTCAGGAACGGCACCATCCTGCGCATCGTGCCCGGTTCGATCTTCTCCGACGCGATGAAGTCGGCGACGAAGTCGCCGATGAACAGCGGCCCGGCGCGCATCCCGACGGGCTCGATCGCGTCGGCCATCGACCCGACGAGCCGCGCCACCGACGCCGGCAGGCGTTCGCGCCAGAGTTCCCTCAGCGCGACCGGCGAGTTGCCGTTCTTGAGGAACACGAGCTTGCCCGACCGGCGTCGCGCGACGTCGACGCCGGGCCGCTCGATGGGTGCAAGCACCAGCGGCGGAATGAGCGCGGTCAGCGCTTGCGCGTCGGGCATCCAGCGTCGGCGGAAGGCAACGAACTCGCTCGCCGGGTAGAGATTGACCGCATTGGCGGGAATGTCGCGGTGGACGTCCTGGAAATAGGCCGGAATGTCGCCGTGGATCTTGAGCAGCGGCGTGTGGAAGGCCTCCCACGCGTTGACGCGCGCACCGCCGTTTCCGGCGTCGACCGGCAGGTACTGGCCGATGCCGAGCCACGTGATGCCGAACGCGACGTTGCCCGCCGCGATCTGCTCGGTCGCGTAGCGGAGTTCGGCGTCGTCTGTCGACACGTGGACGATCGACAGGCCGAGCGCCGCGATCGGATCCGTGTACGCCTCCACCATGCCGCGGATGGCGTCGTTCGCGCCCATGCCCGAAATCGCGAGTACGAACTTCTTGGTCATCGCAGGTCAGTTCGAGGAAGAGGGACCGGGCCAGGCGTTGACGGCGGCCACCACGCGGTCGACCTGCTCGTCGGTCATGACCGGGCTCATCGGCAGCGACAGCACTTCGTCCTGCAGCGCTTCGGCGACCGGCATCCGCACGGACGAGAAAGCCGCCCGATAGGCGGGCTGGCGGTGGATCGCATGCGGATAGTGAATCATCGTCTCGATGCCGTGCTCGTTCAGGTGGTCGATGAAGCTCGCGCGTCGCGGCACGCGTACCACGTACAGATGCCAGGCGTGCGCGGAATCCTCCGACGGAGGTCGCGGTGTCCGCACCTGCGGATGGGCGATGCGCTGGTTGTAGCGCCGCGCGATCTCGCGGCGTCGCGCGTTGTCCGCGTCGAGCCGCGTCAGCTTGATCCGCAGCACGGCGGCCTGCAGCTCGTCCATGCGGCTATTGATCCCGCAGTGCTCGTGCTCGTATTTGCGCGTCGAGCCGTAGTTGCCCAGCATGCGCACGCGCTCGGCCAACTCCCCGTCGTCGGTCACCATGCAGCCGGCATCGCCCAGCGCGCCCAGGTTCTTGCTCGGATAGAAGCTGAAGGCGCCGGCGTCGCCGAAGGTTCCCGAATGCCGCCCCGCGAAGCGCGCGCCGTGCGCCTGCGCCGCGTCCTCGAGCACGAGCACGTTGGCGTCCTCGCACAGCGCACGGACCGCGGCGATGTCGTCGACCTGGCCGAACAAGTGGACCGGCATGACCACGCGGGTCCGGCCGGTCAGGCTCGCGGCGATCGTGTCGCGCGTCACGCAGAACGTGCCGGCATCCACGTCGGCAAAGCGCAGCGCCAGGTTCGAATCGGTCACGGCCAGCGCCGAAGCCACGAACGAATTCGCGGGGACGATCACCTCGTCGCCCGGTTGCAGGCGGCCGAACGACATCCACGCGCGCAGCGTCAGGCGCAGCGCGTCGAGGCCGTTGGCCAGCGGCACGCAGTGCGCCGAGCCGCAGAAGCGCGCGAACTCCGCTGCGAAGCGCCGGTTCTGCTCGCCCAGCAGGTACCATCCCGACGCCAGCACGGCGCCGACGGCGTTGGCCATCTCGGCGTCGAAGCGCGCGTTTACCGCCTTCAGGTCGAGAAAGGGGACCGGCGGCATCGCGGAAGCGCGCCGGACCGGCGCTGCGCCGCTCATAGCTTCCTCATCGCCTCGACGTAGCTGTCGTACGTGCGGTAGTAGTCCTCCTCGTCGTACCGGTTCGACGCCAGCACCATGCAGACCGACCCCGACGAGAAGTTGTCGATCTCGCGCCAGATCATCGGACACACGTAGAGCCCGGTGTACGACCGGTTCAAGTGGAACCGGTGCTTGCCGGTGGTGTCGTCGAGGATGACGTCGAAGCTGCCGGACATCGCGATGATCAGCTGGTGCAGCCCCTTGTGCGCGTGGCCGCCGCGCTCGGCGCCGCCCGGCACGTCGTACAGGTAGTAGACGCGCGCGATGTCGAACGGCACGTGCCGCTCGCCCTCGATGAACGTCAGGTTCCCGCGGGGGTCCGCGATCTTCGGCAGCGTGACGATGCGACAGTCTCCAATCGATGGCTTGCCCATGCTCCCTCCTTCCGGGCGGCGTCACGCCGTCCGCACCTTCTTGTGCCGCTTCGAGTACAACGCCTCGGACGTCACGACCACCTTGGCCGGAACCTTGAACGGAGCGAGCCGCGCCAGGCAGGCGGCGCGCACGCGGGCCTTGATGTCCGCGGTCGCCTCGGGATGCGCGAGAACGACCTTGGCGACGACGATCTGGCCGAGCAGCGCGTTGGCTTCGGCGCACACGACGACGTCCGTCACGTTGGCCACACCCAGGATCACGTTCTCGACCTCGGCGGGATACACCTTCTGGCCGCCGACGTTGATGATGTCGGTGACCCGGCCCAGGACTTTCAGGTAGTCGCCGTCGACCTCGACCTGGTCCTTCGTGTTGAACCAGCCGTCCTCGTCGAATTCGCTGTCGGCGTTCAGGTAGCCGACCATGCGGTACGTGGAGCGGATCCACAGGATGCCGTCCACCACCTTGGTCTCGAATCCCTCGCCGCCCATGCGCATCCACAGCGTGCCGTCCGGCCGCGACTGCGTGCGCAGCACGCCGACCTCGGACAGGCCGTAGGTCTGCTGCAGTTCGACGCCCGGAAACTCGGCGCGCAGCCGGTCGAGCGTGGCCTGCGGCATGACTTCGGTCCCGTAGGTGATCCGCGTGAGCGACGACAGGTCGTACTTCCGGTGCAGGTTGGACGCGAGCAGCATGGTGAGAAACGACGGCGTCGCCGGAAGCAGCTGCACGCGGTGCCGCGCGATGGCCGCGCAGACCGGCTCGATCGCGCGACTGCCGACGGTGACCGCCGTGCCCAGGCTCGACAGGATGGCCAGGATCGTGTTGATGCCGCCGAAGTGATCGAGCATCAGGAACGGGATCGCCACGATGGGCGCGCGTTGCTTGCGGAACTTCTCGGCGATCCGCGTGAAGTCGTGCAGGATGCCCTTCGGCTCGCCGGTGGAGCCCGACGAGAACAGCACGAGTCCCGGACGGCGCGAGCGCCGGAAATCCGCCAGCAGCGCGATGTCCGACGCCACGCGGCGGGCGGAAAACTGCATCGACGCGCCTTCGCGCGAGAACTCGGCGAACCAGTCGCATCCGGACAGCCCGAGGGCCACGGCCTCCTCGATCACGGCGTCGCGGGTCATCGGCACCACGATGTTGCCGTTGCGAAACAGCGCGAACAGGAAGCAGACGACCTCCGGCGAATAGTCGCCCAGCACCGCGACCGTCTGCCCGGCCTCGACGCCGCGGGCGGCCAGATCGTCGCCGTACGCGCGCGTCTTCGCCACGACATCGCCGTAGGTGACCTCCCGCCCCTCGTGCACGAACGCGCGGTGCGTGGCCGCGCTCGCGAAGCGGTCGAGCAGCCACTCCATCAGCGTTTCTCCAGCAGCTCGGCCAGCACCAGCCGGACCAGCGTATAGGACGTGATGTTGGCGACGTCCTCGTCCGGGATCGTCACGCCGAATTCGTCCTCCAGCGCCAGCACCAGCTGCATGTGGCGCAGCGAGTCCCAGGTCTTGATCGTGTCCATGCTGGAATCCTCGCCGAGCACGCCGGGATCGACCTGCAGGATCGCGGACATCACCTGCCTGAGCGTTGCCTCATTGACCAAGGGTCACCTCGATCCAGTCCGGCGCCGCACGCGGCAGCGCATCGATGTGCGCGCGATAGCGGCGCGCCGGCGCGGGCGCGTCCACGCGCGGCATGCCCATGCGATCGTAGAAGTCCTCGACTTGCGCATTCTTCGCCGTCGGCAGGTACTCGGCATCGAGCACGGACGCGCCGTGCCGCCCCGCCGCGGCGACCACGGCGTCGAAGACCGCCGCCTCGATGCCGCGTCCGATGATCCGGCAGCTCATCAGGAAGGAATCCACGGACGCCGTCGCGCCGGCGAGCCGCAGGATCGCCACGCCGGTCAATCCGGAATCCCCGAACCGGTCCGCGACCGAGAACGAATAGACGGCGGCCTGCGGGTCCTTCATCAACTCGAGAATCTGCGCCTGCGTGTAACGGCGCGTCGTGAGGTTGAACTGGTTCGACTTCTGCGTCAGTTCCGAGATCCGCGGCGCCGCATCGAGCGCATTGCAGCGAATGACGACCTTGATGCCGAGCGACGCTAAGTATTCGTCCTGGCTCGCGAAGCGGGCGCGCTCGCTCTGGGCTGCTGCGCGCATCCGGTATTGATCGGTCTTGCCGGCGTCCTGCGCGCGCGGTCCGGCGGCGAGGAATTGCGCCTTGACCTCGTCGAACATCCGCGGGTAGTCGGCCAGAGCCTTCGGCACCTCGTAGACGCGCACCATCGGCAGCCGCGACCTCACGAGCTCGCATTCGAACGCCGAGTCGTCGACGAACACCAGGCTGTCGAGGCCGATGTTGAGCTCTTCCGAGATCCGCCGCAGGCTGGCGTCCTTCGTGTCCCAGTTCAGCATCTTCACCGCGAGGTGGCGGTCGCGCAGCACCATGTGCGGGTGATCGCGCAACACGGCGTCGACGTCGCCGGGGTTGTTCTTGCTCGCGAGGCAGACCAGCACGCCTTGCCGTTCCAGCGCCGCGATCTCGTGCTGGATCCGCCAGAACACGTTGCCCGGATAGTCGAATGGATCGAGCTTGATCCCGCTGGCGAGGTCCTCGCCGATCACGCCGCCCCACAGCGTGTTGTCGCAGTCGAGCACCAGCGCCTTGCGATAAGCGGTGCCGAAAGCCCGCGTGCCCGCGACGACGCAGCGCGCATACTCGTCGAGCAGCTCGATCGAGTAGAGTGCCTTGCCGCGGAAATAATATCGCCAGTCGAACGCGCGCCGTGCACCGACCTCGACAATGCACGGGCCGAGGTCGAGCAACGCGACGTTCGGATGGGCGCCGGCCACGTCGTCGAGCATCGCGTTGAACTCGTCGACGACGCGCTCGACCCTGCGCGCATGCGCGGGCTCGACCGCGCGCGTGATCGAATGGAAGCGGACGAGCAGGATGCGCGGGATGGACCGGCCGCGGTCGAGCGCGACCTGCAGCCGCTCGCGATGCTCGGCCCGCTTGGCAGAGATCGCGTCGTCGGCGAGCGTCGCAAGCTGCGCCTCGAACGACGGCAGCAGGTTGTCGAACAGCGTGTGCAGCAGCACGGCGTCCGCGCCGGCCCGCGCGAAGCGCTCGACGTTGCCGATCGGGTCGTCGTAGTCGCCGACGTCCACGTCGACGCGCACGCCTTCCAGCAGCGCGTGACGTCGCAGGTACGTCGCCAGCAGATCGAGCGTGACGTTCGCCGCGAGGCCCACGCGCACGCGCGGCCGGTCGGCGGCGAGGCCTTCCGCGGCCGCCAGCGCCGTGGTGACGGCCGTCAGCGACGACGCACGGTCGGCGAGCACCTGCAGCGGCGACGAAGGCGGGTTCGCGGTCACGTCATCGTCATCCCGCCGTTCACGCGCAGCGTCTGCCCGGTCACGAAGTCGCCGTCGGCGGACGCCAGATACGCGACGGCCGCCGCGATGTCTTCGGGCAAGGCGAGCCGGCGCAGCGGCGTCTGGCGTGCGACGATCAGTTGCGCCTTCTCCGGGACGTCGGCGATCAGCCGCGTTTGCGTCATCCCGGGCGCCACGCAGTTGACGGTGATTCCGGAGGGTCCGAGTTCTGCCGCCAGCGACCGCGAGAACGTTGCGAGGCTGCCCTTGCCGATCGCGTAGGCGGTCCACGGCGCGGTCTGCACGCCGTCGACGATCTGCGACGTGATGTTGACGATGCGTCCCGCGCCGGCGCGCACCATGTCCGGCACGCACGCCTTCGCCATCAGGAACGCGGCCTTCAGCTGGCCGTCCAGCTGCAGCTGGACGTCGCTCCATTCGAGCTGCGCGAACGGCTTGGGTGCTATCGGCGGCGACGCGTTGTTGACCAGCACGCCGATGCCGCCGAACTGGCGCGTCGCCTCGCGATGCAGGTGCAACGCACCCTCCAGCGACGCGACGTCGGCCTGGACGGCCATCGCGCGCTTGCCGTCCTTCGCCAACTGGGCCACCAGCGCTTCGGCCTGCTCGCGGTTCGTCCGGTAGTTGACGACGACGGCGAAGCCGCAGCTTGCCAGCTTGACGCAGATGGCGCGGCCGATGCCGCCGGCGCCGCCGGTCACGATCGCCACCTGCGAACGCACGGGCGCAACGGGTTGCGCGGGCCGGTCCGTCGCGAGCATCTTCACGCGGCCTTGCCCGGCGAGCACGACCTGGCCGTGCTGGTTCTCGATGCGGGTCTCGAGGTCGAGCAGCCGTTCGCGCTCGTTCTTTCTCGTGACCGTGCAGGTGATGGTGAGCACGTCGTTCAATCGCACCGGCAGCAGGAATTCCATGTTCTGCGACAGCCACAGCGCGCCCGGGCCCGGCAGGCGCGTGCCGATCACCGTCGAGATGAACGACGCGCCGAGCATCCCGTGCACGACGATGTCGCGGAACGACGTCGACTCCGCGTACGAGCGGTCGACGTGCAGCGGATTGTCGTCGCCGGTCATCTCGACGAACCGGCGCAGATCGGCCTCGCCGATGGGTTTGACGATCGACGCACTGTCGCCGACGGCGATGGCGTCGAAATCCCCGAATGTGGTCACGATGCGGACTCCCTGCGGGGAAGCGCTCCCCATTTCCAGACGCTGGCGGCGAAATTGAAGCCGGCGCCGACCCCGGCCAGCACGACGCTGTCGCCGGCGGCGATGCAACCGGCCTCGACGGCCTCGGAGAGCGCGATCGCGAGCGACGCCGAGCCCGCGTTGCCGACCTGCTGCACGTTGGTGTACGTCCGGTCCATCCCGAAGCCCATCTTGCGGACGATGTACTCGATGAGCCGGTAGTTCGCCTGGTGCATGACGATGAAGTCCACGGCGCCGACGTCGATCCCCGACTTGGCGCACGCGCGGCGGATCGTCGGCGGCATGTGGGTGATCGCCTGTTTCCACGTGGCGATGCCGTTCATCTCCATGCAGTCGACCGCGGGATCGAACGCGCGGCCCCGGAACGGATGGCTCGATCCGCCGCCGCGCAGGCGGACCGACTCGAAATTCGAGCTGTCGGTGAAGAACGCCGAGCCCAGGATGCCGGTGCCCGGCGCGGCGCGTCCCAGCACCGCCGCGCCCGCGCCGTCGCTCAAGTAGACGGCGGTGTTCACGTCGCTGCGGTCGACGAATCGCGTGCACAGTTCGACGCCGACCACCAGCGCGTGGCGCACCGACGCATCGCAGCGCATCCGGTCGGAGGCGACGGTGAGTCCGGTGACGAAGCCGGCGCAGTTCGCCTGCAGGTCGAAGATCTGCGCGCCGGCGGCGGCCAGCTGCTGCTGGATCTTCGCCGAGACCGGCGGGAACACGTAGTCGCCGGAAAACGTGCAGGCGATGATCAGGTCGACCTGCGCGGCGTCGATGCCAGCCGACGCGAGCGCCCGCTGCGCGGCCCGCACGGCGAAGCCCGACGCCGTGTCGTCCGGACCCGCGATCCGGCGGCGCTCGATGCCGGTCTTCTCGACGATCCACTCCGGCGTGACGGCGAGCGTGCGACACAGTTCGGCGTTGTCCTCCACGCGCTCGGGAAGGTGATGGCCGACGCCGATGACGGCGATGCCCGGTTCGGCGCTCATGCTGTCATCCGCCTTCCATGACCGGGACGTTCGGCCCGAGGAACCGCTGCAGCGCGACGTTCGACGCCTTGATGTCGCAAAGCGGCGCCTCGCCTCCGTGGCCCGGCAGCACGAGCACGTCGTCAGGGAGCGCCGTGAGCAGGCGATGCAGCGTGCCCTTCAGCTGCTCGGTGTTCTCCCCGGGCAGGCCGGACAGCCCGACGCCGCGGCTGTACAGCGTGTCGCCGGTGAACGCGAGCCCGCCGATCGTGACGACGCAACTGCCCGGCGTATGCCCAGGCGTGGCGCGGTAGCGGACATCGAGGCCGCAGAGCGACAGGCTGCAATCGTCGCCGCCGACGCGCTCGACCTCGGGAACCACGATCCGCCGGTCGATCTTCATCGCCATCAGCAGGAAATTGGACGACCGGGACGTCGGCACGTCGGCATCGTGCAGGTAGACCGGAATGTCGTACGCCTTCTGGAACTGCGCCGCGCTTCCGATGTGATCGAAGTGCCCGTGCGTGCACACGACGGCGCGCGGCACCAGGCCATGGCGCGCGACGGCATCGGCGATCAGCTCGCCGTCGAGCCCGGGGTCGACCAGCAGGCAGTCGTTGCCCTTTCCCGTCGCCAGCAGGTAGGCGTTGGACGGAAAGACCCGGCCGGTGATCCGGATGAGCGGAACCGGTGCGTCGATGCGGACGACGTCGGCCATCGGCTAGTGGACTCCGCCCAGGAAGATCGTCTGCGCCGTGACGTACGAGCTTCGCTCCGACGCGAAGAAGTCCACGACGTTCAGGATGTCGTCGCGCTCGGCGAAGCGCGGCAAGGGCAGCCCGGCCACGACCGCGTCGATCTTCGCGCGCGGCAGCTGGCCCAGCATGTCGGTGTCGTACGCGGTGATCGCGAGCGTGTTGCACGTGACGTTCATCGCCGCGAACTCCTTGGCCATCACGTTGGCCAGCGTGGCCACCCCCGCCTTGCACGCTGCGTACACCGAGTCGCCCGGCGGCTCCAGGCTCACCGCCATCGAACTGATGTTGACGATCCTCCCCCAGCGGCTCTTGCGCATCAGCTTCGCTGCCTCGCGCGAAACGAGGAAGGTTCCGAGGAGGTTGGTGGCCACCATCGCCTGCGCGGCGGCGGCCGGCAGGATCATCGCGTACTGCGACGTCAGCACCGCGGCGTTGTTGACGGCGATGTGCAGCGCCGGGACTTCCGACCGCAGCCGGTCGAAAGTGGCGAGGACGGCCGCCGCGTCGCCGACGTCCACTTGCCGGTGCAGGTAGTTCGCGTGCGTGAAGGTCGCCGGTCCGCGCGCGAATCCCACGCAGGTCGCGCCCTCGGCCAGGAAATGCTCGGCGATGAGCCGCCCGACGCCGCGCCTGCTGCCGGTGACCAGCGCCACCTTGCCCTCGTAGCGTTTGCCCGCGCTCGTCACTTCGTTTCCGCGAGCAGTTCGAGCACGTACGCGCGCAGCGTCCGCACGTCGGTGAACGGCGAGACCGGCCGGCTGACGGCGCGATCGTCGGTCAGGCTGATCGCCACGCCGAACTCGTCGCGCAGCGCCGTTTCCACGTCCACGATGACCGAGACCAGCGTCAATGAATCGAGCACGGCATCCTCGCCGAAGAGCCGCGTGTCCTCGCCGACGGCGAAGCGTTCGTCGGCGCGCCGCTCCGCGTTCGCGGCGGCAAGGGCTGCGAGGATGATGTTCGTGACCTTCTCGGCGGGCATTGCTCGATCTCCGGCTCGTTGGGTTCAGGACTGCGGCACGCGCGCCATGCGGACCAGCGCCGAGAGGCGGTGAACGGTGACCGCGCGATATTCGTCGACCAGGAGGCCCAGGCATACGGCATCCTGATAGTGGCCGGCGAGGAAATAGTGGTCGCGCAGGCGGCCCTCCTCGCGCAGGCCGATGTGCTTCTGCCATTTGATCATCAGCACGTTGTCGGACGCGATCGTGCCGTGGATCCGGTGCAGGCCGAGCGTGTCGAAAGCCAGCGCGAGGACGAGGCCGAACGCTTCCGCCGCGGCCGGAATCCCTTTTACCGCCGCTTCGTCGCCGATCAGGAAGCGCCCGGGCATCCCATGCCGATTGACCGTGTCGATGTCGGTCAGCGAGACCATGCCCACGGGCCGGCCGTCGCGGCGCTCGATGACGAAGTTGCGCTCCGCCGCGGGTCGCGTCGCGATCCACCGCGCCTGCTCGGCGACCGTCGTCGCGCCGGGATGCAGGTGCAATGCCCGGTCGCTGGTCCGCCAGCGCAGCGTCAGCTCGGCGTCGTCGACCGCCAGCGGGCGCAGGTTGACGTGCACGCCGCTCAGCGTCTGCGATTCGCTCATCGCGGCTCCTGCAACGTGACGACGAACGCGGCCACCGCCGGGATCGGCTGGTCCGGCGTCACCGGCGGATACGCATTGCCCACGAAATACTGCTCGATCGCGAAGCCCGCCGCGCGCAGCTGGCTCGCCACCTCCTCCGCATCGCGGTACAGGTAGATGTGGTCGGCGTTGGCCGCGTTGATCGCCGCCGTGACGAACGCCTTGCCGGCGGGCGCGAGCAGTCCGCGGACGCCGCGCAGGAACTTCAGCGGGTCCTCGAGGTGCTCGAGCACCTCGACGCAAAGCAGCCAGTGCAGCTTGTCGGCCGGCGGGTCCGCGAGGACATCGCGAATCTCGATCGCGAAGCGATCGCCGACGCCGAACCGCGCGAGGTGCGCCTCGGCGAACGCTTTCGACGACGGGCTGATGTCGAAGCCCGCACCGTCCACCGCGGGAACCTGAGCGAGCACCGTTCGCGAATAGACGCCTGTGCCGACGCCGATCTCCGCGAAGCGTGCCGGCGCCAGCGCCATGGCCGCGACGAACGCATCGCGGAAGAATCGCAGCTGGCGGTAGTGGTGGCCCCACAGGTAGTGGGACAGCAGGAGTCCCGGCAGGTATTGCCCGGTCATGTACGACTCGTTCAGGTACACGTCGGCCGCTGCTTCGGCGAACGACTTCTCCGGGTACTTCCGCTCGCGGTCGAAGCGGTTCTGCCGGCGCAGCGCATCGAGGGCGAACGCCGAATAACCCTCGACCGCCAGCGCGAGGGCGCGATCGTCGTCGAACAGCCGCGTCACCACGTCTTCGAGTTCGATCGCCCACGGATCGCCGAATTGCGCGTGCGCGCGCTTGACGACGTCGCGGAAAAGCCGATGGCGCAGCCCGAACGCGCGCTCGAGCCGTGCGACCGCTGGAAATGAGCCGTTCATTCAATGGATCGGGGAGACGCCCGGCGACCGGGAGGACATGAACCCAAGCAGCTATCGTGCCTGTGGCGGCGGGTCGTTCGCATTGGGGGCTCAGCCGCGCCCGCTGCTGCCGAACCCCCCGTCGCCGCGCTCGCTGGCGACGAAGTCGGCCACGACCTGGAACGTCGGCTGTACGACCGGGACGATGACCAGCTGGGCCAGCCGGTCGAGCGGATTGAGCGTGTACGTCTCCACGCCGCGGTTCCAGCAGCTCACCATCAGCGGTCCCTGGTAATCGGAGTCGATCAGCCCCACCAGGTTGCCCAGCACGATGCCGTGCTTGTGGCCGAGGCCCGACCGCGGGAGGATCACCGCGGCGAAACCCGGATCGCCGATGTGGATGGCCACGCCGGTCGGCACGAGGCTGACGTCGCCCGGCGCAAGCGTGAGCGGCGCGTCGATGCACGCGCGCAGGTCCATGCCTGCCGAGCCGGGCGTCGCGTAGGCGGGCAGGTGCGGCCGGATTCGCTCGTCCAGCACCTTGAGCTCGATCACCGGTGGAGTCATGGCGGGCTAGCGCTTCGCGAGCAGGTAGGTGCGGCCGGCGATCGGCGATCCCGATTCCATCCGGATCGTCGCCTTCCCCGCCTCGACGACCACGAAGGCGGCGCCGGCGAGCCTGCGCACGTATGCGTCGGATTGCGCGTAGCGGCCGGTCGGCAGCAGGGCGAAGTCGACGCCGTCGCACTCCTCGGTCGAGAACGCGAACCATCCGCCGGCGCGCAGCACGCGCGCGATCTCCGCGAACGCCTCCTCGAGCGCGCCGATGTAGATGAACACGTCGGCCGCGAACACCGCGTCGAACGAAGCGGCCGCGGCGTCGCGCAGGAACGCGTGGACTTCGCTCACGTGCAGCGCCTCGTACGCGTTGCGGGCGCGGGCCTGCGCGAGCATCTTTTCCGACAGGTCGACGCCGACGACGCGATGGCCGCGGCCGGCGAGCGCCGCACCGACCAGACCGGTCCCGCAGCCCAGGTCGAGGATCGCCAGCGGTCCGCGCACATGCGGCGCGAGCAGCGCGGCGAGCGACTCGGGGACCGCGTAGCCCAACGTGCGCAGGTGCGCGTCGAACGTCGGCGCGAAGTTGTCGAACGTCGACCTGACCCAGCTGTCGGGCGATCGCGACGTCGACTGGCCGAGCGCCGACGCGCGAGCCCGCGCGAACAGGTCGGCATCCAGACCGCGCGCGAGTGCGAGCTCGTAGACGCCGACGGCCTCCGCGATCCGCTGCTGCTGCTCGAGCACCTTGCCGAGATTCATGTACGGTGGCGCGAGGTCGGGCCGCAGCGCGAGCGCGCGGCGATACGCGGCTTCCGCGTCGCGCAGCCGTCCCAGGATCTGCAGCGCGGAGCCGCGGTTGTTGTGCGCCTTGGCGTTGCTGGCGTCGAGCGCGAGCGACGCCTCGAACGCGGCCAGCGCCTCGCCGTGGCGGCCGGTGTCGGTGTAGAGGAGCCCGAAGCAGTAGTGGGCGTCCGGATCGAGCGGCGCGAGCGCGCGGGCGCGCGTCAGCATCGCCTCGGCCTCCGCGAATTGCCTGGCATCGAGCCGCGCGCGGGCCTCGATGCAGAGCCGTTCGGCCTCCGCGGCGTCCGGTGCGCGCGGCGCCGACACGTCATCGGCGGGGCAGACGCCCGGCGATCTCCGCCACCAGGCGCCTCGCCAGCGCGAGTTTGCCCATCCTGGGCAGCGGATGCGCGCCGGCGTCGTCGAGCAGCGTGACCTCGTTGTCGTCGCTGCCGAGCGCGTCCTGTGCCCGGTTGGCGACGACCAGCGGCAGCTTCTTGCGCCGGCGCTTCTCCTCGGCGAGCCGCTCGACGTCCTGGCTCTCCGCGGCGAAGCCGACGCAATAGGGCGCCTTTGCGCGCGCGGCGACGGTCGCCAGGATGTCGACGGTCGGGGTCAGCATCAGCGTCAGCGCGTCGGCGGATTTCTTGATCTTCTGCGCGTGCGGGGATGCCGGCGTGTAGTCGGCGACCGCGGCGACGCCGATGAACACGTCGCTGCCGTCGACGCGCGCGAGCACCGCGTCGGCCATGTCGGCAGCGCTGGTCGCGTCGATGCGCGTGACGCCCGGGGGCGTGGGCATCGACGAAGGACCGGCGACGACCGTCACTTGCGCCCCCGCCTCGGCGGCGGCCTGCGCGAGCGCGAATCCCATCTTGCCGGAACTCGAATTGGTGATGCCGCGCACCGGATCGATCGCCTCGAACGTCGGTCCCGCGGTCAGCAGCACGCGCCGGCCGGCCAGGACCTTCGGCTGCCGCGACGCGACGAGCAGCGCGAAGATTTCGTCCGCCTCGAGCATGCGGCCGTCGCCGTTTTCCTTGCACGCGAGCTCGCCGGTGTCCGGCCCGAGGATGCCGACGCCGTCGGCCGCGAGCTGCGCGACGTTGCGCCGCGTGGCGGCGTTCGCCCACATCTGGCGGTTCATCGCCGGCGCGACGAACAGCGGGCATTCGCGCGCGAGGCACAGCGTGGCCAGCAGGTCGTCGGCACGCCCGTGCGCGAGCTTCGCCAGGAAATCGGCGGACGCCGGCGCGACCACGATCAGGTCGGCGCCGCGCGACGCGGCGATGTGGCCCATCGCGTCGGCCGCGCCCGACTGCCACAGGTCGGTGAGCACCGGCCGGCCCGACAGCGCCTGGAACGTCAGCGGCGTCACGAACCGCGTCGCGGCCTCGGTCATCACCACGTCGACGGCGACGCCGGCCTTGACGAACAGGCGCGTCAGCTCGGCGGATTTGTACGCGGCGATGCCGCCGGTGACGCCGAGCACGACCCGGTTGAGCGAAGGCGCGATGTCGGCGGCGGGCGCGGAAGCGGGCATGCGAGGTCGGCTGTTCGGTCGATTCCGTGAGCTTGGCGGCGAGTTTACACTGCCCGTCGCCTCGAGCCGCGGACGCCGGGAACGCATTGCCGGCGGGCCGCGCAACGGAGTTCATCGGATGGCCCTGGCCGCCTGCGAATCTGAGCGTCCGCGCGAGCGCCTGCTGGCGCTGGGTCCGGCCGCGCTGACCGACGCCGAGCTGCTGGCGGTGATGCTGCGAACCGGCATCGCCGGCGTTCCGGCGCTCGACGTTGCGCGCGATCTCATCGGTCGCTTCGGCGGCGTGGGTCGGCTGCTCGCCGCCAGCGCCGCCGACATCCGCTGCCAGCGCGGCGTCGGCCCGGCCCGCGCCGCGCAGTTCAAGGCGATGGTCGAGTTCGTGCGCCGCGCGCTGCTCGAGGACGCGCGCCATCGCGACGTGCTGACGTCGCCGGAGGCCGTCCGCGACTACCTGCGGCTCACGCTCGCCGCGCTGCCGTACGAGGCCTTCGTCGCGCTGTTCGTCGACAGCCAGAACCGGCTCATGGCCGCGCGCGAGCTGTTCCGCGGCACGCTGGCGCAGACCAGCGTCTATCCGCGCGAGGTCGTCAAGGCGGCGCTCGCCGAAAACGCGGCCGGCGTGATCTTCGCGCACAACCACCCGAGCGGCGTCGCCGAGCCGTCGCGCGCCGACGAGCTGCTGACGTCGTCGCTGAAGCAGGCGCTCGCCCTGGTCGACATCCGCACGCTCGACCACTTCGTGGTCGCCGGGCAGCGGGTCGTTTCGTTCGCCGAGCGGGGGTTGCTCTGAGCGGGGATGCCGCGGTCCGGGTAAGGGCTTGATTGCAGCCGCGTTTTGAGCGATAATGTTCGGCTTTACGCACGTTAAACCCCCGAAGCTGCCCCGGTTTGCCGGGACGCCGCAACCGCATCAAGGATCGAAGCCATGGCTCGAGTCTGCCAAGTGACCGGAAAAGCCCCGATGGTGGGCAACCACGTTTCGCACGCCAACAACAAGACCAAGCGGCGTTTCCTGCCGAACCTGCAGCGCCGCCGGTTCTGGGTCGAGAGCGAGAACCGCTGGGTCAGCCTGCGGCTGACGACCAACGCGCTGCGCACGATCGACAAGAACGGCATCGACGTCGTGCTGGCCGACCTGCGCGCCAAGGGCGAGCACGTCTAACCTGTCCGGAGGAGTCTCCATGCGCGAAAAGATCAAGCTCGAATCGTCGGCCGGCACCGGCCATTTCTACACGACGTCGAAAAACAAGAAGCTGATGCCGGAAAAGATGGAGATCAAGAAGTTCGATCCCGTCGCCCGCAAGCACGTCATGTACAAGGAAACGAAGTTGAAGTGACGTCGCGCAGCGACGTCGACTCGACTTCGTCCCGAGGGGCGAAGCCCCGAGTGGCCTGCAGTCAGCCCTGAACAAAGCCCGCCGCACGGCGGGCTTTGCTATTCCGGCCCCGCCCGATCCAGGATGGCGCGCGCGTGTCCGCGGCGCGTCGCCAGCTGGTACCGCGGCGGCTCGTAGTGATTCTCCGCCGTGAACGGCGCCGCGAACTGATCGGCGACCAGGTCGTCGCGGACGAAGAACGCGTTGACGCCGATGAAATCGCAGCCGACGAGCGCGTACCCCAGGCGGCGTCCGAGCACTTCATACGCCTTGAGGCTCGCGCCGAAGTTGTTGGTCCCGTCCCACGTGCGGGCCGGATCGTAGCGAACCTTCCAGTCGACGTCGGGCGGGATCGTCGCGTTGTATTCGACGACCACGACACGCGGCCGATAGTCGCGCAGGCCCTCCCACGCGTAGTAGGTGTTGTGGTCGATGTCGACCGACAGGAAGTCGAATTCGGCCGGAACGCCCGCCCGCGCGAACAGCGCCGCGACGTTCTCGCGCGTGATGTGCGACACCACGGTCTTTACGCATCCGGCGAGATCGGGGCGGGTGCGCAGCGTCTTCAGGAACGCGTCGTCGCCGTCGAGCCAGTATCCGGTCCAGCCCTGCGAGAGCAGGAACGACGTGTTGCCTTCATTGCCGTCGCCGACGCCGACTTCGGCGAAAACGCGAGTCGACGTGCCAATGCGCCGGAATATCTCTCCGATCATCCCGTCCTCGCCGTTCTGCGAGCAGACCTGCGCGCCGTGGCGCAGCAGTCGGCGCGGATCGGCGAATCGCGGATTGCGCTCGAGTTCGTAATCGAGCAGGCGAATCGCATCCTCGGCGCCGGCCGCCCCGATGGACGCTTCCAGCTTGCGCAGGCGAACGTCGGTCGCGCGCGCCGCCTGCGCGAGTTCGGCCTGAAGGCTTCGGACGATCGAGGCGCCGTCGACGGCCGAGGCCGCGGGTTCCGGATGCGGCCGGGCCGGGCGCGACGCCGCGATGGCTTCGACCGGCGCCTGCGGGAGTTCGGCCGGACGGTTTTCGCCGGCGATGTAGCGAAGGACCGGGATTCGGGACAGCAGGCGCTGGAACGGACGGTTCGCCATGGTCGTATCCTGCGTTCGCGCATTCGGGACGCGAGTGCGGCAATTCCTAACTTTGCATTATCCGGGCCACAATGCAAAAGAGCCCGCCGGACGGCGGGCTCCTTCGCGGGCGCGCCGCGCGTTACGCGTAGCGGCGTAGCTGCAGCGAGAACTGCGCGAGCGGCGCGATGCCCGACGACTCGGCACGGTGGCACCAGTCCTGCAGGCGGGCCAGCAACTGCTCGGACGATTCCGTCGAGCGCTCCCACAGCGAGCCCAAGTCCTGGCGCATCGCGTAGATCGTCGCCAGCGCCTTGCTCCGGGCCAGCGCGGCCGCGAGCTTCGCGCGGTCGGTCTCGTTCAGCGACGACGGATCGGCCAGCAGCCAGCGCTTCATGCGGCGCGGGCTCGGGACGTCGTCGTTCGCGCGTCCGGCGGCGGCGCGCGCCTTCAGCGCCGCGAGCTCGGTCGCGCACGCGGCCTTCAGCGTGCGCGCGTACTTCGTGACGACCAGGTAGCGATGCGTGAGCACCGCCTGCAGCGTGGCGATGTCGGGGACCGCCTTGCTGCGGTCGAAGCGGATCTGCGGGGCGACCTTGCGGACGGTCGCGAGCCTGCAGATCTCGAGCGTGCGGATGTACAGCCAGCCGATGTCGAACTCGTACCACTGCGACGACAGCTTGGCCGACGTCGCGTACGCGTGGTGGTTGTTGTGCAGCTCCTCGCCGCCGATGATGATGCCCCACGGCACGATGTTGGTCGACGCGTCGGCGCACGCGTAGGTGCGATAGCCCCAGTAGTGGCCGATCCCGTTGATGATGCCGGCGGCGGTGACGGGGATCCACATCATCTGGATCGCCCAGATCGTCGCGCCGATCGGCCCGAACAGCACGAGGTTGACGGCGAGCATCAGGCCCACGCCCTGCCACGAGAACCGCGTGTACAGGTTGCGCTCGATCCAGTCGTCGGGCGTCGCGTGCCCGTACTTGTCCATCGTCTCCTGGTTCCGCGACTCGGCGCGATAGAGCTCGGTGCCCTGGAGGAGCACGGTGCTGATCCCGCGCGTCTGCGGGCTGTGCGGGTCGTCGACGGTCTCGACCTTCGCGTGGTGCTTGCGGTGGATCGCGACCCATTCCTTGGTCACCATGCCGGTGGTCAGCCACAGCCAGAAGCGGAAGAAGTGCGAGACGGAAGGGTGGAGGTCCAGCGCGCGGTGCGCCTGGCAGCGGTGCAGGAAGATCGTGACCGAAGCGATCGTGACGTGCGTCACGGCCAGCGTGAAGATCACGTAACCCCACCACGGCAGGTCGACCAGACCGTGGGCGGCGAGGGACAGAAAATCGTAACTCATTGATTATCCATTATATTGTGGGGGCGGACCGCGCAAGATCGGCACGGGCCGGCACGAATCTCCAATTGTACGCGACCCGGGGCTCCGAGGCTAATGACCCGCCCGGCGGTAGGCCTTATGGACCGGCCGGCCGCCCGTCGCGCCGGGGGTAGGCGATCGCGATGCCGTTGCGCGCGAACGACGCCAGGATCCGCCGGTTGAGCGCGCTTCGGAGGTTGACCACGCCCGCCTGCGGACCGGCGACCCACAGCACGAGCTCGACCATGACGCCGACGTCGCCGAAGCCGTTGACCAGCGCCGCCGGCGGTTCGGGCGCGGTCACGAGCCGCGGCTCGGCGCGTGCCTCCTCCTCCATCAGGCGCAGCGCGAGCTCGACATCGCTGTCGTGCGCAATCTGCATGACGACGCTCACGCGGATGCTCTGCGCGGCGCTCGAATGGTTGAGCACCGTCGTCGTGACCAGCGTCTCGTTGGGGACGATAGCCTCGACGCCGTCGAGCCCGCGCAACAGCACGTAGCGCGACGTCACCTGCGCGACGCGCCCCTGGCGGCCGTCGACGGTGATGAGGTCGCCCAGCCGCACCGCCTTGTCGAGCAGGATCGTGAAGCCGGCGATGTAGTTGGCGGCAAGCTTCTGCAGGCCGAGCCCGATGCCCACGCCGAGCGCGCCGCCGAACACCGTCAGCAGCGTCAGGTCGAAGCCGATCGTCTCGAGCGCAACCAGCACGCCGACCACCAGCAGGAAGGCGCGCAGCAGCTTCGCCATCACCGCCTTGGTGTTGGTGTCGAACGTGGTGGCGTCGAGCAGCCGCTGCTCGAGCAGGCCGGACAGCCACAGCGTCACGATCAGCGTCAGCACGATCGCGGCCGCGCCCTTGCCGATCGTCAGCATCGACACCGACGAGCGGCCGATCGGCAGCACGATCGCGTCGAGCTCGCGGCCGATCTCGGGCAGCACGCCGATGAAGTACAGGATGACGACGCCCCACATCGAGAACGCGATCGCGCGCTCGGACGTCTTCAGCCACGACTGGTCGGCGAACAGCCGGCGCATGAAGTACACGAGCATGCGGATGATCGCGAGCGCGACCAGCATCGGGATCGCGATGTCCATGAACAGCGGCGGGCCGGCCACGGCGCGGAACGCCGGGCGCACCAGCAGCAGCAGCGCGAGCGCGAGCAGCGAGAACACGACACGGCCGACGCTGGCCTGCAGGTGCCTGCGGCGCACGCCCTCGCGCGCGCGGGCGTGCGCGGCGAGCCGGCGGTCGATCGCCCACGCGATGCCGAGGCAGGCGGCGACGATCAGGAGGTCGACCCAGCCTTGCGGCGTGGTCAGCGCGATCTCGAGGCGGGAGAGGTCGAAGGGATCGAGCATGCGGTGCCTCAGCGTCTGGCCGCGAGCATAACGTGGAGTGCGCGCACCGGACCACCCTTCGCGCTGGCGCGCTGCGGGGTCGATTCGCGCCTGGGACGGCCCGGCGCGCTCATGGGGAACGCGAGAGCACGGCCGCGAAGAAGCCGTCGCAGCCGTGCCGGTGCGGCAGCAGCTTCAGCGTGGGCCCGGTGTCGAGCGCGATGCCCGCGCGGGCCAGCTCGGCGGCCGCATCGCCCTGCACGAACTGCGGATGCGCGGCGAGGAACTGCGCGACCACGTCGTCGTTCTCCTGCGGCAATACGCTGCACGTCGCGTAGACGAGGCGGCCGCCCGGCTTCACCAGCGTCGCGGCCGCGGCGAGGATCGACGCCTGCCGCGCGGCCAGTTCGGCCACCGCCGATTCCGGTTGCCGCCACTTGAGGTCCGGATTGCGGCGCAGCGTGCCGAAGCCCGTGCACGGCGCGTCGACCAGCACGCGGTCGATCTTGCCGGCGAGCCGCTTGACGCGCGCGTCGCGCTCGCCGGTGAGCACCTGCGGATGCACGTTGGACAGTCCCGAGCGCGCGAGCCGCGGCGCGAGCTTCGCCAGCCGCTTGTCGTTGACGTCGAACGCGTACAGCCGGCCGTGCGAGCGCATCAGCGCGCCGAGCAGCAGCGTCTTGCCGCCGGCACCCGCGCAGAAGTCGACGACCATGTCGGCCCGCCGCGGCGCGACCAGGAAGCCGACGAGCTGGCTGCCTTCGTCCTGAACTTCGAGCCGGCCGTCGGCGAGCCACGGATGCTTGACCAGCGACGGGCGGCCCTTCACGCGGATGCCGAGCGGCGAGTACGGCGTCGCGGCCACCGCGAGTCCTTCGGACGACAGCGAGCCGAGCGCGTTCTCGCGCGTCGTCTTCAAAGGATTGACGCGCAGGTCGAACGGCGCCGGGGTGAGCCACGACTGCGCGAGCGACGCGCGCTCGGCGTCGCCGTAGTCGACGCCCAGGCGGTCCCACAGCCAGTCGGGAAGATCGTGCGCGACGGCCGGCGGCAGCGGCTCGTGCACACGCGACTTGAACGCCCTTATCCAGATGGCGTCGAGCTCCGTCAGCGCGGGCTCGAGGTCGCGCAGCGAGTGACCGAGGTCGCGGACCAGCACGGCGAGCGCCAGCCGGCGCGGGTCGGTCGACGCGGCGAGCGCCTCGGTCGAGCGCATCCGGCGCAGCCACGCGAACACGCCGTCGGCGACGAACGCGCGGTCGCGCTGGCCCATCTGCGGATGCGCGCGGAAGAACGCGGACAGGCCGTTGTCCGCGGGCGTGTCGAACCGGCGCACGCGGTCGATGGCCGCCGCGAGGGCGGAGATGTCCCGCGCGCGCAGCGTCATTCGCCCGCCGTTGCGGTTGCCGCGGCCGTCAGCGACGCATTGTCAGCAGGTGGCGGCGTCGCCGGCGCGGCGCTCGCGGGCGGCGTCGCCGGCGCAGCGCTCGCGGGCTGCGCGCCGGGCTCGTCGACGCGGATCGAGTCGAGCAGCACTTCGATCGTGCCGCGCTCGGTGTGCGACACGCGCATCTTGACGGGGATGTAACGCAGCGACGGCGCGAGCCAGATGAACGCATCGGTCTTGCCGTCCTCGCTACGACGATGCCAGCGTTCGGCGACGATCGTGCCTTTCGGCCAATCGATGGTTTCCGTTTCCTCGCGCGTGATCGTGTAGCGGAAGAGCCGGCGCGGCGTGGCGACGGTGACCGTGACCTTGCTCTCGGTCGGCGGCGTGAAGTAGTACTGCCACATCAGCGCCAGCGGATCGAACGTCGGCATGTCGAGCGGCTCGGTCTTGTTCTCGTGCATCGTGACGATGCCGGCTTCCCAGTCGAACACCGCGGTCTCGACGCGGTCGGGGCCGCCGCGCTCGACGCGCATCAGCTGCGGCTGCAGACCGTCGTCGGTGATGAGGCCGCGGCTTTCGATCTTGCCCTGGCCGCGCAGCACCAGCGCCGCCAAGCCGCGCGCCTCGCCGACCGTCGAGATCCGGTAGCGGTTGTTCGCGTGCTCGAAGCGATAGACGGCGTCGCCGATCAGGAAGCCGCGCGTTCCCCAGTAGACGTTGTAGACGAGGTCGATGCGCGGCGGCAGCGTCTTGATGCCGGTGGCGGCGCCGGCGATCACCTCAGCTTCGGGCAACGGCACCGTCATCGCGGCGGCGTCGGTCGCCGCCTGCGCCGCGGCATCCGCGCTGGAGGCCGTGTCCGCCGCCGCCGGTTCCTGCGGCATTTCAACCGGTGCCGGCGGCGGCGCCACCGGCGACGTCCGCTTGGGCCTGGGCCTGGGCGCGGCCGCGGCGACCGCGGTGGGCTTGGGCGGCGGCGGCAGCTCGGTGATCGTCGCCGTCAGCGGCACGGACTCCGGCGCGATCGCGATGTCGGTGGGCCACAACGTCAGCGCCACGTGCACGGCCAGCGACAGCGCCAGCGCCGCCACCAGTGCGCGCCGCGTGCGGGCGCTCGCGCGCGCCTCCGCCAGACGCAGCGCCAGCGTCAGCAGCGAAGGGGCGGGGAGGGTCGCGTGCAAGGGGGCCGGGGAGGTCGGTGCGGCGTCAGGAGGTCGCGGGCGCGAACAGCGCATCGCCGCTGCCCGCGCTGACGTCCCTAACGCGGGCGCGCTGCCCGTCGATGACAACGGCGCCCGCGCAGCACCAGCGTACGACCGCCGGAAGAAGCACGTGTTCCGCGGCGAGCACCCGCGCCGCCAGCGCGTACTCGTCGTCGTCGTCGTGGACCGGGACCGCCGCCTGGCCGATGATCGGCCCGACGTCGACGTCGGGCGTCACGAAATGGACGGTGCACCCGTGCAGGCGCACGCCGTCGGCGAGCGCGCGCCGGTGCGTGTGCAGGCCCGGATAGGCGGGCAGCAGCGACGGATGGATGTTGATCATCCGGCCGGAGTACCGGCGGACGAACGCGGCGCCGAGCACGCGCATGAAGCCGGCCAGCACGATCAGGTCGGGCGCCGATTCGTCGATCGCCGCCGCGAGCGCCGCGTCGAAGTCGTCGCGCAAGGCGAATTCGCGATGCGGGACGACGCGCGTCGCGACGCGCTGCGCGGCCGCGATGCCCAGCCCGGCCGCGTCGGAGCGATTGGCGATGACCGTCGTGATCGTGCCGCCGAGCGTGCCCGCGTGCATGGCGGCGAGCAGCGCGCTCAGGTTCGAGCCGCGGCCCGAGATCAGGACGGTGATGCGCGCCGGGGTCATCGCGCTCGCGGGGCCGGCCGGATCGGCGTCAGACGACGACGGTCGGCGGTTCGCCGGCCGGCCGCGGGACGATCGTGCCGATCCGCTGCGCGCGCTCGCCGGCGCCGTCGAGCACCTTGATCGCGCGTTCGGCGAGCGCGGCATCGACGACCACCGCCATCCCGATGCCGCAGTTGAACACGCGGTGCATCTCGCCGTCGGCGACGTCGCCGTGCCGCTGCAGCCAGTCGAAGATCGCCGGGCGCGGCCACGTCGAGCGCGAAAGCCGCGCCTGCACGCCGTCCGGCAGCATCCGCGGCACGTTCTCGAGCAGGCCGCCGCCGGTGATGTGCGCCATGCCCTTCACCGCGACCTCGTGCATCAGCGCGAGCACCGGCTTCACGTAGATGCGTGTCGGCGCCAGCAGCGCGCCGCCGAGCGTCGTGCGGTCGAACGTCGCGTCCAGATCGGCGCCGCTTTCGGCGACGATGCGGCGGATCAGCGAGAAGCCGTTCGAATGCGGACCCGACGACGCGATGCCGATGACCGCGTCGCCCGGTGCGATTGCGCGGCCGTCGATGATGCCGGATTTCTCGACGACGCCGACCGCGAAGCCGGCCAGGTCGTATTCGCCCGGCGGATACATGCCGGGCATCTCGGCGGTCTCGCCGCCGATCAGCGCGCAGCCGGCGATCTCGCAGCCGGTCGCGATGCCGCGGATCACCGTCGCCGCGACGTCGACGTCGAGCTTGCCGCACGCGAAATAGTCGAGGAAGAACAGCGGCTCGGCGCCCTGCACGAGCACGTCGTTGACGCTCATCGCGACGAGGTCGATGCCGACGGTGTCGTGGCGGCCGAGCGCAAATGCGAGCATCAGCTTGGTGCCCACGCCGTCGGTGCCGGCGACCAGCACCGGCTCGCGGAAGCGCTTGCCGATCTCGACGAGTCCGCCGAAGCCGCCGATGCCGGCCAGGACTTCCGGCCGCATCGTGCGCCGCGCGAACGGCTTGATGCGCTCGACGAGCGCGTCGCCGGCGTCGATGTCGACGCCGGCGTCGCGGTAGGAAAGGGACGTTCGGGGTTCGGGCGCTGCCATGGTTGCTTCGCGGTTCCGCAGCCCGCGACGGAACCTCTACAATCCGCGGGGAGAAAACGCGGCAAATTCTACCGGAAATGAACGAGACCCGCCCGAACACCACCGACGCGCCCGGCGAGGAATCGCCGCCGTCGCCGCGACTGCGGCGCGTGCTGACGCCGCGCAACTACCTGTGGCTCGCCGGCGCCGCGCTCGTCCTGTTCCTGGGGCTTCGCTACCTGGGCCCGGTGCTGACGCCGTTCCTGATCGGCGCGATCCTCGCCTATCTCGGCACGCCGCTGGTCGACGCCGCGCAGCGGCACGGCGTGTCGCGCGCGCTGGCGACGACGGTCGTCGTGCTGCTGTTCGGCCTCATGCTGATCGTGCTGTTCCTGATCCTGATCCCGCTGGTCCAGGCCGAGCTGATGCTTGCGATGCGCCGGCTGCCCGACCTCGCCGCCAGCGCGACGACACGGCTCACGCCGTGGATCGAGCAGTGGTTCGGCGTCACGCTGTCGTTCGACCTGCAGTCGCTCAAGTCGCTGGTGACCGAGAATGCGGACGACGTGCGCGACCTGTCGCTGCAGCTTCTGTCCGGCGTGAGGACCGGCGGCCTCATCGTCGTCTCCGTGCTGGTCAACCTGGTGCTGATTCCCGTCGTGATGTTCTACCTGCTGCGCGACTGGAACATGATCGGCGAGCGGCTGTTCCTGCTGGTGCCGCGCGACTGGCTCGCGAAGACCGGCACGATCGCGACCGACGTCGATCGCGTGCTGGCCGAGTTCCTGCGCGGCCAGCTGCTGGTGATGATGACGCTGGGCGTCTACTACACGGCGGCGCTGTGGTTCGTCGGGCTGGAACGCGCGCTGGCGATCGGCGTGCTCACGGGCCTTCTGGTGTTCATTCCCTACGTGGGGTTCGGGCTGGGCCTCGTGCTGGGCGTGCTGGCCGCGCTGCTGCAGTGGACGGGCTGGCCTTTCTTCCTTTCGGTGCTCGCCGTCTACGGCGTCGGCCAGCTGCTGGAATCGTACGTACTGGTGCCGTACCTGGTCGGCGATCGCATCGGGCTGCATCCGCTGGCCGTGATCTTCGCGCTGCTCGCGTTCGGCCAGCTGTTCGGCTTCGCCGGCGTGCTGCTCGCGCTGCCCGCGTCCGCGGTGCTGCTGGTCGCGCTGCGGCACGTGCGCGCCGCCTATCTCGCCTCCCCCGTGTACGACCCCTAGATGGCGGAACAACTTACGTTCGACCTGGCCGCCGTCGAGCCGCCTTCGTTCGCCAATTTCGTCTCCGGCCCGAACGCCGAGGTCGTCGCGCAGCTCGAGCGCGCGGCGAGGGGGCGGCTGCGCGAGACCGCGATCGTCGTGTGGGGCGCGCCCGGCGCGGGCCGCACGCACCTGCTGCGCGCGGCGATCCGGGCGGCCGGCGACGCCCGTCCCGCCGTCTACTTCCCGGATCCCACCCACGCGCCGAGTGAGCCGCCGGGGCCGTCGGCGCTGGTCGCCGTCGACGACGTCGACCGGGCGGACGCGGCCGCGCAGGGCCGGCTGTTCACGCTGTTCAACCGGCTGCAGGACACACAGGGGCAGCTGCTGGCGGCGGCCGCCGCGCCGCCGGCCCGGCTGCCGCTGCGCGACGACCTGCGGTCCCGGCTGGGCTGGGGCCTGGCCTACGAGGTCGCGCCGCTCGCCGACGCCGACAAGCCGCAGGCGCTGTCCGCCTACGCGCGGCAGCGGGGCTTCAGGCTGGGCGACGACGTCGTCGCCTACCTGCTCGCGCACGGCCGCCGCGACATGGGGTCGCTGGTCGCCACGCTGGCGGCGCTCGATCGCCACTCGCTGTCGACCAAGCGACCCATTACGGTGCCCATGCTGCGCGACTGGCTGCAGCGGGGGCTGCCGCTGGGCGGCGACGGCGGTCCGGGCGCTCCCCCGTAGATCGTTGCCGCCGATCAAGGCCGATCCGCCCGATGTTGCAAAAATGCACGCACCGGCCACGCCGAGCCGCTGGCGTGCGATTTTTTCCTAGTTCTTTGATTGTTCAGGTAAAATGTGCGGAGGCCTCGTGATCGACCGCATTGCTGCGATGTCAACCGGCAGCGTCATGCGACCGTTAATGGCGTCGACACGGGTAACCGGTGTCGTTTTTTGCTACCAACAAGGATCGAAACAATGAGGCATTTGGTTGCGGCACTGGTGATGGCGGCCTTCTCGGCCGTCGCTCTCGCTCAAGGTACGGCTCCGGCTGCGTCGACGGCAACGATCGTCAAGACGTCGTCGCAGACTCCGGCCACGAACGGAACCAAGAAGGCAAAGAAAAAGAAGGCGAAGAAAACAACGGGCGCTCCGAAGGCGTCCGCCCCGACGCCCACGAAGTAGCCCGTAGTCATTTTCTGTCCAAACCCGAAACCACAGAGGAATCGCAAATGAACAAGCTGCTCGTAGCACTGATCGCCGGCGCATTCGCCAGCGTCGCCGCCGCGCAAACCATGGCGCCGTCGCCCACGACCAAGGAAAAGGCGAAGGACGTGCAAAGCACGACCCAGCAAGCCGCGCCGAGTTCGGTCGACACGCAGAAGACCGCGGCGGAACAGGCCAAGAACGTCAAGGCTTCGAAGGAAGTGCCGAAGATGACGACGGCCGAGAAGAACAAGGCCATCAAGGAAGTGAACAAGTCGATGGTCAACCCGGAAAACACGTCGGGTACCGCCGGCACCGCGGCCATGCAAAAGGCCGACGTCGCCGCGTCGAAGGGCGCGCCGAAGGCGAACACCGAACTGAAGACCAAGGAAGGCCAGAAGGCGCTCGAGAAGGAACTGCAGCAAAAGGCCAAGGGCAGCTAAGACGTCCGCACGGACGCTCGACAGTTCCCGCAGCAGGAAGGGGCAGGGCGCTCGCGCCCTGCCTTTTCTTTTTGGCGTGCGCGTCCTGTCCCTTCACGTCGTGACCCGATGAGCGAACTCGTACCCGCGCGGCCGGTCGTCACGGTCGCCACCGTCGTCGAACGCGACGGGCGCTTCCTGCTCGTCGAGGAAGAGACGCGCGCCGGCATCCGGCTCAACCAGCCCGCCGGCCACCTCGAGCCGGCGGAGTCGATCGTCGCCGCGGCCGTGCGCGAATCCCTGGAGGAAACCGGCTGGCGCGTCGAGCCGACGGCGCTCGTCGGCATCTATCGGTGGACGACGCCGGAGACCGGCGCGACGTTCGTGCGCTTCACGTTCGCGGCCGCCGCGCACGCGCACGACGCCGCGCGTCCGCTCGACCGCGGCATCCTGCGGGCGCTGTGGATGACGTACGACGAGATCGCGCAGCGCAGCGCCGACCACCGCAGTCCGCTGGTCCTGCGCTGCGTCGACGACTACCGGGCCGGCATCCGCTGGCCACTCGACCTCGTGCGGGAGATCGCGACGTGAGCGTTGCGGCGCCGTCCCCGCGGCGCGAGCGCGTCGTCGTCGGCCTGTCGGGCGGCGTCGACTCGTCGGTCGCCGCGTGGATGCTGAAGCAGCAGGGGTACGAGGTCGTCGGCGTCTTCATGAAGAACTGGGAAGACGACGACACCGACGAGTACTGCACGTCGCGCGAGGACCTGGTCGACGCCGCATCGGTGGCCGACGTGCTGGGCATCGAGCTCGTCGCCGTCAACTTCGCCGCCCTGTACCGGCAGCGCGTGTTCGCGCAGTTCCTGCGCGAATACGAGGCCGGGCGCACGCCCAACCCCGACGTGCTGTGCAACAGCGAGATCAAGTTCGCCGCGTTCCTCGACTACGCGGTGGAACTGGGCGCCGGCCGGATCGCGACCGGCCACTACGCGCGCGTGCGCCGGGCGCCCGACGACGCGTCGCGCGTGGAGCTGCTGCGCGCGACCGACGCGACGAAGGACCAGAGCTATTTCCTGCACCGGCTGACGCAGCGGCAGCTGGCGCCGGTGATGTTTCCACTGGGCGAGACGGCCAAGCGCGACGTGCGCGCGATCGCGAAGCGCGAAGGCATCCCGACGTACGCGAAGAAGGACTCGACCGGCATCTGCTTCATCGGCGAGCGGCCATTCCGCGATTTCCTCGCGCGCTACCTGCCGCGAACGCCGGGGCCGATCGTGACGCCGGACGGGGTGGAAGTCGGGCGCCACCAGGGGCTCGCGTACTACACGCTCGGACAGCGGCAGGGACTCGGCGTCGGCGGCACGCGGGCGGGCAGCGACGCGCCGTGGTTCGTCGCCGGCAAGGACCCGGGAAGGAACGCGCTCGTCGTCGTGCAGGGGCACGATCATCCGCGGCTGTACCGACGCAACGTCGACGCGATCGAACTGCACTGGATCGCGGGCCGCGCGCCCGTGCTGCCGCGGCAGCTCGGCGCGAAGACGCGTTACCGGATGCCCGACGCGACCTGCGTGCTGGCCGGCCGCGACGGCGGCGTCACCGCGACGTTCGACGCGCCGCAGTGGGCGCCGACGCCGGGCCAGTACCTGGTGCTCTACGACGGCGACGTGTGCCTGGGCGGCGGCGTCATCGCCGCGCCCTCGGACGTCGCGGCCGCTGATCCGGCGCCGGGTGCGGCCGTCGTGGCCGAGGCAACCGCTACTTCCGGCAACACCAGAACGTATACATCGACTTGAACGTGTCCGGGTGCGCCGATTCGAACCGGTGCCATGCCGCGAGATCGGTGCCGACATCGGCACCGGGAAACATCCCGGCGAATCGAACCTGCGTGGCGACCGGGCACTCGAGATGCAGGAACTGCAGGTCCAGCCGATCGAGGCATTCGGCAATCCGCGGCAGCGTGAACTGGTGCTCCTGGACATGCATGACCAGGTCCCGGCAACCGTCGAGCGTGAAGAAGTCGCGAAACGTGGCGACGTCGCGTGCCGGGTGCCCGACGGGAAGGCTCATGATCGCGTGGCGACACCGGCGGATCCCGTCCGGGGTCGGAGGAAGGTTCAGCGGCCGAATGAAGTCCCGGGCGGCCCGGACGCCTGCGCGTGCCGCCTCGCTGTAGAGCGCGATCTTCATCAGTCCGTCCGGTTCCAGCAGGCCGGCCAGCGCCCGCCATCCCGCCATCGGATCGTCCAGATGATGGAGGACGCCGCAGCACTCGATCATGGCGAAACGCCGGTCCAGGCTGCCGAGCTTCAGGATGTCGGCTTGTCGATACTCGACGTTGGTGATTGCGAACCGCTCGGTCATCCGCGCGGCGTAGGCAAGGCTTGCGAGGCTCAAGTCCACCGCAAGAATTTCGCTGTCCGGAAAGGCTCGGGCGACCTGGATCGGATGGTGTCCGGTGCCGCATCCGGCGACGAGCACCGGGACCGGCCGCGGACGGTCCCGAACGGCGCGGCCCGGGCGGAATCGTCGTTCCAGATTCTCGATCGTATCGGTGCCGGGACTCGACACCGAAACCCATCGGGGAAAGGGATTCTCCTCGTATTGCGCGCGGACGGCCATGGAGACTTCGTCGTCGATGGCCGTGATCGAGGGCATCCGCATGGCGATTTCGCGCTCGCGCGTTCGGTTCTCGATCTGCTCGTTCAGCAACGGCCGGAACGCATCGCTCCATTGCACCATCGGGAACTCGAGCAACCGCTCGCAACCCCGGATCGTGTGCAGTGAATCGTAGAGCGACGCCACCGCAAGCGGCCGCTCGATGGCCCCGGGCGTGGCCGTTGCCTGGTCGAGGGCGACCTCGAGCGCATCGCGCACGCCGGTCGCTCGCGCGATTTCGTCCTCGTCCCGGAAGTAGGCATACCCGGTGAAGAAGCACTGCTGCGCCAGCGCGCAGACGAACGCCTGCGGAACCGCCGGATCGGCCGCGTTCGAACCGCGCGCGTCCGTGAAACACCGTAGGATGCAACGCCGCAGGTGCGCGAAGACCCGTTCGACCTCCCAATCGGAGATCGTCATGCGCGGCAATGCCGCCAGCAGGAGCGGATCGCGCAGGAACGCCGCGACGGCGGGATCGATCGTGTCGAACGGGTCGTCGCCGGACCTGGCGCTCTCCCGGAGGAACGCGAAGCCTGCGTCGCTCTTCATCAACGTGACGATCGCCGTCTGCAGGTACAACAGCGACACGTTGTCGTCGCGTGTGAGGTCGAGGAGGATTTTCCTTTCGTCCTTGCCCGCCCGGGTGAGGCCGATTCCGAAGAGGGCGTCCACCAGGTTGGTGCGCAGGTACGCATCGGCAGGCGCGCTCGCCACCGCCTCGAACAGCAGCGGAACGGCTTCGGCGGCGCGGCCCGTCGCCTTCAGCAGCAAGGCGAGGCAGATCTTCGCCTCGAGGTAATCCGGCTTGAATTTCAGGGCTTCGCGATACCGGGTCTCGGCCTCGGCAAGTTGGCCGAGCTTCTGCAGACACTTTCCGAGCCTGCATTGCGCCATGTAGTTTTCCGGCTCCAGCTCGAGGACGCGGCGATCGCTCGCCGCGGCCGAATCGTATCGGCCCACCTTCACCAGCAGCGCGGTGGCGTTGAGCAGCGCTCCCACGTAGTCGCTGCGCAGCGCGATCGCGCGGTCCAGCGCCGAAATCGCGTCCTCGTCCCGCCCGAGCATCTCGAGCGCGTCGGCCAGTCCCACCCAGGCTTCCGGAAAGTCCTCGCGAAGTCGCAGCGCGGAACGAAAGGCCGCTTCGGCCTCCGCGTGCTGCGAACGCCGCAGGTGGGCGAGGGCCAGGTTGTAGTACGCGGCGTCGTAGGCGGCATCGGCCGCGATCGCCCGCTCGTAGGATTCGATCGCGCCCGCGACGTCGCCCGCCGCCTGCAGCGCAATGCCCAGGTTCATGTGGGCCGGGGCGAAGCCGGGGTCGGCCTCGATGGCGCTGCGGTAGTACCGGATCGCTTGCGCGCCGTCACCGGACGTTTCCGCGGCAATGCCCTGGTCCACGAGCCTGCGGGCTACCGGGTGGTCGCTCCCCGGCCCGGCGGCGTCCGCACCGCCGCGCCCGAGCCAATTTCGGATCGAGAAGCTCACGACGGCGCTTTCGCCGGTCCGGCGCAGCGTGCCTCGACGGGAACGTCGTGCTTCAGAACGGAATGTCGTCGTCGAAGTCGTCGACGTTCTTCTTGCCGCCACCGACGGAAGCGCCGCCTGCGGGCTTGCCGCCGCTGCCTTCGCGCCGGGCGCCTCCGCCACCACCGCCGGCCGGGGCGCCGCCGGAGAACTCGGCATCGCCGCCGCCGGCGCCGCCTTCACGCGCGCCGCCGATCAGCTGCATGCGGTCGGCGACGATCTCGGTCGAGTACTTCTCGACGCCGTCCTTGTCCGTGTACTTGCGCGTCTGCAGCCGTCCCTCGATGTAGACGGAGCGCCCCTTCTTCAGGTATTCGCCGGCGACTTCCGCCTGCCGGCCGAACAGCACGACGCGGTGCCATTCCGTCTTTTCCTGCTTTTCGCCGCTCTTGTCCTTCCACGTCTCGGACGTGGCGATGTTGAGATTGCAGACGGCGTCGCCGCCGGTCGTGTAGCGAGTTTCCGGATCCCGGCCGAGGTTGCCGAGCAGGATCACCTTGTTGACGGAGGCCATCTCACGTTTCTCCCATCGATAAATTGGCGCGATAGCCGGCCGGCGGCGCGGCCATCGTCGCGCTGCCGATCAACCAGAGCACCGAAAGCGCGATGCACAGCGCAAAGACCGCGGTGGCGCCGGCGTGATCGGCGAGCCAGCCGCCGGCCGCGGCGCCTGCGAATGCACCCAGGAACTGGGCGCTCGAGTTGACGCCGACCGCGCCGCCGCGGGCATCGACCGGCGCGCATTTCGACACCAGCGACGGCAGGATCGCCTCGAGCAGGTTGAGCGCGGCGAAGAACAGCGTCAGCGCCACGCACAGCGCCGGCAGCGAATGCAGCGACAGCGCGAGCGCGACCTGCGACACGATCAGCGCGATCACCGCGAAGTTGAGCAGCGGCTTGCCGCGCTGCGGGCGGTCGACCTGCCGCAGCAGCGGCAGGATCAGCGCGATCGAGACCACCAGCACGGGCAGGTAGACGACCCAGTGCCGCTCGGCGACGATGCCGTTGTCGCGCAGCGCGAACGGCACCTGCGTGAACAGCGCCATCAGCACCGCGTGCAGCGCGAACGTGCCGAAATTCAGGCGCAGAAGCTGGCCGTCGGCCAGCACGCGCGCCACCTGGCCCGGGGCGACGTCGCGTTCGTGCGACGGCGCGTCCGGATCGGGCACGGCGAAGCGGACGATGCCGATCGCCGCGATCGCCAGCACGCCGGTCAGCGCGAAGATGCCGGGCACGCCGATCCAGGCCTTGAGCACCGGACCCGCGACCAGCGACGCGGCGAACGTGGCGGCGATCGTGATGCCGATCGCGGCCATCGCGCGCGTCCGTACCTCGTCGCGCGTCAGGTCGGCGGTCAGCGCGATGGCCGCCGCCGAGATCGCGCCGGCGCCCTGCAGGCAGCGGCCGACGATGACCCACACGATGTCGGGCGCCCACGCCGCGACGAAGCTGCCAAACGCGAACACGGCAAGGCCCGCGTAGATCACCGGCTTGCGCCCGAGGCGGTCGGAGGCCCAGCCGAACGGGATCTGCAGCACGGCCTGCATGAGGCCGTAGGCGCCCAGCGCGATGCCGATCAGCGTGTGGCTGGCGCCGCCGGGAAGCGCCTGCGCATACAGCGCGAACACCGGAAGGATCACGAACATGCCGAGCAGGCGCAGCCCGTAGATGCTCGCGAGGCTGGCCGTCGCGCGCCGCTCGGCGGGCGTCATTCGCGCGGGCGCGGCGGGCGAATCGGCGAAGGTTGGCATGGACGAACGACGGCGGCGATAACGAAGGGTTGTGAGCGGGCGAGCGAAACGCAATATACTATCAGGTTCGCCCGTCCTCCCTTAGGCCTTGCGGCCTAGTCCAGGACGACAAGTCTTGACCTCAAGCAAGCTGACGCAACGACAAGGCACAGTCCGTCCGGCATGGATTCGATCCGCATCCGCGGTGCGCGCACGCACAATCTGAAGAACCTCAATCTCGACCTGCCGCGCCATCGGCTGATCGTGATCACCGGACTGTCCGGATCGGGGAAGAGCTCGCTCGCGTTCGACACGCTGTACGCGGAAGGACAGCGCCGCTACGTCGAGTCGCTGTCCGCCTACGCGCGGCAGTTCCTGCAGCTGATGGAGAAGCCGGACGTCGACCTGATCGAAGGACTGTCGCCGGCGATCTCGATCGAGCAGAAGGCGACGTCGCACAACCCGCGGTCGACCGTCGGCACCGTCACCGAGATCCACGACTACCTGCGCCTGCTGTTCGCGCGCGTCGGCGACCCGTACTGCCCGGACCATCCGGAGCAGAAGCTCGCGGCGATGACGATCTCGCAGATGGTCGACGCGACGCTGGCGCTCGGCAAGGATCCGAACGCGGGCGGCGATTCCGACGAAGGCATCCGGCTGATGATCCTGTCGCCGGTCGTCGTCAACCGCAAGGGCGAGCACGTCGAGCTGTTCGCCGAGCTGCGCGCGAAGGGCTTCGTGCGCATCCGCGTCGACGGCAAGGTCTGCGAGATCGACGACGCGCCGAAGCTCGCGAAGTCGACCAAGCACACGATCGAGGTCGTCGTCGACCGGCTGCGGGTCCGCGAGGAGTTCAAGCAGCGGCTGGCCGAGTCGTTCGAGACGGCGCTCCGGCACGGCGACGGCCGCGCGATCGCCGTCGAGGTCGGCAAGGAAAACGAGGCGGTCGCCGAGCATTTGTTCTCGGCGAAGTTCGCGTGCCCGGTCTGCAACTATTCGCTGTCGGAGCTGGAGCCGCGCCTCTTCTCGTTCAACAGCCCGATCGGCGCGTGCCCGCGCTGCGACGGGCTGGGCTCGATCAGCTTCTTCGATCCCAAGCGCGTCGTCGCGTTCCCGCAGCTGTCGCTCGCGTCCGGCGCGATCCGCGGCTGGGACCGGCGCAACCAGTTCTACTTCCAGCTGCTGGGCAGCCTCGCCAAGCACGTGGGCTTCGACGTCGACCGGCCGTTCGCGAAGCTGCCGGAGCGCGTGCAGGGCGTGATCCTGAACGGCTCGGGCGACGAGAAGATCCCGTTCACGTACCTGTCGGAGCGCGGCAAGCCGCTGACGCGCGAGCACACGTTCGAGGGCATCATCCCCAACCTCGAGCGCCGCTACCGCGAGACGGACTCGGTGATGGTGCGCGAGGAGCTCGCTAAGTACCTGAACAACAAGCCGTGCCCCGAGTGCGGCGGTACGCGGCTGAAGCGCGAGGCGCGCCACGTCAAGGTCGGCGACGGCGACGCCGCGCGGCCGATCTACGCGATCTCGGCGCTGCCGCTCAAGGGCGCGATGGAATTCTTCCGCGGCCTGAAGCTCGACGGGCAGAAGGCGGCGATCGCCGACCGGATCGTCAAGGAGATCGTCAGTCGCTTGAGCTTCCTCAACAACGTCGGGCTCGACTACCTGGCGCTCGATCGCTCGGCGGAAACGCTGTCCGGCGGCGAGGCGCAGCGCATCCGCCTGGCGTCGCAGATCGGCTCGGGCCTGACCGGCGTCATGTACGTGCTCGACGAGCCGTCGATCGGCCTGCACCAGCGCGACAACGACCGGCTGCTCGCCACGCTGAAGCACCTGCGCGACCTGGGCAACAGCGTGATCGTCGTCGAGCACGACGAGGACGCGATCAATGCGGCCGACTACGTCGTCGACATGGGGCCCGGCGCCGGAGAGCACGGCGGGCAGGTCGTCGCGCAGGGAACGCCCGAGGACATCCGCCACGCCGCGCACTCGCTGACCGGGCAATACCTGGCCGGCCACCGGCAGATTCCGATACCGGCGAAGCGCCACAAGGTCGACACCGGCAACGAGCTCACGATCCGCGGCGCGACCGGCAACAACCTGCAGGGCGTCACGCTGAAGCTCCCGGTCGGGCTGTTCGTCTGCGTCACTGGCGTGTCCGGGTCCGGCAAGTCGACGCTGATCAACGACACGCTGTATCACGCGGTCGCGCGGCACCTGTACGACAGCTCGGAGGAGCCGGCGCCGTACAAGGAGATCGACGGGCTCGAGCACTTCGACAAGGTGATCAGCGTCGACCAGAGCCCGATCGGCCGCACGCCGCGCTCGAACCCGGCGACGTACACCGGGCTGTTCACGCCGATCCGCGAGCTGTTCGCGCAGGTGAAGGAAGCGCGCGAGCGCGGCTACGGACCCGGGAGGTTCTCGTTCAACGTGAAGGGCGGGCGCTGCGAGGCGTGCCAGGGCGACGGCCTGATCAAGGTCGAGATGCACTTCCTGCCCGACGTGTACGTGCCTTGCGACGTCTGCCACGGCCAGCGCTACAACCGCGAGACGCTCGAGATCCGCTACAAGGGAAGGAACATCCACGAAGTGCTGGCGATGACCGTCGAGCAGGCGTTCGCGTTCTTCGAGCCGGTGCCGGCGGTGGCGCGCAAGCTGGCCACACTGCTCGACGTGGGCCTGGGCTACATCACGCTCGGACAGTCGGCGACGACGCTGTCCGGCGGCGAGGCGCAGCGCGTCAAGCTGGCGCTCGAGCTCTCCAAGCGCGACACCGGGCGCACGCTGTACATCCTGGACGAGCCCACGACCGGCCTGCACTTCCACGACATCGAGCTGCTGCTGACCGTGCTGCACCGGCTGCGCGACCACGGCAACACCGTGGTCGTGATCGAACACAACCTCGACGTGATCAAGACCGCCGACTGGATCGTCGACCTGGGACCCGAAGGCGGCGCCGGCGGCGGCACGATCGTCGCCGAAGGCACGCCCGAAACGGTGGCCGCGACCGCGGCGAGCTACACCGGCCATCACCTGAAGCCGGTGCTCGACGCCGAGGTGAAGCGCCGCGGCGTGGCGACGCCGGCGCGGGCGGCGCGCGGCCGCAAGGTGTCGGGCGACCTGCTGGGCTGATCCGGCGTCAGTCGAGCAGGCGCGCCGGCAGCACTGTCTCGCCGACGACTTCGTCGTCGATCGCCACGCGATAACCGGCGGCGAGCGGCCGCGACGTCACCACGTGCGCGAGTGCCTCGTCGACGAAGTGCAGCGCGACGCCGTCGTCGGCTGCGTAACCCGACGGGATCTTCCGCTGCGCGAGCAGCCGGTGGAACGACGGACGGCGCTCCGCCTCGCCGTCGTAGTGCGGGCACGCGGTGCCCGGAAGCCAGCCCAAGCACCGCAGCGGCGACAGCGCGCCGGGCACCGAGTCCGTGATGCCGAACTCGAACCAGCAGATCATGCCGGCGCTGATGCCGCCCAGGACCGCGCCGCGCTCGTAGGCGGCGCGCAGCGCGACGTCGAGTCCCCATTCGCGCCACAGCGCGAGCAGCGTCCGCGTGTTGCCGCCGCCGACGTAGATCGCATCCTGCTCGGCGATGAACGACATGAGGTCGGCCGTCGGCGGCTGCACCAGCGACAGGTGCGTGGCGCGGCAGTCGAGCGCGGCGAACGCCTCGTAGAACTTGTAGCGTGCGGATTCGGCGTCGCCGCTCGCGGTGCCGACGAAGCACACGCGCGGCGTCGCCTTGCCCGTGGCGGCCAGGAAGTAGCGGTCGAGCGCGCGGCTCTTCTCCATCAGGAAACCGCCGCCGCCCAGCACGACCAGCTGGCGCGTCGTCATGCGGATTCTCCGGCCGGCGGCGGCGCGGACTTCGTGATCGCGGCGAGGATGCCCCGCAGCAGCGCGGTCGGCGTCGGCGGGCAGCCGGGGATCTCGACGTCGACCGGGATCACGTTGGCCACACGGCCGAGCGTGGCGTAGCCGTCGCCGAAGATGCCGCCGGTGCAGCCGCAGTCGCCGACGGCGACGACCAGCTTGGGCTCGGGCGTCGCGTCGTAGGTACGCTGGAGCGCGATCGCCATGTGCTTGGCCACCGGCCCGGTCACCAGCAGCAGGTCGGCGTGGCGCGGGCTCGCGACGAACCTGATGCCGAGGCCCTCGATGTTGTAGTACGGATTGCCGAGCGCGTGGATCTCGAGCTCGCAGCCGTTGCACGATCCGGCGTCGACGTGGCGGATCGTCAGCGCGCGGCCGACCGTGCGCAACAGCTTCTGCTGCAGGCGCGCAACCAGGACGTTCTCGTCGGCGGGCGACGGTGGCGGCTCGGTCACGATGCCGGTCAGCGCGATCTGCTTGAGGATGTGGAGCATGGCGTCAGAGGTCGTGTCCGCTGTACGACAGGTTGAACGACTTGTTGATCAGCGGGAAGTCGGGAACGATGTTGTCGATGATCGCGTGCTCGAGCACCGGCCAGTTCTGCCACGACGGATCGTGCGGGTGGCAGCGGCGGATCGTGTTGCCGGGGCCGCTCGTCAGCGCGACCAGCACGGGCCCGCGCCAGCCTTCGACGCAGCCAAGACCCGACCTGTACTCCGGGACGTCGCCGATCTGCGCGCGGAGCTCGCCGCCGGGGAGCGCGCCGACGATCGCGTCGATCAGCCGCAGCGATTCGGCGACTTCGTCGAAGCGGACCGCCACGCGCGCGGCGACGTCGCCGGCGGTCGCGCCGGCACGGCGCACGTCGAGCGCGTCGTACGGCGCCACCGGAAAGTCGCAGCGCAGGTCGCGCGCCTGGCCGCTCGCGCGCCCGGCCAGACCCGTGAGGCCCAGCTGCCGCGCGAGCGCCTCCGTCACGCGCCCGCAGTTGCGGAACCGGTCCTGGACGCCCGCGTGCTCGTCGTAGATGTCGCGGACGATCCGCACGCCGCGGGCGAGCGCCGCGCATTCGGCGCGGATGCGCTCGACTGCGCCTTCCGCGAGATCGCGTGCGACGCCGCCCGGCACGACGACGTCCATCAGCAGCCGGTGGCCGAAGGCGGCCGCATTCGTGCGCAGCACGTCCTCCTTCATCCGCGAGAATTGCGCGAGGCCGAACGCGAAGCCGGCGTCGTTGCCGATGTAGCCCAGGTCGCCCAGGTGATTGGCGATGCGCTCGCGTTCGAGCGCCAGCGCGCGCAGCGCCGCCGCGCGCGGCGGGACCGGCGTGCCGGCGATCGCCTCCAGCGCCTGCGAATACGCCCACGCGTACGCGACCGTGCTGTCGCCGGACACGCGGCCCGCGAGGCGGACGCCGTCGGCGACGCCCATCGACTCGAAGCGCTTCTCGATGCCCTTGTGCACCCAGCCCAGCCGTTCCTCGAGCCGCAGCACCTTCTCGCCGACGACCTGGAAGCGGAAGTGGCCCGGCTCGATGATGCCCGCGTGCACGGGGCCGACCGGGATCTCGTGCACGCCGTCGCCGGCCACCTTCACGAACGAATAGTCCTCCTCGCCGGGCTGCCACTTCTCCAGTGCGACGAAGTCGCGGCGCAGCGGAAACTGGTCGATCGGCCACGTCGCCATCCACAGCCACGGCCGCTGGTCGTCGCCGTCGGACGGGATGCCGGTCAGGTCGAACGCGGCGCGCTGCATGCGGCTCGCAGAGGGGAAGATCGGCGAGAGGTCCGGGTAGTGGACGTCGGCGTCGGGCATCGTGTGCTCGAGCAGCGTCAACCCGTCGGCGTCCTGCAATACGATGCGCAAGGCAAAGCCGCGGTCGCGGTCGCGCTCGTCGGTCAGCCACAGCGCGACCAGCTGCCCGTCCCGCTTCGCCGTGTCGCGGCAGGCGGCGAGCAGCTGGGCGCCGGTCGCGGATGCGCGGCGCGCCGGCAGCGCGGCGGCCAGCGTGGCGGAGGTCATACCGAGCGCCGAGAGGTCCATTGCGCTATCCGATCAGCCGCGCCGCCTGCCGGTACCAGTCGGCGAGGAACGGCGGGATCCACAGGCCGAGCATCAGCACCAGCGCGAGGTGCGTGAACACCGGCAGCATCGACGGGCGCAGCGGCAGCCGCCTGGCGGTCGTCTCGCCGAACACCATCGGCTGCACCTTCGAGAACACCGCGGCGAACGCGATCGCCAGCGCGCCCAGCAGGAACGGCGTCGCCCACGGCTGCTCGCGCATCGCGGTGGTGAGCACCAGGAACTCGCTCGCGAACACCCCGAACGGCGGCATGCCGAGGATCGCGAGCGAGCCGATCGCCAGTCCCCAGCCGATCAGCGGGCTGATCGTGATCAGGCCGCGGATGTCGTCCATCGCCTGCGTGCCGGTCTTCTGCGTCGCGTGGCCGACGGTGAAGAAGATCGCCGACTTGGTCAGCGAGTGCACGGTCATGTGCAGCAGCCCGGCGAAGTTGGCGATGGGGCCGCCCATGCCGAACGCGAACGTGATGATGCCCATGTGCTCGATCGACGAGTACGCGAACAGGCGCTTGATGTCCTTCTGCCGCAGGAGCAGGATCGCCGCGACGACGACCGACAGCAGGCCGAAGCCCATCATCAGGTCGCGCGCGATCGCCGTCTGCACGGCGCCGTCGACCAGCACCTTGCAGCGGACGACCGCGTACAGCGCGACGTTGAGCAGCAGGCCGGACAGCACCGCCGACACCGGCGTCGGGCCTTCCGCATGCGCGTCCGGCAGCCAGTTGTGCAGCGGCACGAGGCCGACTTTCGTGCCGTAGCCGACCAGCAGGAACACGAACGCCAGCGACAGCACCGTCGGCTCGAGCTGGTCCTTGACCGCGTCGAGCTGCGTCCACAGCAGCGCGCCGCCTTCGGCGCCGAGCAGCTTCTCCGCGGCGAAATACAGCAGGATCGTGCCGAACAGCGCCTGCGCGATGCCCACGCCGCACAGGATGAAGTACTTCCACGCGGCCTCGAGGCTGGCCGGCGTCCGGTACAGCGACACGAGCAGCACCGTGGTCAGCGTCGCGGCCTCCATCGCCACCCAAAGGATGCCCATGTTGTTGGTCAGGAGCGCCAGCAGCATCGTGAAGTTGAACAGCTGGAACATCGCGTGGTAGAGGCGCAGCCGCGCGGCGTTCAGCCGCTTGTGCTCTTCCTCGATGCGCATGTACGGGCGCGAGAACACCGCGGTCGTGAAGCCGACGAACGCGGTCAGCGCGACCAGGAACACGTTGAACGGGTCGACGAAGAACTGCCGGTCGAGCGCCAGCAGCGGGCCGTCGCGGATCACGCGCACCGTCAGTGCGGCCGCGGCGAGAAACGTCAGCAGGCTGGCCGCGACGTTGACGCTCGCCGCCTCCCGGCGGTGGCCGACCAGCGCGAGCGCCGCGGCGCCGGCCAGCGGAAAACCGAGCACGAAGAGGATCTCGACCAAGCTAGTCCTTGCTCTCTTTCAACTTTTCCATGTGCTGCAGGTCGAGGCTGTCGAACTGCTCGCGGATCTGGAAGAAGAACACGCCCAGGATCAGCACGCCGACCAGCACGTCGAGCGCGATGCCGAGCTCGACGACCATCGGCATGCCGTAGGTCGCGCTGGTCGCGGCGAAGAACAGGCCGTTTTCCATCGACAGGAAGCCGATCACCTGCGGGATCGCCTTGCGCCGCGTGATCATCATCAGGAACGACAGCATCACCGTGGCCATCGCGATGCCGAGCGTCGAGCGGGTGACGGTGCTCGCCAGCTGCGAGATCGGCACGGCCAGGTTGAACGAGAACACGACGAGCACGAGGCCGATGATCATCGTCGTCGGAACGTTGATCAGTCCCTCCACGTCCCAGCGGACGTCGAGCTGCCGCACGAGCCGGTGCAGCAGCCACGGCATCAGGACGACCTTGAGCACCAGCGTGAGCCCGGCCGAGAAGTAGAGGTGCGCCTGGCCGGTGGCGTAGGCGACGATCGCCGTCGAGCACGCGAGGGCCAGCCCCTGCCAGGCGAACAGGTCGATCAGGCTCACGACGCGCCGCTGGGCGAGCATGGCGAACGCCAGCAGCAGCAGGATCGCCGCCAGCAGGTTGATCAGCTGTCCGTGCAGCGGAAGTGCGGCCACGCCTAGGCCCCGAGCAGCAGGTTGACCAGCATCGCGAGCACCGCGAGCATGAACGCCGTGCCCAGGAACTCCGGCGCGCGGAAGATGCGCATCTTGGCCGACAGCGTCTCGAGCAGTGCGAGCGCCGCGCCGCCGGCGGCGAGCTTCGCGACCAGGATCGGCGCCGCCGCCAGCATCGCGAGCCAGTCGGCGCCGGTGACCACGATGCCGAACGGGAAGAACAGCGCGAGGCCGATGCACGAGTAGTTGAAGAGCTTCAGCGCCGCCGCCCACTCGAGCAGCGCGAGGTGGCGCGCCGAGTATTCGAGCAGCATCGCCTCGTGGATCATCGTGAGCTCGAGGTGCGTGGCCGGATTGTCGATCGGGATGCGCGCGTTCTCGGCCAGCGACACCATCGTGAACGCGACGCCGGCGAACGCGAGGCTCGGGTAGATCGCGATCTCGCGGTGCGCGAGCGTGTCGACGATCTCCGGCAGCGACGTCGAGCCGGAGATCAGCGACGCCGTGAACAGCACCATCAGCAGCGCCGGCTCGGCGAGGAAGCCGATGAACATGTCGCGGCGCGCGCCGAGCGAGCCGAACGCCGTGCCGATGTCCATCGCCGCCAGCGCCATGAACACGCGCGCCAGCGCGAACAGCCCGACCAGCGCGATCGCGTCGGCGACGCGCGCGAACGGCAGGTCGGTGGCGAGCGACGGCACGATCGCCGCCGCGCAGGTCATCGCGCCGAACACGATGTACGGCGTCAGCCGGAAGATCGACGACGCGTTCTGCGCGACGACGGCGTCCTTGACGAAAAGCTTGCGGATCGTCCGGTAGGGCAGGAACAGCGACGGCGCGCTGCGGCTCGAAAGCCACGCCCGGCACTGGTTCACCCAGCCCACCAGCAGCGGCGCCAGCATCAGCGCGATCGCGACCTGCAGCAACTGGGAGAGGAAACCGGATGCGCTCATCGGACGAAGAACAGCAGTGCCAGCAACGTGAAGAAGCTGTACGTCAGGTAGACCGAAATGCGTCCCTGCTGGATCACACCGACCAGCCGCGCGAGCCACTCGGTGCCGCGGGCGATCGGCACGTACAGCCAGTACCAGAGCGGGTCCTCGGCCTTCACCGCGTAGACGGGCTTGACGTCGAACGGCGACGGCAGCTTGCGCACCATCCGGAAGAACGGCTCGAACACGGTGCGGATCGGCTGACCGAAGCCCTCGGCGGTGTCCTGCATCCGCGGCGTCTGGCCCGGGAAGCCGCAGTCCCACGGCGGCGCGCGACGTATGCGGCCGTGGTAGTGGCGGTGCACGATCTGCACCGTCAGCAGCACGACCGCCACGATGACGACCAGCACGATGACCGGGCTGTAACTCGAGCGGTCGGCGTTGATCGGCGCGAGCAGCAGCCAGCCGCTCTCGTTGCCCGCGAGCGCGCGCGCGCCGACGAGCTGCGAGTTGACCGGGTCGATTACGGCAATCACACCGTACGGAAACAGGCCCAGCAGCACGCAGCCGACCGCCAGGTAGACGAGCGCCGCGCGCTCGAGCGGGCCCGCGTCGTGCGCGTGGGCGAGATTCGCCTCGCGCGGCCGCCCGAGGAATACGATGCCGTAGAACTTCACCATCACGTAGGCGGCGAGCGCGACGGCGAGCACCAGGGCCGCAGTCGCGAGCGGCACCAGCATGTTGACGAACGACTGCGGCAGGCTCGGCGTGAACAGGAACACCTGCAGCAGCAGCCACTCGGAGACGAAGCCGTTCAACGGCGGCATCCCGGCGATCGCCAGCGTGCCGACGAGCGCCGTCCAGGCGACCCACGGCATCCGGTGGATCAGGCCGCCCAGCTTGCCCAGGCTGCGCTCCTTGGTCGCATGCAGCACGGAACCGGTGGCGAGGAACAGCAGGCTCTTGAAGAACGCGTGGTTGAGGGCGTGGTACAGCACGGCGGCCAGCGTCACCGCGGCGAGCAGCGCCTTGTCGTACGCGTGGAACAGGATCGCGAGCCCGATGCCGGCGGCGATGATTCCGATGTTCTCGATCGACGAGTACGCGAGCAGCCGCTTCATGTCGGATTGCACGGCGGCGAACACCACGCCGAACAGCGCGGTCACGAGCCCCACGGCCAGCATGACCACGCCCCACCACCACAGCTGCGTGTGCAGCAGGTCGAACGTCACGCGCAGCAGGCCGTAGATCGCCGTCTTCAGCATCACGGCGCTCATCAGCGCCGAAACCGGCGACGGCGCGGCCGGATGGGCTTCGGGCAGCCACACGTGCAGCGGCAGCAGGCCGGCCTTGGCACCGAAGCCCGCGAGCGCGAGGAAGAACGCCACGCTCGGCCACGCGCCGGACAGCTGCTGCGCGCGCATGCCTTCGAACGTGTAATCGCCGCTGCCCCCCTGCAGCACGCCGAAGCACAGCAGGATCGCGAGCGCGCCGACGTGCGCGATCAGCAGGTACAGGAAGCCCGCGCGGCGGATCTCGGGAATCCGGTGCTCGGTGGTGACCAGGAAGTACGACGACAGCGCCATCGTCTCCCACGCGACCATGAACAGGTACGCGTCGTCGGCGACGAGCACGAACGCCATCGCGGCGAGGAACGCGTGGTACTGGAAGCAGACGAGGCCGGGCGCCGTGCCCTCGCTCGACCGGAAATAGCCGGCCGAGTACAGCGACACCGCGGAGGCGACGAGGCCGAGCAGCAGCAGGAAGAACGCCGACAGCGGATCGATGCGCAGGTGGAACGGCAGGTCGGGCAGCCCGAGCGGCAGCACCATCGACTGTGCGGGCGCTCCGATCGCGACGAACGCCGCGGCGGCCAGCAGCAGGCCGACGGCGGCGCCCGCGGGAAACAGCACGCGGCTCACGAAGTGCAGGTGGCCGGGGCGCACGAGGCCGAGCGCGCCCAGCACAAGCCAGGCGAGGGCCGCGGCGACGACCAGGTCGAACGCGTGCGCGGCGATCACGGCAACCAGCGCGCTACCGGTGGCGCGGCGGCGGCATGCGCAATGCCATGCTCATTTCACGCGCATGCCGGGCTGCGCGCCGTCGTCGGGCGCGAGCAGGTAGATGCCGGGGCCTTCGCCGGACGCGGCGAGCACCATGCCCTCCGACAGGCCGAACTTCATCTTGCGCGGCGCGAGGTTCGCGACCATCGGCGTCAGGCGGCCGACGAGCCGCGCCGGGTCGTACGCCGACTTGATGCCGGCGAACACGGTCCGATGGCGGCCTTCGCCGGCGTCGAGCGTCAGCTTGATCAGCTTGTCCGCGCCGTCGACGTGCTCGGCGCCGACGATCCGCGCGATGCGCAGATCGATCTTCGCGAAGTCGTCGATCGAGATCGTCGCCGGCCCCTCGCCCCGACCCTCTCCCGTGCCGGGAGAGGGAGTGCCCGCGTCCGCGGCGCCTTTGGCTCCCTCTGCCGCAGCAGCGGGAGGCGGTTGGGGAGAGGGGGCAGGCGGCGGTGCGAGCAGCGTGTCCATCTGCTTGGGATCGATGCGGGACAGCAGGTGCGAGTATTCGCCGACGCGCGACGGCAGCACGGCGCCGTCGCTCCACACGAAGTCGCGGTCGAGGCCGAAGAACTCGCGCGCCACCTTCGCCGCCGTGACCGGCAGGATCGGCGACAGCAGCACCGTCAGCAGCTTGAAGCCGTGCAGCGCGCGCGAGCAGACGTCCTGCAACTCGGCGCTGCGCGCAGGGTCCTTGGCGAGCGCCCACGGCTTGGCCTGGTCGAAGGCCTCGTTGATGCGGTCGGCGATCGCCATCGCTTCGCGGACGACCTGCCCGTACTGGCGAGCGCCGTAGCGCTCGGCGGCGAGCGCCAGGCTTTCGGTGCTGTCGCGGACCAGCTGCCCGGCGACCGCCGGCGCGAACGCCAGCCGGCCTCCGAACTGCCTGTTCACGAAGCCCGCCGCGCGGCTCGCGATGTTCACGTACTTGCCGACGAGGTCGCTGTTGACCCGCGCGACGAAGTCGTCGGGATTGAACTCGAGGTCCTCGACGCGTTCGTTGAGCTTGGCGGCGATGTAGTAGCGCAGCCACTCCGGGTTCATGCCGAGCTCGACGTAGCGCTGCGGGCTGACGCCGGAGCCGCGCGATTTCGACATCTTCTCGCCCGACGCCATGATCAGGAAGCCGTGCACGAACACGTTGGTCGGCGTCTTGCGTTCGGAGAACCGCAGCATCGCCGGCCAGAACAGCGTGTGGAAGTACACGATGTCCTTGCCGATGAAGTGGTACTGCTCGACCGCCGGGTCGGCGAGGAATTGATCGAACGTGCGCGTCTCCGTCGGGTACGCGCGCTTCGCGGCGCCCGAATCGAAGTGCTTCTTCAGCGCGGCGAGGTAGCCGATCGGCGCGTCGAGCCACACGTAGAAGTACTTGCCGGGCGCGTCGGGGATCTCGATGCCGAAGTACGGCGCGTCGCGCGAGATGTCCCAGTCGTTGAGCGCCTTGCCGCCGTCGCCCAGCCACTCCTGGATCTTGTTGAACACCTCCGGCTGCAGCGGCGTTTCCCGTGTCCACCGCTCGAGAAACGAGACGACCTGGGGATCGGACAGCCGGAAGAACAGGTGCTCGGACTCGCGCAGCTCGGGCCTGACGCCGGTCAGCGCCGAATACGGGTCGATCAGCTCGGTCGGCGCGTAGGTCGAGCCGCAGACCTCGCAATTGTCGCCGTTCTGGTCCTTGGCGCCGCACTTCGGGCACGTGCCCTTGATGTAGCGGTCGGCCAGGAACATGCCCTTGACCGGGTCGTAGAACTGCTCGATCGTCCTGCGGCCGATCAGCGACGGCTGGTGGTCGCGCAGTGCGACGTAGATCGACCTCGCGAGCTCGACGTTCTCGGGCGAATGCGTCGAATGCGTCGTGTCGAAGCTGATCGCGTACCGCTGCCAGTCCCTGACGTGCAGCGGGTTGACGCGCGCGATCAGCTGCTCCGGCGTGATGCCCTCTTCCTCGGCCTTGAGCATCATCGGCGCGCCGTGCGTGTCGTCGGCGCACACGAAATGGACTTCGTGCCCCTGCATCCGCTGGAAGCGCACCCAGATGTCGGCCTGGATGTACTCCATGATGTGGCCGATGTGGAACGGCCCGTTCGCGTACGGCAGCGCCGTCGTGACGAACAGCTTGCGGGTCGAGGCTGGAGCGGCGGACGACATCGACGGAAAACCTTGCGGCGCGCAGGGAATAGGCGATTCTAGCAAGAAGGGGCAGGACCGGCCCGTCGAGCGCGCGGTAATTCCGATAGAATTCCACGTTTCGCGCAGCGGAAACATGCCCATCGAGATCGCCGTGACCGAAGCCGACATCCTCTCCGCCCTGCGAAACGTCACCGACCCCAACACCGGCCGCGATTTCGTCGCGTCGAAGTCGGTGAAGAAGGTCACGGTCGCCGGCGGCGACGTCGCGATCGACCTGGCGCTCGGCTATCCGGCGAAGAGCCAGCATCCGGCGCTGAAGACGCTGGTCCAGGACGCGATCGCCGCGCTTCCCGGCGTCCGCCGCGTCGCGGTGTCGATTGCCACGAAGATCGTCTCGCACGCGGTCCAGCGGGGCGTGAAGCTCGTGCCCGGCGTGAAGAACATCGTGGCGGTCGCGAGCGGCAAGGGCGGCGTCGGCAAGTCGACGACCGCCGCCAACCTGGCGCTGGCGCTCGCCGCCGAGGGCGCGACGGTCGGCGTGCTCGACGCGGACATCTACGGGCCGTCGCAGCCGACGATGCTCGGGATTTCCGGCCGCCCGGAATCCAACGACGGCAAGACGCTCGAGCCGCTCGAGGCGTACGGCGTGCAGGCAATGTCGATCGGCTTCATGATCGACGCCGACACGCCGATGGTGTGGCGCGGCCCGATGGTCACGCAGGCGCTCGAACAGCTGCTGAAGGACACCAACTGGCGCGAAGTCGACTACCTGATCGTCGACATGCCGCCCGGCACCGGCGACATCCAGCTGACGCTCGCGCAGAAGGTTCCGGTCACCGGCGCGGTCATCGTCACCACGCCGCAGGACATCGCGCTCATCGACGCGCGAAAGGGCCTCAAGATGTTCGAGAAGGTCGGCGTGCCGATCGTCGGCATCGTCGAGAACATGAGCATCCACATCTGCAGCAACTGCGGCCACGCCGAGCACATCTTCGGCGAGGGCGGCGCGCAGCGCATGTGCAGCGACTACAAGGTGCCGTTCCTGGGCGCGCTGCCGCTCGACATCCGCATCCGCGAGCAGGCGGATTCCGGCCGCCCGACCGTCGTGGCCGATCCCGACGGCAAGGTCGCGCAGATCTACCGCGAGATCGCGCGCAAGGTCGCGATCTCGGTCGCCGAGAAGGCCGCCGATTTCTCGACGCGATTCCCGAACATCGTCGTGCAGAAGGACACGTAGCGGGCCGCGCGATGATCAAATCCGACAAGTGGATCCGGCGGATGGCCAAGGCCACCGGGATGATCGAGCCGTTCGAGCCGGGCCAGGTGCGCGAGGTCGACGGCCGGCGCATCGTCTCGTACGGAACGTCGAGCTACGGCTACGACATCCGCTGCTCGCGCGAATTCAAGATCTTCACGAACATCAACTCGACGATCGTCGACCCGAAGGCGTTCGACGCCGGCTCGTTCGTCGACTTCGAGGGCGACGTCTGCATCATCCCGCCCAACTCGTTTGCACTGGCGAGGACCGTCGAGTACTTCCGCATCCCGCGGAACGTGCTCGTCGTCTGCCTGGGCAAGAGCACGTACGCGCGCTGCGGCATCATCGTGAACGTGACGCCGCTCGAGCCCGAGTGGGCGGGGCACGTGACGCTCGAGTTCTCGAACACCACGCCGCTGCCCGCCAAGATCTATGCGAACGAAGGCGTCGCGCAGGTGATCTTCTTCGAGTCGGACGAGGTCTGCGAGACCTCGTACAAGGACCGGGGCGGCAAGTACCAGGGGCAGCAGGGCGTCACGCTTCCAAAGATCTGAGCACCGGCGTATCGCCATTGGGGGACCCTTGGCTGCGGCCACCACCAAATTCGCGTCGGTCACGATCATCGCGTTCTGCCAGGTCGCGGCGCTCGCGCTGTGGTTCTCGGCGTCCGCGGTCGTGCCGGCGCTGGCCGCCGAGTACCGGCTGTCGGGCTTCGCGCAGGCGGCGCTGACCGGCGGCGTCCAGCTGGGTTTCGTCGTCGGCTGCCTCGTCAGCGCGTTCTTCGGTCTTCCCGACCGCGTCGATCCGCGCCGCCTGTTCGCCGGCTGCACGCTGGCAGGCGCGGCGGCGAACGGCCTGCTGCTGGTCGTCGACCCGACCGCCGCGGCCATGCCGCTGCTGCGCTTCGTCACCGGCGTCGCGCTGGCCGGCGTCTACCCGGTCGGCATGAAGCTCGCGTCGACGTGGGCGAAGGGCGACATGGGGCTGATGGTCGGCATCCTGGTCGGCGCGCTGACGCTGGGCTCGGCGCTGCCGCACCTGTTCAACGCGATGGGCGGCTTCGACTGGCGCATTCCGGTGGCCGTGTCGTCGGCATCTGCGCTGTACGCGGCGATGGCGATCGGCTTCGCCGGCATCGGCCCCAACTTCGCGCCGTCGCCGCCGTTCGACCCGCAGGCGATCCTCAGCGCGTGGCGCGACGTGCCGCTGCGGCTCGCCAACCTGGGCTATCTCGGCCACATGTGGGAGCTGTACGCGATGTGGGCGTGGATCGGCGTCTTCCTGGCTGCCAGCTTCGCGCTGGTGCTGCCGCCCGCCGAAGCCTCTACCGCGGCGAAGCTGACGGCGTTCGCGACGATCGCGGCCGGCGGCGTGGGCTCGGTGGCCGCGGGGCTGCTCGCCGACCGGCTCGGCCGCACGACGATCACGATCGCCGCGATGGCGGTGTCGGGCACCTGCGCGGCGACGATCGGGTTCCTGTTCGGCGGCGACCCGCGGTGGCTGGCGGCGCTGTGCATCGTCTGGGGCATCAGCATCGTCGCGGATTCGGCGCAGTTCTCCGCGTCGATCGCCGAGCTCGCCGACCGCGCGCGCGTCGGCACGATGCTGACCGTGCAGACGGCGCTCGGGTTCACGCTGACGCTGGTCACGATCCAGGCGACGCCGTACGTGGTCGCGGCGGTGGGCTGGCGCTACGCGTTCATGCCGCTGGCGATCGGCCCCGCGCTGGGCGTGTGGGCGATGGCGCGGCTGCGCGCGCATCCGCGCTCGGTCCAGCTGGCCGGCGGGCGGCGCTGACCGACGGGAATATTCGCGGTGGCATCCGGCGCACCGCAGGCGTAGCATCGACGTCCCGCGGCCCTCCGGGCGTGGCCCGGCGGCCGCTCATCCACTTTGGAGGTCGACCATGGCATATCACCTCGAAGGGCGCCTGCTCGAAGTCTGCAACTGCCGCGTGCTGTGCCCGTGCTGGATCGGCGAAGACCCGGACTTCGGCACCTGCGACACGATCGTCGCGTGGCATTTCGACAAGGGGACGATCAACGGCGTCGACGTCGCCGGACAGACGATCGCGATGATCGCGCACGTTCCCGGCAACATCCTGCAGGGCAACTGGAAGGCGGCGGTCTATCTCGACCAGAGCGTCACGCCGGCGCAGGAGCAGGCGATCCTGGGCGTCTACACCGGCAAGCTGGGCGGACCCGTCGCGGAACTCGCCAAGCTCGTCGGCGAAGTCGTCTCGGTGGAAAAGGTGAAGCTCACGTTCGACGTCCACGGCGGCCACGGCACGATCAAGATCGGCGACGTCGGCTACGCCGAGCTCGAGCCCTACAAGAACGCGACGGGCGCGACGACCACGCTCGCCGACACCGTGTTCTCGACGGTGCCCGGCGCGCCGGTGTTCGTCGGCAAGTCGCCGCGCTACCGGTCGAAGAACGCCAAGCTCGGCATCGACCTCGACATGAAGGGCCACAACGCGCTGCAGAGCACGTTCGTGTTCAACGCGTAGGCGGCGCGGTGGCGGCCATCGCGAAGGCCGGCGCCGGGACCTTCGGCGCCCGCCTGCGGCGGGTCGAGCGTCCGCTCGCGCTCGGCTCGCTGCTCGCGCTGCTGACGGCGCTGGCGTGGGCGACGCTCTTCGCGTGGAACGCGAGCCCGTACGGCCGCTATCTGGCGCATCCGGGGTGGACGGACCTGCCGGCGCTGGCGGCGCTGTGCCGCGCGGTGCCCGAAGGGTTCGTCGTCGTGCCCGCGGTGCTGCACGCGCTCGCGTGGGTGCTGATGATCGCCGCGATGATGCTGCCGACGACGTACCCGGTGCTCTCGCTGTTCCGGACGATCGTCGGCGGGCGCCCGGACGCGTCCGGCCTGCTGGCGCGCGTGATCGCCGGCTTCTTCGCCGCCTGGTTCGCGTTCGGCCTCGTCGCCCACGCGGCCGACGCGCTGGTGCTGTGGGCCTTCGGCCGCTTCCCGGCGCTGGAGACCCACGGCTGGGTGCTGGGCGCCGCGGTGCTGGCCGGCGCCGGCGCGTTCCAGTTCAGCGCGCTCAAGTATCGTTGCCTCGAACAGTGCCAGTCGCCGTTCGCGTTCGTCGCGTCGCGCTGGCACGGCATCGCGCCCGGCCGCGAGGCGTGGCGGCTGGGCGTGGACCACGGCCTGTTCTGCGTCGGCTGCTGCTGGGCGCTGATGCTCGTGATGTTCGTCGTCGGCACCGGCAGCGTCGGCTGGATGCTGGTGCTGGCCGCCGTGATGGCCGCCGAGAAGAACCTGCCGTGGGGCCGGCGGCTGCGGACGCCGCTCGGCGCCGGCCTGCTGGGCTGGGCGGCGGCCATCGTCGCCATGAACGCCTGACGGGAACTCCCGGTCACGGCGCCGGTCTGTTGCGGCGGCGCAAAGCTTTGCCGGCGATCGCTGGACTTTCCCGGCCGCCGGCCCCACATTCGTCGCGCGGGGGCGCACAATGCGCCCCATTTCCTTTGTTGCCGCGCCCGCCCGAAAGGCGAGAAAGATCCCATGAAGTTCCGCTTTCCCATCGTCATCATCGACGAGGACTTCCGCTCCGAGAACACGTCGGGCCTCGGCATCCGCGCGCTGGCCAGCGCCATCGAGAAGGAGGGGATGGAGATCCTGGGCGTGACGAGCTACGGCGACCTGTCGCAGTTCGCGCAGCAGCAGTCGCGCGCGTCGGCGTTCATCCTGTCGATCGACGACGAGGAGTTCACGCCGGGGCCGGAGCTCGATCCGGCGATCGTGAACCTGCGCAACTTCATTCGTGAGATCCGGTTCAAGAACGCCGAGATCCCGATCTACCTGTACGGCGAGACGCGCACGTCGCAGCACATCCCGAACGACATCCTGCGCGAGCTGCACGGCTTCATCCACATGTTCGAGGACAC